>DASWZY010000001.1:0-6131 GCA_036407055.1 Binatia bacterium
CCGTCTTCCTCTATGGCCGCTCCGGCCATTTTTTGCTGCGCCTCGTCGAGCGGCGCCGCCGGCGCGATGACAATCGGCCCCGCCGTCTCTTCCTGCCAGATTTTCACGGCGCGAATCTTGACGAGCTCCAGCATCGCGAGAAACGTGACGATCACGTCGAGCCGCGAAACGGCGCCGGCGAAAAGCTCCTGGAAGACGATCTGGCCGCGCCGGTGCAGATCGTCCAGCAAAAGACTCATTTTTTCTCTGACCGACACCGTCTCCAAGACCACCTGATGCGCGGAGTCTTTGGGCAGCCGTTCGAGAACCGTCCGCAGCGCGCTGATGAGATCGAAAAGCGACACGCTGTCGAACCCTACCGTCTCGACTTCCGACGGCGGCTCGGGCGAGCGCGCGAACACATCGCGACGCAAAACATCGCGGCGCTCAAGCTCACCGGCGGCTTCTTTGAACCTCTGATATTCGAGCAGGCGCCGCACGAGCTCGTCGCGCGGGTCGCCGTCCTCGTCCTCGTCGGTCTCCATCTGATCCGGCGGCAGCAGCATGCGCGATTTAATTTGGACCAGCGTGGCGGCCATGACCAGAAACTCGCCCGCCACGTCGAGGTCGAGATATTCCATCAGCTCGAGCGTTTCGAGGTATTGCTCGGTGATGACGGCGATCGGAATGTCGGTGATGCTGACCTCGTTTTTTTTGATGAGATGCAGCAGCAGGTCGAGCGGTCCTTCGAAGACTTCGAGCTGGAATTTGTTCATAGGCCCACCGCCATTCGGACGTCGGTCATCGTCTCCTCGGCTTTCTGCGCCGCCGCGCGAGTGCCGCGCTCCAGGACCTCCTCGACATGGCCCGGGCGCTTTTCCAGCGCCGCGCGCCGCTCCCGGATCGGCTCGAGATCCGCGATCACGTGCTTGATCATGATCTTCTTGCATTCGAGGCAGCCGATGCCGGCGGTGCGGCAGCCCTTCGTGACGTAATCGATCTCCTCCGGCGTGCAATAGATTTTGTGCAGGTTGAACGCCGGGCATTTCGCCGGCTCGCCGGGGTCCTTGCGCTTCACGCGCGCCGGATCGGTCATCATGCGCGAGAGCTTCTGGTCGATCTCTTTCGGCGTATCCGTCAGGAACACAGCGTTGTTGTAGCTCTTGCTCATCTTGCGGCCGTCGAGGCCGGGGACTTTCGCCATCTCCGTCAAAAGAACGTCCGGCTCGGGAAAGATCGCTCCGTAAAACTGATTGAAGCGGCGCACGATCTCGCGGGTCAGCTCGACGTGCGGGGCCTGATCGATGCCGACCGGAACCTTGTTGGCCTTGTACATCACGATGTCCGCCGCCTGGAGCACGGGATAGCCCAAAAATCCGTAGGTCGAGAGGTCTTTTCCTTCGACCTCGCGCATCTGCTCCTTGTATGTCGGATTGCGCTCGAGCCAGCCGAGGGGCGTGATCATCGATAGCAATAGATGAAGCTCGGCATGCTCTTTGACCGCCGACTGGCGAAAGATCACCGAGCGCTCGGGGTCGAGCCCGACGGCGAGCCAGTCGGCGACCATCTCGACGCCGCTCTGGCGGACGCCCTGCGGCGCGGCGTAATCGGTCGTAAGCGCATGCCAGTCGGCGACGAAAAAATAGCAGCGATAATCTTTCTGTAGCCGCACCCAGTTCCTCAGCGCGCCGTGCAGGTGCCCGAGATGCAGCCGCCCGGTGGGGCGCATGCCGCTGACGATCGTGTCCATCTGTTTCGTCCTACTAGACTAGCAGCGCTCCCAGAATACTCAGGATAAAGCGAACAATCGGCCCCAGAATGACGTCGATCGTGTGCGTCATCAGCAACAGAATAATGATCAAAAATCCGAACGGCTCGATGCGCGCGACGGCGGCGGAATACGGATTCGGCAGTAGCCCGACGAGCACGCGCCCGCCGTCGAGCGGCGGGACCGGAAACAAATTGAACGCTGCGAGCATGACGTTGATGTTGACGCTGCTCTGCGCCATGAGCGCCAACGGAGTCGCGATCGTCGCCGAGTAAGCCGCGCTGTCGGCGAATTTTAAAATATAAAGGCTCACGAGCGCGAGAACGATATTGGTCATCGGGCCGGCGAGAGCCACCCAGATCATGTCTTGCTTCGGCCGCCGCAGATTCTGGAAATTGACCGGCACCGGCTTCGCATAGCCGAAGACGAAAGGGGCGCCACTCACGATCAGAATCGCGGGCAGCAAAATAGTGCCGAAGAGGTCGATATGGGGAATCGGATTCAACGTGAGCCGCCCGAGGCGCGCGGCGGTCGGGTCGCCGAGTTTGTTCGCCACCCAGCCGTGAGCGACTTCATGAAAGATGACCCCGAGCAAGACCGGCACGGCCCATATCGCGATGTCGCGGATCGTTTCTTCCATTCGGGAATGATTCGAAAATACGGCACAGCCGGTGAAAAGACAAGGAAAAAGCCTCTATTTTCTCGGTAGTTTGCGGCCACCGTTCTCCCGCGGATGAAATTTTTGGTGCGCCCGCTTCAAGTGATCGCGCGCGACGTGCGTGTATATCTCGGTCGTTGCGATGTCGGCGTGGCCGAGCATCGACTGCACCGAGCACAGGTCCGCGCCGTTTTCCAGAAGGTGTGTCGCGAACGAATGGCGCAGCGTGTGCGGCGTCACGCGCTTCTCAATGCCGGCGGCGAGCCGATGCTGCCGCAATCCTTTCCAGAAACCCTGCCGCGTCATCGGTTTGCCGGAGCGCGTCACAAAGCAGTACTGACTCTGGCGCCCGCGCAAGAACCTCGGCCGTACTTCGGACAAGTACCGCATCAGCGCTTCGCGGGCTTTCATTCCGAACGGCACCTGGCGGACTTTCGAGCCTTTGCCCTTCACAATGAGATAATTCCCATCGAGGTTCACCTGATGCACGAGCAGCAGGATGAGTTCCGTCACGCGCAGACCGGAGGCGTACAGCAGTTCGAGCATCGCGCGGTCGCGCAGCCCAAGCGGCGTGAAAGGATCGGGGTGAGCGAGCAGCTTGCCGATCTCATCGCCGTTGAGGACGTGGGGCAGCTTGCGCCCCGCGGTCCGCTCGCTGATCTGTGGCAGCGGATTTTCTTGGATCAGATGCTCCTTTTCGAGAAAGCGGTAAAACTGCCGCATCGCGACGATGGCGCGCGCGATAGAGCGCGGCGCGAGCCTGCGTTTTCGCAAGGCGGCGACATAGAGTCTTAGATCGACCTCGCGTGTCGCCGGCCAATTCTTCACGCCGCGGGCGCTTAAAAAACCGGCGAGTCCGTTGAGATCGCGGCTGTACGCCTCGACGGTGTTCTGCGCGAGTCCCTTCTCCACGGCCAGCGTCTGCAGAAATGAGTCAATTTGCAGGCTGAGCGGCTCGTCCATTCTCCCCCACCAGAACCCGGTAGAGTTCCCCGCGGATCGCCTCCAGCCTGGCGGGATCTCCGATTTTGCCGCCGTGCTCGTCGGCAACGTAGAAGACGTCAGCGACCTGATCGACGTTGGTCGAGATTTTCGCGACGTGGATCGAAAGGCCGAGCAGATGGAGCGTATGCGTGATCGTGAACAGAACGCCGAGGCGGTCCTGCGTATAGACCTCGACGATGGTAAAGTCGTCCGACGCCTTGTTGTCGATCTGAATCGCCGTCGGCACCTTCGGCGCGCGCTTCTTGAAAAGCGAAGGCTTGTCGGTCTGTTGCATCAGGTTCGCGACGTCGACCGCGCCGGTTAGCGTCTTTTCGAGCAGCGCCTCGACGCGCTGCCAGCGCTCCGGGCGCATGACCGATTCGGCCATATTCATGTGCGAGATACGGAAGACGTCGAGGATGAGGCCGTCGTTCCGCGTGATAATACGCGCGCTCAGGATGTCGAGGCCCATCGCGGCGAAGACTCCGGCGATATTGGCGAAAAGTCCGGGGCGGTCGGTGGTGCAGATCGTCATCTCGCTGAACTCTTTTTCCGGCAGGTGACGCACTGCCGAGACATAGGCTTGGTCCTTAAACCGCTCGATCAACTCGAAATGCGCGGGCGTCTCGTCCTCGGGCGTCGTAAGAAAATAGCGGTCCGGCATCGCGGCGATGAACGCAGCGGCCCGGTTCGGTGGATATGCGCGCGCCAGCCGGGCCTCGACGCGGCTCTTGATTCGACGTAGCCGCGCGGCGCGGCGCTCGCTGGTGATTGCGCCTTTATCGAGCTCTTCGAGCAGCCGTGACGAGCTCACGTAAAGCTGCTCGAGGAGCGACGCCTTCCAATGATTCCAGACCTGTGGTCCGACAGATTTCATGTCGGCGTAGGTGAGCAGGTAAAGCATCTTCAGATTGCTCGCGTTCGCCATGACCTTAGTAAAGTCGACCACGAGCTTCTCGTCGTCGATATCGCGGCGGAACGCCGTGTGCGCGAGCAGCAGATGATGGAGCACGAGAAATTCCAGCTGATTCGTTTCGTCGATGTTCAGCCCGAGCCTGCCGGCGATCGCGCGGGCGATGTCCCGCCCCTTTTCCGAATGGCCGCCGCCGAGGCCTTTGCCGATGTCGTGGAACATGAGGCCGAGATACAGGATCTCGATTTTCTCCGTATCGCGCGCGAGCTGCGTGAGCAGCGGCAGCTGGTCGCGAAACTCGCCGGATTTAAGCCGCTCGAGCTCTTTGACCAAACGAAGCGAGTGCTGATCGACGGTATAGATATGATACAGGTCGTGCAGCGCCATGCAGAGAAGCCGGCCGAACTCCGGGATGTACGCGCCGAGCACGCCGGTACGGTGCATTTCGAGCAGCGTCTCGTAAACGCGCTCTTTGTAGCGAAGAATGTCGAGGAAGAGCGCGGCAATCGTCGGGTCGCGGCGGAAGTCGTCGTCCATGATTTCGAGTTGCTGGCGCACGACCGCGCGTGTTTCGTGGCTGAGCTCGACCTTGTTTCTTTGCGCGTCGGAAAATATCCCCAAGAGATTTTCCCGCTTGCCGCGAAACGACGACGCGTTGGTGATCCACAACATGCCGCGCGAAATCCGCACGCCCGGCCGCACCTCTTTGCCCGCGGTGCCGGCGACGAGCCCGCGCCAGCTCCACTGCGCCGGCTCGCCCGGATCGGTAAGCCGATGAATGATCAAGCTGGAAAGCCGGCTGATCTCGGCGGCCTCGAGGTAGTAGCGGCGCATGAATGCTTCGACGCCCTGGACTCCACCGCTCTCGTCTCGGAAGCCGAGCGCGCGTGCAACGATCTCCTGCTCCTCGAACGTCAGCTGGTCCTGGTGCTTCTTCGAGTGGAAATGCAGCTCATTGCGCACGCGCCAGAGAAAATCCTGCGCGCCTTTCAAAGCGGCTGCATCCGCCTCGCTGATGACGCCCTCGCGCGGCAGATCGTCGATCGTCTGGATTCTGAGTTTCATCTTCGCGATCCAGAGCGCGGTATGGATGTCGCGGAGCCCGCCTTCGCTCTCCTTGATATCCGGCTCCAGCAGGTACACCGATCCGCCGTAGCGCTCGTGGCGTTCTTGGCTCTCAGCGAGTTTTTCGCGGATGAAGCGGTCGCCGTTCTTTTTGGTCAGGTAGTCCACCACCGCCTTGTCGAATTCTGCGTAAAGCGCGTGGTCGCCGGAGAGATAGCGGGCGTCGAGCAGCGAGGTGCGGATCTTCATGTCCTGGCTCGCGAGCCGCATCGATTCGGCGACGCTGCGCGTCGCATGGCCGACAACAAGGCCGGCGTCCCACAAAGTGTAGAGGACTTTTTCCGTCACCGCCTCGACATAAGGCGTGACCTTCCAGTTGTAGAGAAAAAGGAGATCGATGTCGGACTGCGGATTCAGCTCGCAGCGGCCGTAGCCGCCCTGCGCGACCAGCGCGCAGCGCGGGTCGAGGCTCGGATAACGGAGAACATAATCCTCGCTGGCGACCTGGAAGACGCGGATGACGAGCCGGTCGATCAGCGCTGTGTATGCCGTTACGATTTCGCGGCCGCTCGCCCCGGCGCGATGGCGCTCCAGCAGCACGTTCCTGGCGCGCTCGATGTACGAGCGAGCGCCGCGCACCGGGTCGGACTCCGCCCATGCGTCGTCGAGCAACAAGCTCGAGATTTCTGCGAAGTTGTTCATCGCTAGAGATTTTTCACGACCTGCGCAGTCTCCTGGTATTTCTTGATGCCGTCGAAAAGCGC
>DASWZY010000002.1:0-11382 GCA_036407055.1 Binatia bacterium
TTCTTTGGCCAGCTCGCTGACGCGCTTGCCGTCAGACCGGCCGGCAACCTTGGGCATCACCTGCTTCATCACCCGCCCCAGGTCCTGAATCCCCTTCGCGCCCACCTCGTCGATGGAATTCCGGATCGCCGCGCGCACCTCGTCGTCGTTCATGGCCGCGGGCAAAAAACGGCGCAACACCGCGAGCTCGGCCTCTTCCTGCCGGAGCAAATCGTCTCTTCCGCCTTTGCGGAAAAACTCGATCGACTCCTGCCGCTGCTTCGTGAGAGAGGCGACGGTTTTAAGAATCTCTTCGTCGCTGAGCTCCCGGTGCTTATTGATCTCTTCGTTATGGAGAGCCGACGATAGAAGTCTCAGCGTCGAGAGCGAGACCCGGTCGCCGCTCTTCATGGCGGTCTTGATCCCGTCCTGAATGTCGGCTTTGAGTCCCACTCCCGTGACGCGGCGCCTAGGCGCGGCGTTTTAAAAGTAATGGCTGCGCGCCCTGCGCAGCGCTCTTTTCTTCGCCGCGATCGCCTTCTTCTTGCGCTTTACGCTGGGCTTCTCGTAGTGCTCGCGTTTGCGCAACTCCGCCAAGATGCCGGCCTTTTCGCACAGCTTTTTAAAGCGCCGAATAGCGCTCTCGATGGACTCGTTTTCTCTTACACGTATTCCGGTCATTAAATCGAATCACCCCCGCTCCACCTACCGCTCCGTGATTCTGTTAAGCGTGACAATTCTAACCGATTCGCGAGCCAAGTCAAGGACGTTTACGGTCCGCGCTGCAGGAGAATTCCAGCGGGTGCAGGCTTTTTCATCGAGAGCCTTTGGAGAGCGATTGAGACGGGGCGAAGCGCATCAGCCCGCCGTCCTTGCCTGCCGCAGCTTCCAGAATTTCTCGGGGTAATCCGAAAATAGGCCGTCGACGCCGAGCTTTAAAAATTTTTCCATCTCGCTCACTTCGTTGACCGTCCAGACGAGCGTTTTGAGCCCGATCTGCGCGGCGCGTTCGACGACCGGCGGGGTGGCCAGGTCCTTTTGAATGTGCAGCGATTCGGCGCCCAGTTCGCGCGCGAGCTGAAACGGATTGTCCTTGTTCTCGCGGCCGTGCAGGACGCCGATCCGGGTATCCGGCGCGAGCTCGCGGATGCGGCGCAGCACGCGCTGGTCGAAGGCGGAAAACACCGTCCGTTCGAGATAATCGTAGTGGCTGAGGATGAAAAGCAGCTTGAGCTCGATGCCGAGCGCTCCGCGCGGATCGCCCTTGATGTCGATATTGATATCGGCGCGGCCGTCGACGATGTCGAGAAGCTCTTCGAGCGTAAGGATGCGCTCGCCTTTAAACGATTTCTTGAACCAGCCGCCGATGTCGAGTTTTTTGAGCTCCTTGAGCGTCCTCGAGCGGACGTGGCCTTTCGCGCGCGCCGTGCGCCGCAGCCGCTCATCGTGAAATACGACCACGTGGCCGTCCTTCGAGAGCTGGCAATCGACCTCGACCATATCAACCCCGCTCTCGATCGCCTTTTCGATGGCAGCGTGCGTGTTCTCGGGACAGGTGCCAGAGCTGCCGCGATGCGCGATGCGGATGAATCCGTTCATGGCCGTTACATTCGCGAGCCGACCGCATCGAGGTATTTCAATCCCGACGCCGTATTGAAAATCAGCACGGTATCGGACGAACCGATCCATCCCGCTTTCCTGAGCCGGCGAACGGCCGCGACGCACGCCGCACCCTCCGGACAGAAAAACAGTCCTTCGAGGCGGCCGGCAAGCCGGATATCGGCGAGCATCTCCTCGTCGCTCACGGCGACCGCCGCGCCGCCGCTCTCGCGCAGCACGCGCAGCATGAGAAAGTCCGCGACCGCCTGCGGCACGCGCAGCCCCGATGCGATCGTGCGCGCGTCCTTCCACGGCTCGGCGGCTTCCTTGCCTTCGTTGAACGCGCGCACGATCGGCGCGCAATGCTCCGCCTGCACGGAAACCATGCGCGGGCGGCGCGCGCCAATCCAGCCGGCCGCTTCGAGCTCGGCGAAGCCCTTCCACATGCCGATCAGCCCCGTGCCGCCGCCGGTAGGATAAACGATCACGTCGGGCAGCTCCCACTCGAGCTGCTCGGCGATCTCGAGGCCCATCGTCTTCTTTCCTTCCAAGCGGTACGGCTCCTTGAGCGTCGAGACATCGAACCAGCCTTCCGATTCCTTGCGCGCGGCAATCAGCCGGCCGCAGTCGCTGATGAGTCCGTCGACGAGCGTAAGGCGGGCGCCGTATTGCTCCGCTTCGGCGACGTTGGCGCGCGGCGCGTCCTTCGGCATGAACACGTGCGCCTCGATGCCGGCGCGCGCCGCGTACGCCGCGAGCGACGCGCCGGCGTTGCCCGCCGACGGGATCGCGACCTTGCCGATGCCGAGCTCCTTGGCGAGCGAGACCGCGAGCGCGATGCCGCGGTCCTTGAACGATCCGGTGGGATTTTGCGCCTCGTCCTTGATCCAGAGGCGCTTCAAGCCGAATTCTTTCGCGAGACGCGGCGCATCGAGCAGCGGCGTGAAGCCCTCGCCGAGCGACACGCGGTTTCGGTCGTCGCTCAGCGGGAGAAATTCGCGATAGCGCCACAGCGTCGCTTCCCGCTGCCTCAACGCGCTCTTGTCGACCGCATTTCGGATTGCCGCGGCGTCGTACTCGACCGTCAGCGGCGAGCCGCAGCGGCAGGTGTTGACGATTTTTCCGGCGGGATATTCACTGGCGCAGCGCGGGCAGCGGATTTTCGTCGCGAAAGACATTCGAACCTTGCGGGTTCGGAGAGATCCTTCACTTCGTTCAGGATGACATATTCACGCGAAACTCTTAGCTGTCATTCTGAGCGCAGCGAAGAATCTCTCCGAAAAGCGCGACCCACTTCATCTCGCCCTTGCTCGAGGCGAGAAGTAGAGGGTGTAAAGAATCTTCTGCCCTATCAGTCGACTTTGCGCAAGTGGATGAAGAATTCTTTGTTGCCCTTCGCGCCGAGCAGCGGCGATGCGACGACGGCGAGCGGCTCGAGGCCGCCGGCCAAGGCGGCCGCCTCGATCTCGGCGATGACGCGCGCGTGCTCCGCCGCGCTGCGCACGATGCCTTTGCCGATTTTTTCCTTGCCGACTTCGAATTGCGGCTTGATGAGCGCCACGATCTCGCCGCCTTCGGCGAGCAGCTTAGCGACGCCGGGAAGAATCAATCGCAGCGAGATGAAAGACGCATCGATGGTCGCAAGCTCGGGCGTTTCAGTGAGGCGATCGGCGTCCAGACGCCGGATATCGGTTTTCTCGAAGACGACGACACGCGGATCGGCGCGCAATTTGGCGGCGAGCTGGCCGCGGCCCACGTCGAGCGCATAGACGCGGCGCGCGCCGCGGGCGAGCAGGCAGTCGGTGAAGCCACCGGTCGATGCGCCGACGTCGAGGACGATCTTGCCTTCGACCGCGACGGCAAATTCCGCGAGCGCTTTTTCCAGCTTGTCGCCGCCGCGGCCGACATACTTGTGATCGGAGGTGAAACGGATCGCCGCGGCGGGATCGACCAGGCTGCCGGCTTTCGCCGGCGCTTTTTCCCCGACGCGCACTTCGCCGGCGAGGATTCTGCGCCGCGCCTCGGCGCGCGTCGCGGCGAGGCCGCGCTCGACGAGCAGACTATCGAGACGCGCGCGCTTTACGATGTCTCTTTTTTCCTTTTCCGCTCGGCGCGCATCATCTGCATCGCCGCCTGCGCGATGGCGTCTTTGTCGAAGCCGCAGAGTTTTTTAAGCTCGTCCTGCGTGCCGTGCGGAATGAAGCGATCGGGCACGCCGAGGCGCCGCAGGTTCACGCCCGTGATGCCCTCGTCGGCCATGAGCTCGGCGATCGCGCTGCCGAAGCCGCCCGCGACGACGTTGTCCTCGACCGTGATCGCGCGCGGGACGCCGGCGAGCACGGTCGATAGCAGCTCGCGGTCGAGCGGCTTGACGAAGCGCGCGTTGACGACGGCCGCGTCGATGCCCAGCGGCGCCAGCTCCTGCGCCGCCTTGAGCGCTGGCATAACCGTGCTGCCGATCGCCAGAATCGCGATATCCTTGCCTTCGCGCAGCAACTCCCCCTTGCCGATCTCGAGCGGGCGGATCTCGTGTTCCATCTCGACTCCGAAGCCTTCGCCGCGCGGATAGCGAAATGCGATCGGTCCGTTGTGGTCGATCGCCGTCTTCAGCATGCGCCGGAGCTCGTTCTCGTCCTTCGGCGCCATGACGACCATGTTCGGCACCGACCGCAGATACGCGAAATCGAAGACACCGTGGTGCGTCGGGCCGTCGGCGCCGACGAGCCCGCCGCGGTCGAGGGCGAAAACGACGTGGAGCTTCTGCAAGCAGACGTCGTGCAGAATCTCGTCGTAGCCGCGCTGGAGAAAAGTCGAATAGATGGCGACGACCGGTGTCCAGCCTTCGGTCGCCATGCCGCCGGCGAAGGTGACAGCGTGCTGCTCGGCAATGCCGACATCGTACGACCGGTCGGGCAGCGCGAGCGCGAACTTGTCGATGCCGGTGCCGCTGCCCATCGCCGCCGTGAGCGCGACGATTTTGGGATTCTCCTTCGCCAGTTTGATGAGCGCGTCGGCGAATACCTCCGTATAGCTCGGGATCGGCCCTTTCTCCTTCTTCGCCTTGCCGGTCAGGACGTGGAACGGCGTCACGCTGTGATACTTGATCGGATCTTTCTCCGCCGGCGTATAACCCTTCCCTTTCCGCGTGACGACGTGAACGAGCGTCGGATGCTCGATCTTCTGCACGTTCTGGAAGGTTTGGATCATCTCGGCGACGTTGTGGCCGTCGATGGGGCCGACGTACTGAAAGCCGAGCGCCTCGAAGAGAAAACCCGGCGTGACCAGGCCGAGGAACGATTCTTTGAGCTTGCGCGCGACCTGGTACAGGTTTTCGCCGACTTTCGGCAGGGTGCGCATGAGCGCGCCGAGATTGTGCTGCAGCCGGACAGCGACCTCGGTCGTCAGCTGCTTGCTCAGGAACGAGGAAAGCGCGCCGACGCGCGTATCGATAAAATGTTCATTGTCGTTCAAGACGACGATCAGGTCCTTGCCGAGATGCCCCGCCTGGTTCAGCCCTTCGAACGTGAGGCCTGCGCTGAGGCCGCCGTCGCTGATGACGGAGACCACTTTGTAATCGTCGCCGCTGAGCGACTTCGCCGCGACGATGCCGAGCGCCGCGCTGACGGAAGTGCCCGCGTGGCCCGCGCCGAAGACGTCGTATCCGCTCTCCTCGCGGCTTAAGAAGCCGCTCAGGCCGCCGAATTGGCGGATCGTCTGCAGCTTTTTGCGCCTCTCGCATATGAGCTTGTGGGCGTAGGCCTGGTGCCCCGTGTCCCAGACGATACGGTCGCGCGGGGTGTCGAAGGCATAGTGAAGCGCGAGCGTCAGCTCGATGGCGCCAAGCGTCGAGGCAAAATGGCCGCCGACTTCGGATACGACGGATATGATCTCGTCGCGCACTTCCTCCGCCAGCGCCGGGAGCTCTTCGATGGTCAGCTTTCTCAGGTCGGCGGGATTGTCGATGGCATCTAAAAGTTTTGACATGTTGGCCTCAGCTCCGGATGTCCTTATCGACGGTGTGCCGCTTCCCGGCTGGGGGCGCCTTGCCGGCTGCCGCCTCGACCACCGCGCACGCGATTGCGCGCAGTGACTCTGCTTTTCTACCAAACGGCTCCAGTTCCTTCAAACATTGCCGCAGCAGGTCGCGCGCCCGGCTTTTCGCGGCGCCGAGTCCGACGACCGCGGGATACGTCGCTTTCTTCATCTCCTTGCCGTTCGCGGGAACTTCCGACGCGTCGGTAATATCGTCCGCGACCTGGAAGGCGAGGCCGAAGAACTCGCCGTAGCGGCTGATGCGCTTGAGATCCTTGGCCGCGGCGCCGGCGAGAATCGCGCCCGCGCGGACGGACGCGAGGATCAGCGCGCCGGTCTTGCGCACATGAATATACTCGACCGTCGCGAGGTCGGCTTCGCGCTCCTCCGCCTCGAGGTCCATTGCCTGCCCGCCGACCATGCCGGCGACGCCGGCGGCGCGCGCGATCTCGTGCGCGACGCTCAAGACCAGCTTGCCGTCGCGCGCCTGCGCGAGGCGCGGGTCGGTCATCACGTGAAACGCCTCCGTCAAGAGCGCGTCGCCGGCGAGAAGCGCGATGCCGTCGCCGTAAACCTTGTGCACCGTCGGCTGCCCGCGGCGCAAACCGTCGTCGTCGAGAGCCGGCAGGTCGTCATGGATCAGCGAATACGTATGAATCATCTCCATGGCGATCGCGAAAGGCATTACGCGCTTCGCGTCGGCGCCGAACAGATCCCCGGCGGCGAGCATCAAAATCGGCCGCAGGCGCTTGCCGCCGGAAAACACGCCGTAGTGCATCGCCTTGTAAATGGTCCCCGAATGCCGGCCGGATTGTTTGAAATGATGATCGAGCGCGCGGTCGACGATCGCGCGGCGCTGTTTGAGATACTGCTCGAAGGCGAAATCCGCCATGAGACTCACTGATCGTTTTCGGAGTCGTTGCGGCGCTCGAAAGCCCGCAACTGGAGCTTGCCTTCCTTGTCCTTCATCAGCAGCTCGATCTTCTTCTCCACCTCGGTGAGCTTCTGGTTGCAGAACTTCACCAGGCGGATGCCGTCTTCGAACGCGGCGAGCGAGTCTTCGAGCGACAGCTCGCCCGATTCGAGCCGCTCGACGACCTTTTCCAGCTCTTCGATCGCCGTTTCGAATTTTTGTTTTTCCGGCTCTTGAGGCATGCGTTCCTCTTATTGTGGACTTCGGCTCTGTCCCTGGAGAGCCAGGAGATCGAGCGGGTCGATGCGCGCGCCGTTCAAGCGCGCGCCCCAATGGAGGTGCGGGCCGGTAACCCGCCCGGTCATGCCCGCGAGCCCGATCACATCCCCTTTGCGGACCAACGCGCCGGTGGGGACGCGAAACTCCGAAAGATGGAAATACATCGTATACAGTCCGCCGCCATGATCCAAGAACAGGCTGTTGCCGCTAAAGAAAAGATTGTCTTCGAGCACGACGCGCCCGTCGTTGGCGGCGGCGACGGGTGCGCCGAGCGCCGCCTTGAGATCGACGCCTTCGTGCGGCGCCCGCGCGAGGCCGTTGACAACGCGGCGAAAGCCGAAGGCGGAATTCACCTTCACCGGAACAGGCGCTGCGAACGGTTCCTGCCACAGCCGCGTTGGGCTGCGAACTTTCCATAATGCCTTCAGCAAGGCCTGCTCCTTTTTGATGCGCTCGAGTGTCGCGGCGTCGAGCTGATCGAAAGCCGGGGGGACGCTGATCTCCTCGCGCGGAAAATCTTTGCGCCTGACGTTGATCGCCGCCGTGCGGCTCCACGCCTCTTCCGAACTTTTCCCCGACATCGCAATCTCGACCTTGCCGGGCTTCTCGTCCATATCGATGCCGACGAGCGCCGCGTACGTGCCCGGCTCGGTCTGGAAAATCGGGATGTCGTCCGCGCCGCGGCGCACTTTCAAATCCGCGATCACGGGGCCGGAGATCACGATCTCGGCGACGCCGCCCTGCAAAACCTGCGTCGGCCGGACGGCGATCGAAAGATCTTCGGCGAAAGCCGCCGCCGGCCGGAGAAGCGCGAGCGTCGCGATCAGCAGGATGAACGTCATTCTTTCTCTTCGACGCGGCAGAGCGCCTTCCCCCGCGCGAACGTGACGCGGAGACGCTCTCCGACCGCCAGCGCCGCGCTGTCTTTGACGATCGCTCCGTCCGGCACGGTGTGCGCGATGCTGTAGCCGCGCTGGAGCACCGCGAGCGGGCTGAGTCCGTTCAAGCGCTCCGAGCCGTGCGCCAGGCGGCGTCGAAAACGCGCGAGATGACCCGGAAACCGGCGCGATAGGCTCAGCGAGAGATCGTCGAGGTGCTGCTGGTTCTCGCGCAGCCGCCGCGTCGGGTCGCTGAGTCTTTTCGCGAGGCCGCCGAGCGCGTCGCGCTCGACGTCGAGGCGGCCTTGCAGGCAGCGCAAAAAGCGGCTCGCGAGCGCATGAATCTCATCTTCGAGCTCTTCGCGGCGCGCGACGACCATTTCGGCGGCCGCGGTCGGCGTCGGGGCGCGATGATCGGCGACGAAATCGGCGATCGTGAAATCGATCTCGTGCCCCACGGCGGAGATGACCGGAACCGGCGCGGCGTAAATCGCGCGCGCGACGATCTCTTCGTTGAAGGCCCAGAGATCTTCGAGCGAGCCGCCGCCGCGGCCGACGATCATGACCTCGACGAGGCCCGAGCGCGAGAGATCGGCGATGCCTTCGGCGATCTCCGCGGCCGCGCCGTCGCCCTGGACCTTGACGGGGCGCACGATGACGCGCCGCTGGGCGAAGCGGTCGTCGAGAATGCGGAGCATATCGCGCAGCGCCGCGCCGTGGAGCGAAGTCACGATGCCGATCGAGCACGGCAGCACCGGCAGCGGCCGCTTGCGCTCGACGGCGAAGAGGCCCTCGGCCGCGAGGCGGCGCTTAAGCTGCTCGAAGGCGAGATAAAGGGCGCCCTTGCCGCGCGGCTCCATGATCTCGACGTAGAGCTGCACGTCGCCGCGCGCGGCGTAGAGGCTGACGCGGCCGAAGCAGAGAACCTCCATGCCGTCTTCGGGCGCGAACGCGAGGCCGTTCCCCTGCCGGCGGAACATCACCGCGCCGATCTGGCTCTTGTCGTCTTTCAGCGTGAAATAAAGATGGCCGGAAGGCGGGATGCGGAAATTCGACATCTCCCCCACCACCCACACTTCGCCGGGCTCGCGCTCGAGCGAATTCTTGATCGACTGGGTGAGCTCGCTGACGGTGAGATAGGCGGGAATTTGATTGGCGAAAAGCGGCAGGTCGTCTTCCCGTTTCACCATACCGACACTATAAAGCAATTAGCCCTCCGAGTGGAGGGCTAATTAAGATGGCATTAGGGATTGGGGGTTGGGAATTGGGGCACCACCCCTAATCCCCAATTCCAAATCCCTGATCCCAGTTTTTCAATCCGCTTTGTTGGTCAACACGAGCTGCTTGAAGACGTCCCAGCCTTTGAGCAATTCGAGCGCGCGTTTGAGCTGCGCGTCGTTTTCCGTCCCTTCGGGCGGCGGCGTCGGCTGGACGGTTTTCTGGTCCTCGTCCTGCGGCTGCTCGGGCTTGGAGTTCTGTTCCGGCTGCTTCGACGGCTCCGGCTTGGCGTTCGGGTTGCGCAGGTGGCCCGGGAGATTTTCCTCTCTCAAGGACGGGCGATTGTTCTTGTCTTCCACCTTGGTCTCGGGAATCACAACCGGATTTTCGATGACGATGTCGGGCACGATGCCGGTGGCCTGGATCGAGCGCCCCTTGGGCGTGAAATAGCGGGCCGTCGTCAGGCGCAGCGCCGAGTTGTCGTCGAGCGGCAGAATCGTCTGCACGGAGCCTTTGCCGAACGTCTTGGTGCCGAGGATCACGGCGCGCTTGTGGTCCTGGAGCGCGCCGGCGACGATCTCCGAGGCGCTCGCGCTGCCGCCGTTCACCAGTACGACGATCGGGAAGTTGCTCCACGTGCCTTCTTTGTGCGCGAAGTATTTCTGTTTCTGGCTCTCGAGCCGGCCTTCCGTGTAGACGATCAGGCCGGAGTCGAGGAACATGTCGGAGACGCGCACCGCCTGCGTCAGCAGGCCGCCGGGATCGTTGCGCAAATCGAGGACCAGACCTTTAAGCCCGCCCTTCTCCTTGCTCAGCGTCTCGAGCGCCTTTTGAAGATCGCGGTCGGTCCGCTCCTGGAACTGCGCGAGCCGGACGTAGCCGTAGCCTTCCTCGAGAACACGGCTGCGCACGCTCTGCACGCGAATCGTGTCGCGCACGAGGCTGAAGTTCAGAAGCTCGGCGATGCCTTCGCGCTTGACCGAGATGGTGATCTTCGTGCCCTTGTTGCCGCGCATCTTCTTGACCGCGTCGACGAGCGTCATGTCCTTCGTAAACTCGTCTTCGATCTTGATGATCTGGTCGCCGGACTTCACGCCCGCCTTGTAGGCCGGGGTGTCCTCGATCGGCGACACGACGGTGAGCACGCCGTTCTTGATCGTGATCTCGATGCCGAGACCGCCGAATCTCCCCTGCGTGTCCATCTGCAGGTCTTTGTAGAGATCGGGTGTGAGAAACGCGCTGTGCGGATCGAGCGAGCTCAGCATGCCGTTGATCGCGCCGGTGATCAGGTCCTTCGAGGTGACTTCGTCGACGTAGTTTTTCTTGACGATCGAGAGAATACTCGTGAAGGTTTCGAGGTTTTCGTAGTCTTCGCGCGGAATCGCCGAAACGTTCGTAACTACCTGCCCGCTGAAGACAAAAACCAGCGTCAGGCAGAATAAAATCCAGATAAGCGACGACTTGTGGCGCGCGACCAACTTCATGAAAAACTCCTAGCGAAAAAGATGTAACGGTACTTTATCGCAAACAAAATAAAATTGCTAATCATTTTCTAAACCAGGGCCCGGGGTCGACCGGCTTGCCATCTTTGCGGATTTCGAAGTAAAGACGGCTGCCCGCCAGCGACTCGCTGTCGCCCACCTGCGCGATCGGCTCACCGCGGCGAACGGGGTCGCCGGCCTTCTTCAAAAGCTCGGCTAAGTGCGCGTAAACAGTATAATATCTCTCTCCATGGTCGATAATCATCATCTTGCCGTAACCGGAAAATCGGTCGGCAAAAACGACTTTCCCGGCCTCGACGGCCCTGACCTCCTCGCCCAAGGGCGCGTCGATATCGATACCTTTCCGGAAGACCTCCGCCGGCACGTCCGGGTGGCGCGCCGCACCGAAGCTGCTCGCCAGGGTCCCCCTAACCGGGAAGTCGAGCTTCCCGCGCAGGGCCGCGAAGCCCGTTCCCGACGGCGCCGGCTTGGCGACGACCGCGCGGCGGTTTAGCTCGTCCATCATCTTTTGCAGCCGGAGCGCCGCCTGCTCCAATTCCTTCAATGCGCGCTGGTGGCTTTCCTTCTCGCGCCGCACCGACGCGAGCAGGACCTCTTTTTTCCGCCGCTCGGCGCGGATCGAATCCTGAATCGCGGCAAGATTTTTTTTCTGTACACTGGCCGCCGCGCGTTTGTCTTCCAGCTCTTCGGCGAGCACTTTCTGCTGCGCCGATTCATCGCTCAAGCGCGCGAGCTGCGCGCGATCGTACGCGAGCGTCGCCTCGAAATAGCGGCGACGCTGCAGCGTTTCGCCGGCGCCGTCGGCGCCGCTCAGGAGAACGAAGGGGATGCCCGAACGCTGCCAGCGATAGAGCGCCGCAACGCGGCGCTCGAGCCAATCCCGGCGCGCCGCAAGCGAAGAGTCGATCGTCCGAAGCTCCTGCTCTTTGCGCGCGAGATCGGCGAGAATCGTTTCATATAAAGCATTGACGCGTTTCAGATC
>DASWZY010000003.1:0-6479 GCA_036407055.1 Binatia bacterium
GGAAGCCGATAACGCAAGAAGCCCCTTATTATTGCAGTCTCATTTTCCCTGTGTTACTCCCGCTGAGAGAGTTCGCAAATGCGCTCCCGGTATTTATCTTTTCTGGTGCTTCTGGCCTTTTTCGTCGCAGTACCCCCGCTCTTCGCGCAAAGTAAGAAAGTGCGTTTTTCCGTGAGCGCGATCTCGATCGCCGAGGTGCCGTTCAAAATAGCGAGCGTCAAGGGTTTCTACCGCGACGAGGGCCTGAACGTCGAAGTAATACTCATCCGCGGGGCCGTCGGCTTGCAGGCGCTGCTCGGCGGCTCCGTCGATTACACCTCGGCCTCGGGTGCGACGATCGCCGCCGCGGTGCGCGGCATTCCGGTCAAGCTCGTCTTCATCGGCTCGGCCAAGCCGCAGTTCGATTTGATGGCGCAGAAGGACATCCGCTCCGTGCCGGAGCTGCGCGGCAAGCTCGTCGGCATCTCGTCGCGCGGCGGCGCGATCGACCTGCTGACGCAGGCGATCCTGCAGAAAAACGGCCTCACGCCGAATAAGGACGTCACCAGCATTGTCGTCGGCGGCCAGGAGGAGACCGCGCTCGCGCTCCGCACCGGCCGCATCGCGGCGGGCCTGTTCACGCCGCCGCGGCCGCCGATCCTCGAGCGCGAAGGTTATAATCGCATCGCCTACTCCGGCGATTACATGGCGACCTATCCGACCGGCGGCATCGGCGTGACGGATGAAAAGATCAAAGCCGATCCGGCCGAGGTGCTGGCGTTCGTCAAAGCCAGCCTGCGCGGCCTTCTGTTCGCGAAACAGAACCGCGCCGAGGCGGCGAAGATCATCGGCGAATATCTCGGCGTGAAGGACGCCGCTCTCGCCGGGCAGATAATGGACGTCTACGTCGGCCGCATCTCCGCGGCCGGCTCCGCGGACGAGGCGTGGATGAGGGGTGCGATCGAGTTCACGCAGAAAAGCCTCGGCGGCGTCGACAAGGACGTCCCGCCGGCGCGCGTCTTCGACTTCAGCTTCGCGCAAAAAGCCGCGGCCGGCTTGAAATGACGATAAGCCGCAAGCGCTATCCCGTCGTGATCGCCGGCGGCGGGCCGACGGGCCTCGCGCTCGCGGCCGAGCTCGGCTGGCACGGCATCGAGTGCCTCGTCGTCGAGCAGGCCGACGGCAGCGTCGAGTTCCCCACCACCAATCTCGTCAACACGCGCACCTGCGAGCATCTCCGCCGCTGGGGCATCGCCGTCGAGGTGCGCTACCGCTCCGGTTTCCCGAGCGACTATCCGCGCAACTACATTTTCGTCACGCGCATGAACGGCCACGAGATTGCGCGCTTCGATCATCCAGCAGCGGCGGATCCTGCCGCGCGCTCGCCGTACAGTCCCGAGGGGCGAATCTGGGTCTCGAAGCCGTTCTTCGATCCCATCCTGCAAAGACACGTAAGAAATCTTCCCGGCGTGGAGGTGCGCTACCACACGGCATTCGAATCGTTCCGGCAGGATGAGCGAAGCGTCACGGCGACAGTTGTCGACGCGGCGAGCGGCGCACGCAGCGAAATCGAAGCCGATTATCTCGTCGGCTGCGACGGCGGGCGCAGCAACGCGCGGCGTCAGCTCGGCATTGAACTGCAAGGCGCATTCTCGCAAGGCATGAACGTCGCCGTGCTGTTCCGCTCGCCGCTCTTGTCGATCGGCCGCTTTGGTCCTGCGGTGCAATATCAAATCATCAACGCCGACATCCAGGGCGCGATCGCGGCAGTCGACGGACGCGAACTGTGGCGTCTCAACATCCGCGGCGTCAAGCCGGATCAGGTCGATTCGCTCGACGCGGCGGGAAAGCTGCGCCACGCGCTCGGCGAAAATGTCCCCTTTGAGATTATCGCCGTGCGCCCGTGGACGGGCCACTGCGTCGTCGCCGAGCGCTACCGCGACCGGCGCGTCTTTCTCGCCGGCGATGCGGCGCATCTCTTATGGCCGGCCGGCGGGTTCGGCATGAACACCGGCGTCGGCGACGCCGTCGATCTGGGCTGGAAGCTCGCCGCGGTGCTTCAGGGCTGGGGCGGGCAGAAGCTCCTCGACAGCTACGAGCCCGAGCGGCGGCCGATCGGCATGCGCAATGTGCAGGAGGCGAGCGAGATGCGCTCCGGCTACGATCAGGCGTTGAATGTCTCGCCTGTGCTAGATGCGGATACGGAAGAGGGGAGAGCGCTGCGCGAAAAGGCGCGCGCCGCGATTCTCAGGACGCGGGCCAAGGAATTTCAGAACGATTCGCCGGGCATCGAGCTCGGCTACAGCTACGACGACTCGCCGATCTGCGTCGGCGACGGCACGCTCCCGCCGCCTTTCGACCACGGCATTTATAATCCGACGACGCGGCCGGGTGCGCGCGCGCCGCACGTGCCGTTCGCCGGCGGCCGCTCGACGCTCGACCTATTCGGCCGCGGCTTTGTCCTGCTGGCACTCGCCCATATGAAAGCCGAAACAGAGCCGTTCACGGCCGCTGCGCGGCGGGCGGGCGTGCCGCTCGAAATCATGAAACTGGATTATCCAGAAGTAAAGCGAATCTACGAGCGCCGGTTCGTGCTCGTGCGGCCCGACGGCCACGTCGCGTGGCGCGGCGATACCACGCCTTCGGACGCCGCGGCGATTATCGAGCGCGTACGCGGCGCATGAGGGTGCAATGAAGCACACAATAATAGTGCTGACACTGCTGGCGCTTGTGATTGAGGGCGTGGGGCGACATGCCGCCGACGCCGCCGACCGCCTCGTCGGCGTCCATTCGGCGCAGGTCTTATCGCAATCGATGCCGTGGATTGCGACGGAAGCCGGTCTATTCAAGAAATACGACATCGACTTCCATCTCGTTTTTATTTCTTCGTCGCCGGTCGCGACCGCCGCCACGCTCGGCGGCGACGCCGAGGTGCAGGTCACCGGCGCGATCGGCAACGTGCGCGCCTTCGTACAGGGCTCGACCGATCTCGTCTTCATCGGCGGCATCAAGAATTTCATGACGCACAACATTCTCGCCAAGCCGGAGGTCCGCCGGCCCGAGGATCTGAAAGGCAAGACGATCGGCGTCGGCCGCTTCGGCAGCAACACGCATTATTTCACGATCCAGGCGCTGAGGCGCCTGGGAATGGATGCATCGCGCGACGTGCAGACGATCCAGACCGGCGGCGGCCCCGAGACGCTCGCGGCGCTGGTCGCGGGAAAAGTCGAGGCCGCCTCGATCGTGGCGCCGGGCGACGCGGGCGCGATCGCGCAGGGCTTTCACATCGTCGTCAACGGCGCCGGTCTCCGCATTCCCTACGGGGCGACGACGCTGGTGACGCGCCGCTCGGTCATCGCCAAACGCGGACCAGTGATCGGCCGCTTCATGCGCGCAATGGCCGAGGCGGCCAAGATCCTGCACACCGACAAAAATTTCGTCTATAAAGTTCTCGGCAAATACATGCGCATCAACGACACGCGGATTCTCGACGCTTCGTACAACTCGGAGATTCCCGCGCTCGAGCGGCGGTTGGTAATCCAGGACGCGGCGCTTCAGGCTTCGCTCGACGAGATCGCGCCACTCGACGCGCGCGCCAAGACGATCAAGCCCGCGGCGCTGATCGACCGCCGTTATCTCGATGAGATGGAAAAGAGCGGATTTTTCGATAAGCTCTGGGGAGAGAAAAAGTAGGAGGGCCACATGTTCGCGCCGCGGACGATCGCAGAGATCAAAGACGATATCCGGAGCCGCGTCGGCAAGCGCGCGCCGTTCATCCACGCCGATAAAAAAGAGGCGGAAGGCGCGCTCGCGAAGATGGAGTCCATCGAGCCGGAGCCTTGGGCCGCGGCGTGGAGCGCGATCGGCGACAAATGGGAAGCGAAGGCGCGCGAAGAGGAGCGCAAAGGCAACGCGCAGGCGGCTAAGGACGCGTTCATCAAGGCCTACGGCTACTACGGGATCGCGCGCCATCCGTTTCCCAATTCGCCCGGCAAAAAACACGCCTACGATAAGACGCGCGAGATGTATCTCGCCGCGTCTAAATATTTTGAGATTCCGCTCGAAGTCGTCTCGATGCCGATGGACGGCAAGACCGTCGTCGGCAATCTGCGGCTTCCCAAAAAGCTCCCGGCGCCGATGATCATGCATTGGGGCGGCATCGACAACTGGAAAGAAGAGCGGCTGACGTTCGCGGAGTCGTTCGTCAGAGAAGGCTGGGGCTGCCTCGTGATCGACAGCCCCGGCACGGGGGAGTGTCCGATGCTCGCCGGGCCCGACGCGCACCGCGTTCATTCGGCGGCGCTCGATTATGTTCTGAAACGCCCAGAGGTCGACACGAAGAAAATCGCCGTGGTCGGCGCGAGCTTCGGCGGCTACTGGGCGACGAAGATGGCGCACATCGAAGCGAAGCGGCTGCGCGCGGTGGTCAACTGGGGCGGCGGCGTGCACTATTTCTTTCAGCGCGAATGGCAGGAGAAGTCGCGCAACGCGCCGTCGTATCTCTTCGATCTGATCGAGGCGCGCGCCAATCTCTTCGGCAAGAAAACGTTCGACGAATTATGCGCGGTAATGCCGGCGCTCTCGCTCGTCACCCAGGGCCTATTGGATAAGCCCTGCGCGCCGATGCTGCTCGTCAACGGCAAGGAAGACAAGCAGGTGCCGATCGAGGACTTCTACTTGCTGCTCGAGCACGGCGATCCCAAGGCGATGCGGCTTTTTTCCGGCGGTCACATGGGGGCGATCGACAATATTTTTCAAACCGTGATTCACTGGCTGCACACCAAGCTGGACTAGCAGGCTGCTGAAAAAGCCTCATATGCTTCGTTGCGCTTCGGCCGCCTTCGCTCGACGTACTGAAAAAAGTACGCCTGCACTCGGCGGCCTCGCGCGCCTCACCTCTGAGAGCTTTTTGAGCAGCCTGAAGAATATCTAGAAAATTATCCTTTTCCGCGGTGGGGAAATCGCGTAAAATCGCCGCTTATCGATGAGCGCCGAGCCGGAATTTCCCTTCCGCTTCACGCCGCGCATGCGAACGCGGCTCTCGCGTCGCGTCGTCGACATGCTGCTCAATTCGCTGCGCGAGTTTCCCGAGCTACAGGGCAAGACGATCACGGTCGGCTATACCTCAGCGCATCTCGGCAGCGCGCTCGTGCCGCTGCGCGAAGAGGCGGCCGCGCGCCTCACGATCCGTCTGAAAGTCAAAAAGCTCACCTACAACACGATCGGCCACGAGCTGACGCATCTGCTCCAGGGGCTTTCCAAAATTCATTTCAAGGCGGGGAAAGCGACAGAGGCGATGCCGTTCGGCGAGAAACAGTGCGACATCTGGACGCTCGCGCGGAGCCCTTTGTTTCTCGACGACGCGCCGACCTACATCCGCCTGCCGCGCAAAATGCGCGACAACTGGCCGCGCTACGCGAAACCCGTGCGCCGCCTTTGCATCGCCGCCTTAAAGAAGCGCAAGACGCACCGCCTTTACATGCAGTGGCTCGAAGCGAAGATCAAAGAGCTGGCGAAAAAGCCCGTCGAGCCGAAAGCCGGCGAGCAGATGGGACTGCCGTTTTGACGAACTACGGTCAGAACGACCTCATCGGTCAGCCCGATAAAGCTTGACACTCCCACTCCGGTCAGCTTAGCCTTTAACTGTGACGCTCACCCAATTCCTCTCTCCCAAGGAGAACCCATGGCCGGACGGATCATCATCTTCATTTACGGTGTCGTCAGCTATTTGATCTTCTTCGTTACGTTCCTCTACGCAATCGGCTTTGTCGGCAACTTCGCCGTACCGAAGTCGATCGACTCGGGCGTCGAAGGGCCGCTCGGCGCGGCGCTTGTCATCAATGTCATTCTGTTAGCGCTTTTCGCCGTGCAGCACAGCGTCATGGCCCGCCAGTGGTTCAAGCGGGCGTGGACGCAAATCGTCCCCGAGCCGGCGGAGCGCAGCACGTATGTGCTATTCGCCAGCCTGCTTCTTCTTTTACTTTTCTGGCAATGGCGGCCGATGACCGGCGTTGTCTGGGAAGTAACATTACCGGCGGCGCGGAATATCCTCTGGGCGCTGTTCGCCTTCGGCTGGCTGCTCGTGCTCGCAGCGACTTTCATCATCAACCACTTCGATCTCTTCGGGCTGCGCCAGGTTTGGTTCCATTTGACAGGCAAGTCGCACACCGAGCTCGTATTCCGCACGCCGGGTCCGTACCGCGTCGTCCGCCATCCGCTTTATCTCGGTTTTTTGTTCGCCTTTTGGTCGACGCCGAAAATGACCGTCGGCCATCTGCTGTTCGCGGTCGTTACAACCGCGTATATTCTCCGCGCGATCAAATTCGAGGAGAAGGATCTCGTCGCTTTATTCGGCGAGGCTTACCGGGAGTATCAGCGGCGCGTGCCGACGATCATCCCGTTCGGCTGGGGCAGGAAAAAAGCCTAGCCTCTAGTAGATCACGACGCTCCGGATCGACTCGCCCTTGTGCATCAGGTCGAACGCGTCGTTGATTTTTTCC
>DASWZY010000004.1:0-9602 GCA_036407055.1 Binatia bacterium
CTCTTTGCGTCTGAGATCGCCGTTGGCACGCTCGAGGTCCAGCGTCTGTTTTTTCGCTCGGGCGTGCAGCTGGGAGTTATAAATGGCGACTGCGGCTTCGCCGCTGAGCGCCGAGAAAAACGCGATCTCGTCGGTGCTGAACCGCCGGTGCTGCCGGCTGAGGAAAGAAATCACGCCGAGGACCTCGCCGCGGACGGTGAGCGGCACGCCGAGATACGACACGAATCCTTGTCGGGCATAAAATTCCGGATCGAGCATCCGAGAATCGGCTTTGAGGTCGCCGATGGTTACCGGAGTGAGGCTTTCGATTACGGTCCTTACGACGGGAGGTGTGTCTTTTCCGTCGCGATGCTTCCACGCGGCTTCGTCCAAATTCCAGCAGTTCTTCCGCTCCCAGGCCCCGGTCTCGGGGTTTTTGAGCCAAAGGAGCGCCGCCGCGTCGGGCCACAGTTCGCCGATTTTTCCGAGCAGCACCTTCAGCACCACATCGATATCCAGCGTCGACGTGATGGCCACGTTGATCTCGCGTAGCGCCGTGGTCTCGTCGAGATGCCGTCGCAGCTCCGCCTGCGCCCGTCGCGTCTCGCCGTCCCGCTGTTCGATCGCGTCGGCCATGCGGTTGAACGACGAAGCGAGCTGCCGCATCTCGCCGTTGGTATTCGGCAGCCGCACGCGCGCGCGCAGGTCGCCTTGGCCCAATTGCTCGGACGCGTGGATCAAACTCTTCACCTGACGAACGATCAGCCAGTGGCCCGCGCACCAGGCGCCGCCGAGCGCCAGTAGAGCGGCGAGCACGAGCCATTCGAGGCTTTCCTTCACACGGTCCGCCGATGCGAGCGCGGAATTTTTCGAAAGCCCGACGATCACCGTGGCCGCATTGTCGCTCAGCCGCGTGAAGCCGTAGAGGCGCTTGATTGCGTCAACCCCTTCGGCGTCGGTTGTGCCCTCGCCGCTTTGACGGAGGATCGCGTTCAGGAGAGGCCCCTCGGGCATTTTTCGACCGATCCAGGTTTCCGGCTCCGGATACCGAACGAAGATGACGCCCTCGTTATCGATGAGCGTTACGGTCGTGCCCTCGGGTAGGCGCGTTTGCGCCGCGATGCGGCCAAGCCAAGTTAAATCGATGCCGGCAAACACCACGCCCGCCATGTTCCCCCGACGATCGCGCAACGGATATCCGACGTTGATCGTTGCGCGTCCGGTAACGCGGCCGAGCTGGTAATCTCCGAGCGCCAAGTCTTGCCGCTGGACGGTGCGCCGGAAATAACTCCGATCGGCGATATTGACGGGCTCCTTTAACGGGACGGCGCTACAGATGAGCCAGCCGTTGACATCGGCGACCCCGAGATTTGTGTAATATGGATATTTGCCATGCACCTGTTGGAGAAATGCGCTGCAAGCCGTCGCATCTCCCGCCCGTACGACGGGAACTTCCGCGACTGCCGTCAGGAGCTGGCGCGTGCCGGCGATCAATACCTCCTGATTCGCCGAAACCAGGCGCGCGAGTCTTTGCGCGCTTTGCTGAGCCTCAAGAGAGATCGAGCGGCGCTGCTCCTCCGCCGCGTAGAAGATCAGCGCCAGCGCTGGAATGACTGCCAACAGCACCAGTAGTGCCAACCGCAACCGAAGATCCGCGAATACCAGCTTGTTCATACGTACATTGCGCAATCGTTAATTCAATCCGCCTGTCCGCGCGTATCGACGGCTGCGGCACGTACAACCGTCGCATCCGAAACCCGCAGGCACGGAAGCTTCACCGTGAACGTGGAGCCTCGCTCCGGCGCAGTATCGATCTCGATCGTCCCGCCGAGAAGCCGGGTGAAGCTTCGGGCGATGTAGAGCCCCAGACCAATACCGCCGTAGCGACGCGTCTCGGAGCCGTCCGCTTGGCGGAATTTATCGAAGATGAGCGCGAGTTTTTCTTCCGAAATGCCGATTCCCGTATCGGCGACCTGGAATTCCATCCAGTCGCCGGCGACGCGCGCCGTCAGCGCAACGCTTCCGTTCTCGGTGAATTTGATGCCGTTGTCCAAGAGCGTCTGCAGAATACAGCGAATCTTGTCCGGGTCGGATTTGACGACCGGTAGATCGGCCGTGTAATTCCAATCGATCTTAATCGGCTTCGACAGCGGCGCCGCATAGGCCCGCTTGATCTCGTCCAGAAGTCCGCCGAGGGCAAAAGCGATCGCGTCTACGCGGACTTCGTGCGCTTCGATGCTGGTCGCGTAAAGAATGCTGGTGATCATCGAGAGAAGTTCGTGCGTCCTCATGACTAACTTGTCGAGCGCTTTGTCCTGTTCGATGTTTGTCTGACCGAGCATGCCTTCGCGGATGAGGCTTGCGTAGCCGATCACGATGTTCAGCGGTGTGCGGAGCTCGTGCGACATGACACTCAGGAATTCGTCCTTGACTCTATTGGCCCGCTGCAGCTCGCCGACCTTCTGTTTCAATTCGTCGTACAGCTTGCTGTTCTCGATGGCGATCGCCAGCTGGTCGGTGAGCGCTTCGATAAGTTTAGTCTCATCGGCGGAAAGGCGGCGCGGCTGAATTGCGGTGAAAGCCACGGTGCCGTGGTTTTTGCGCTTGCCGCGGATCGGAAACACGGCGAAAAACCGATGGCCGAGCTCGCAGGACCGGCCGCTTCGGCTGAGTGTTCGATATGAATCATCGGCGGCGATGTCTTCGAAGACCACCGCCTTGCCGCTTGCCGCCACCCTGCCGATGACGCCTTCGCCCATCCGAAAGGAACGAAGCGCCGCCGCCGGTTCATGCTCCGCATCGAAATAGCCGCCAAGGACGAGCTCATCGCGCGCGGGATCGTAGATGTGGATCTGAGTCGTCCGGAAATTGAAAATTTCGGTAATCTTTTCGATGACCGACCGAAGGACGCGTTCGAGATCCAGGGATTGACTCGCCGCCGCCGCGGCTGCGTGCAGCGCCGCGAGCATGCGGTTACTCGCCTCGAGCTGCGCCTCTCTAACCCGCGCTTCTTCGTACAGCCGCGAATTTTGCAGCGCGATCGCCGCCTGGCCGGCGAGAGTCTCAAGGAAGTTGATCTCTTCGGGCTCGAAATCCTGCTCTTGCTTGGTATAGAACCCGAGCACGCCGATGGTCTCGCCCGTGACAATCAGCGGCACACCGACATACGAGACCAGATCGTGCTTGCGATAAAAATCGATGTCGGTCGCGCGTGCGTCGGTGCGCACATCGCGGATGACGAGCGGTGACTTGGTCGCAAAGACGACGTTCGGGATGCCGCGCCCCGCTTGGTCCTTCTTCCACTCGTTTTCGTCTAGATTCCGGCAGGCGACCGGCTCCAAGAGGCCGGTCCGTCGATTGCGCAGGCGGATTGTCGCGCTCGCATAAGGCAGCGTGACGTCGATTTTTTCGAGCAGGATTTTGAGGACGCTGTCGACATCGAGGGTGGAAGAAATCGCCTGATCGATCTCGCGGAGCGCCTGCAGGCGCTTGAGGTGCCGGGCGGTCTCCTGAAACAGCCGCGTGTTTTCCAGCGCGACGCCGATGACGTTGCCGATCGCCTGAAGCAATTGAACTTCGCGATCCACAAAAGGCACCGGACGCCGCGAGGCGACATTGAGCACACCGAGCGCCCGGCCTGCGGCTTTGATCGGAATGCGCGCGATGACGCTTTGTCCGTCGCGACCGGACTCGCGACCAACTTCCTCTTCATTGTTGACGATGAGAGGCTCCCCGGTCGTTATCACGCTGTTGGTTTTCCCCGTCGTGCCGCCTCGTCGGCGCTGAGTTTGCAAAAACTCCACGTAGCGCGGCGAAACCCCTTTATGCGCCGCCAAGCTCAAATCCCCCGTGGCGGGCTCCTTCAGCAGAATGTAGCCGCGGTCCCGGCCTGTGGCCTCGAGCACTTTCTCCAATGCGATTTGGAGAAGGTGTTCTTGCTCGTGCGATTGGCTTACCGCCATGGCGATGGCCGAGATGGTCGCCTGTTCCTGCGCGTGCTGCTCGGTTTCCTGAAAGAGCCGGGCCTTTTGCAAACCGATGCCGAGGAGATTGGCGACTCCTTTGAGCAGCGGCAGCTCGCGACTGTCGAACTTGCGCGGCGTCCGGCTGCCGAGTTGCAAAACGCCCCCGTTTTCACCCTCGACGATAATCGGAACGAAGACCGCCGACTTGACCCCCTCGTGATGCAGGGTCTTCATACCCTCGGCCTCATCGACATCTTCGATGACTAACGACTCTTTCGCCCTCAGCGAGCGCATTCGATGCTTGGAACTGCCAATTTCGTATCTTCGCGCAATACCGGCGCCGTCGCGGTAACCGAAGTGAGCGACCGCCTCGCGCCATTTGCCGTCGGTCGTCATGACCGTGCCGAAGTCGAAGGAGCCTAATTCGACCGCTTTGTTGAGAATGCGCTGCGCCATCGTCTTGAGATCGAGACCCCCGAGAACAACTTGGGCGATCTCGTGGAGCACCTGCGTCTCGCGATACGCGGCGCGGGTTTCCTCGAACAGTCCTGCATTTTCCAACGCGATGGCGATCCCGTTGGCGAGCTGTTGTAGCAGGTCGATTTCTGTGTCGCTGAATTTGCGCGGCTCGAACGACAGCGCGCGAAGAACAGCGATGACCTCGCCGTTTCGGCCAAACAGCGGGGCGGCGGCGTAGCCGCGGATGCCGAGGCGGCTCAGCGCCTCGCCGCTCGGAATGGATTGATCGAGCACCGTGTCGGCGATGACGAGCGGACGGCGATGCTCGACGATCCATGCCGTTCGCCCACGAATGCCGCCCATCTGATAGATATTGCCGGCATCGGTGCCGGAGGCGCCGACGATACGGCGGGAGCCTTGCTCTTGCAGGAGTCGAATGTCGGAAATGTCGACTCCGAAAAATTCGCGGATCTTGTCGGTGATTTTCTGGAACAATTCGCCGAGATCCAGTGTCGTAATATCCTGGCTCAGCTCCTTCAGAAGCTTTTGGACCTCCTGCCCGCGCAGAGATTCGACGTAATGCCGGCTATTTTGCACGGCGACGCCGATGACGTTTCCGATGCTCTCTAGAAATTCCACTTCACGGCGCTCGAAGGGAATAGGCCGCTTGGAGGAGATAGTGAGCACACCGACAACTTCGTTTTCCGCGATGATCGGAATCGAGGCCAGGGAGCAAACGTCGGGCAGAAGCGACGCTTGAATCGGCACGGCTGTAGTATCGTTCAAGACAGACGACTTTCCCGTCGCAAAGACGGTTTCCGCCGTCCGGCCGGTAGTTTGGCGGATTTCACTGATCTCGGAAGCGGAAAAGCCGCGATGGGCTGCAAGCGCAGTGTCCCCGGTTAGATCGTCTTTGATCCGAATAGTGCCGCGCTCGCAGCCACTGACCTCGAGAATCTTTTCGAGCGCTTCTCCGAGCACATCGCGGACGTCGAGCGAGCGGCTTGCGGCTATAGTAACCGCGCTGAGCGCCGCCTGCTCGCGAGCGGTTCGCTGCATTTCATCGAACAGCCGCGCCTTCTGAATGGCGATGCCGATCTGCGCGCCCATCGCCTCGAGCAAGGGGATTCTCTCCGGCGGAGCCTTCCGGCGCGTTCTACTGCCTACGGCCATGATTCCCAGCGTCTCGTCACCGGTAGCGATCGGAACAAGAATGGCCGAGCGGACGCCTTCAAGCTTGAACGTGCGAAGTCCCTCGCCGGCGATGACGTCCTCAATGATAAGGCTCTTTTTAGAGGCAATAACCCTGGGGGCGCAGATGCCGTCGGCATCCTCGCTGCCACGGGTCAAATGCCGGCGCGTATTGCGCTCGTCGAGGTAGCCAAGGCAAGAGCTGTATTTGAGTCTTCCGGCCGCGTCGAACAAGCGAATGTTTCCAATGTCGAAGGCGATCGCTGCGAGAATAGTTTCGAGCGAGGCCGAAAGCGTCGTCTGAATGTCAGGAGAAGCGAGAATCGTTTGGCTAAGCTCGTGCAGGATTTGGAGCTCGCCGTAGCGGTCTTTGATGTCGGAAGCGAGCGACAGCACGGGCGGCTGCGGCGCGCTCGCGCCGCCGGCACCATCGGGTTGTTTATCTTCGGAGCCTTGAAAGGGAACTTTCAAGGCCGCCACGATGCGGTCGGAAAGGCCCATGATGTCCCGGTTTGAACGGTTCAATCGAAGGCGGCGAGAACGGTTTCCTTTTCTTCCGCCCAGCGCTTCAACTGGCTTTCCCGAAGCCGCCATTGGCCCCCGACCTTAAGCGCGGGAACCTCCTTCTTCTGGATCATTCGCAGAATGGTTCTTTTAGATACCTGAAGGATAATCGCCGCTTCCGCCAAGGTTAAAAATCTGAGTTCGGTTTGCTCACCGTTCATATCGCGCACCTCCATGGCTGGACGGACGCGAGCAAGGCATATGCCAGAAGCGGTCAATGCGCTAAACGGCTGTTTTGGATGTAGCTTTGAGTGCCAATAGGTAATCTATTCCCACCGGCAGGCGACCGCGGCGCTCGCGAAATGACAAAAGTTGCTATTATCGTGCCCCGGAATGCAGTGCAGCGCCGCTTAGTTGACAGGATGGGCGAAAGATGCCAAGACGAGGATGCTGTCGGCCAGTGCCCTGCAGAAATATGACCAACAACATCGCGCGAATCGTCGCCTTCGTCTTTTTACTTGCCTCGTCACAAACAGCAATGGCGCAAACGCCAACGCTGGTTCCGATGGGCTACACGGGCAGCGGCATCAGCACCGATTTGAGGCGGGTCATACAACGGGCGGGGCTGTGGACGAAGCGCGGCCTCGACGTCAGGCCCGTCTATTTCAACAGCGGCACGACGCTCACCCAGGCGATGCTCGGCGGCCATATCATCATTTCCGATTCGGATGTGCCGGCTCAGATCAATTTAAAAGTCGCCGGGGTGATGGACGTAAGCGTCGTCGCGGTGACGATCAACCGGCTCGAGCATTTCTTCGTCGTACGCTCCCAGATCAAATCGGCCGAAGACCTCAAGGGTAAGAAAGTCGCGATCAGCCGCTTCGGCTCCGCCTCGGACGTGACGACCCGCATGGTAGTGCGCTTCTGGAAGCTCGATCCGGATAAAGATCTCGCCTTCATCCAGTCTGGCAACACGCCCACCCGCGTCGCAGCGCTGGTGACCGGACAGGTGGATGCCGCACTCATCAGCCCGGACTCGCTGCATAAGGTTCTGGCGACCGGCTGCTGCCGCGTCTTCGCGGATCTCTCGGAAATACCGCTCGATTATGCGCGTTTCGGCGTCATTATGCCGACGGCATTCGTGAAAACTCAGCACGAAACGGCGCGCAAGCTTCTCGAGGCGTATGTCGAAGGCATCCATGTCTTTAAGACGCGCCCCGAGCTGGCGCTCGAAATTCTACAAAAGGAAGACGGCATCAGCGACCCGCAGACCGCCAGATGGATTTACGACCGGATCGCCAAGAGCCTGCGGGAATTTCCAACGCCAGAACCCAAAGGCATCCAGGCGGCGATCGACTCCATCGGCACGCCCAAGGCGAAATCCGCTCAGGCCAAGGACTTCATCGACTCGAGCTTGCTCCAAGAGATTCAGAAGAGCGGTTACGTTGCCAAACTCTACGGCAGGTGAGACCGGCTAAAGCGCCGGGTCGATGATGACTTTGATTGAATCCCCGGCGCTCGCCACCAGGGCGAATCCGCGCCCGGCATCCGCGAGGCCGAGGCGGTGCGTGATCATGTCGCCGACGACGACGCGCCGGCTTTCCAGTAGATCGATCGCTTCTTTGATATCATCGGGGCTCGCCGCATACGAGGTGACGATGCGCACTTCGTCGTGCCAGAGATCATAGAGCGGAATCGGCACTCCGACGCCCGCCGCCGTCGGCGCAAAGAAAAGAACGGTCCCGCCGCGCTCGACCGAGCGCAGCGCCTGCTCGATCGCGGCGTTTGCGCCGGTGCAGACAATCACCAGATCGGCCAGGCGGCCGTCGTTCAGTTTTTGAAATTTCTCGATAACGTCGCTGCCGGCAGCAAGCGCCGCATCCGCGCCCATTTCCCGCGCAGATCTCAGACGAAAGTCGTTCACGTCGGTGGCGACGATCAGCGCCGCGCCGCGGGCGCGTGCAAGCTTGATATGCATGAGGCCGGAGATGCCGCTGCCGACGACAAGCACGCTCTGTCCGGCGGCGATTCCGGCGAATCGCTGCGCCCGCACGACGCAGCCCAACGGCTCGATGAACGAGCCGTCGTCGAAGGATATCTCCTCAGGCAGGCGGAAGGTGCCGAGCTGAGCGTTGATTTTTGGAACTCGGAGATATTCGGCGAAGCCGCCGGGATCGAAATGCGTGCTGCGAAGCGTATCGCAAACGGAATGGTGCCCGGCGCGGCAGTAGCGGCACTGCATACAGGGCACGTGGTGCGAGACGAAGACGCGGTCGCCGACGCGATAATCGCCTGCGCCTTCGCCGATCGCCGCGATCTCCCCGGCGATCTCGTGCCCGAGCACGAGCGGCGCTTTTTTGATACGGTACCACTCCATGACGTCGGTGCCGCAGATACCGCTCGCTTTGACGCGCACCAGCAGCTCGCCCGGCCCGATCGCCGGCACCGGCATTTCTTGGAGCCGCACGTCGCGGTTGTTGTAGTACATCGCGACGCGCATCTATAACCGCCTATCCTGCTTTTCGCGCCTTGCCCGATTTTGAGCTCTGATAAATTTCATAGGCCTGCTTGACCGTCGCCTTGTCGTGGACGATCGCGCGCACCGCGCGGATCATGCCCGTCGGGCTGTCGGACTGAAAGATATTTCTGCCCATGTCCACGCCGACCGCGCCGTCGCGCACCCCGTTGGACGTGAGCTCCAGCGCTTCGAGCTCCGGCGTCTTTTTGCCGCCGGCAATAATCACAGGAATCGGGCAGCTCTCCACGAGCTTGTCGAAATCCTCACAGTGGTAGGTCTTGACGATATGCGCGCCGAGCTCGGCGGCGATGCGGCAGGCAAGACCCAAATAGCGCACGTCACGCGCCATGTCTTTCCCGACCGCCGTGACCGCGAGCACCGGGATGCCGTGGCGCTCGCCTTCGTCGACGAGTTTCGCGAGGCTTACAAGCGTCTGCTTCTCGAACTCCGAGCCGACGAAGATGGAGAGCGCCATCGCAGACACGTTGAGGCGAATTGCGTCCTCGATCGATACGGTGACGTCTTCGTTGGAAAGCTCCTTCAGGATGCTCGTGCCGCCGGAGACGCGCAGCACGACCGGCACATTCGCCGCCGGATCGACCGACGTTCGGAGCACGCCGCGCGTGAGCATGATCGAATCGGCGTACGGCAGCAGCGGCGCGATCGTCTTACGCGGTTCTTCGAGCCCGCTCGTGGGCCCGAGGAAATAGCCGTGATCGACCGCCAGCATGACGGCGCGGCCGTCTTCCTGTTTGATAATCCTGGAAAGCCTGTTTTTCATCCCCCAATCCATGTGTCGGAGCCTCCTTTTGAAGTGTCAATGGATCGAAGCAACCTATCACAAAATCTTTCGCGATGTGAAACGACCCGGCGGACGATTGACATCGCGCGAGCGGGATTGCTAGGCTGACTGCGCGCGAACGGAGGAGTGCCATGCCCATTGAAATCATCGACACCGTCAAGCTGGCGCACGACGTAAAAAAAAG
>DASWZY010000005.1:0-2768 GCA_036407055.1 Binatia bacterium
GGAGAGGTGGCAGTGCGGGAAGATCTGCTTCAAGCGCTTGGCAGCCTCGATGAAGTTGACCGCGTAGTCGTTGTGCTCCTCCATGCCGGTCGCGACGACGAGGATGTTGGTGTCGAAGATGATGTCGCCCTCGTCGAAGCCTATCTCTTTCGTAAGAATTTCGTGCGCACGGCTACAGATCGCGACGCGCCGCTCGACGTCGGTCGCCTGCCCTTGCGTATCGAACGCCATCACGACGACGGCGGCGCCGTAGTCCTTCACCAGCCGCGCGCGGCGGCGGAACTCGTCCTCGCCTTCTTTCAGCGACAGCGAGTTGACGACCGATTTCCCCTGCACGCATTTCAGCCCGGCCTCGATCACGTCGAAGTTCGAGCTGTCGATCATGATCGGGATGCGGCTGATCTCCGGATTCGCCGCGATGTGATTCAGGAACGTCGCCATCGCCTTGACCGAGTCGAGCATGCCCTCGTCCATGTTGACGTCGAGGATGTTCGCGCCGCCCTCGACCTGCTCGCGCGCGACCGCGAGCGCGTCCTCGTACTTTTCCTCGCGGATGAGCCGCGCGAAGCGGCGCGAGCCGGCGACGTTGGTGCGCTCGCCGATCATGATGAAGTTGGAGTCGGGGCGGATGGTTAAATTTTCCAGGCCGCTCAAGCGCGTGAAGCCGTCGCGCTCCGGCGCGACGCGCGGCGCGGCGCCCGCGACGGCCTGCGCGACGGCGGCGATGTGGTCCGGTGTCGTGCCGCAGCAGCCGCCGGCCAAGTTGAGCCAGCCTTCGCGCGCCCATTCGCCGATGAATTTTGCGAATTCATCGGGCCCCATGTCATAGCCCTGCATCTCATTCGGCAACCCGGCGTTCGGATAGACGAAGACCGGAAGCGGCGATAGTCGCGCAATTTCCTCGACAGACGGCGCCATTTGTTCCGGTCCAAGAGCGCAGTTGATGCCAACCGCCGCGAGTTCGAACTGCGAAATCGAAGTCAAAAATGCCTCGAGCGTCTGCGCGGAGAGCGTCCTGCCGCCGCGGCTTAGAATAGTCACCGAAGCGAGAACGGGCAGACGCATCTTCCGCTCCTCGAAAAACTTCGCTATCGCGAAAAGGCAGGCTTTGAGGTTTAGGGTGTCAAAAGTAGTCTCCGGCAATAGCATGTCCACGCCGCCGTCAACGAGTCCGCGTACCTGTTCGTGATAAGCTTCGACGAGCTGATCAAACGTCACACCTCGATATGAGGCGTTTTCCACATTCGAGGCGAGCGAGGCCGTTCGGTTCGTCGGTCCCATCGAGCCGGCGACGAAGCGCGGCTTGTCGGGCGTGGAGGCGGCGTCGACGGCTTTGCGCGCGACTTTGGCCGCCGCGAGATTGATCGCATAGGCCTCGCCTTCGAGCGCGTAGTCGGCGAGCGAGATCGCCTGGGAGTTGAAGCTGTTGGTCTCGACGATGTCGGCGCCGGCGGCGAGAAATTGTTTATGGATGTTCTCGATGGCGTCGGGGCGCGTGAGCGATAAAAGATCGTTGCAGCCCTTGAGGGGCCGCGAATGATTCTTGAATTGCGCGCCGCGGAACGCCGCCTCGTCCAATTTGAGGGCCTGGATCATCGTCCCCATCGCGCCGTCGATGACGAGGATACGCCGGGAGAGGAGCTGCCGTAATTTTTCTGCCGTGTTGTTCATCGTGCTGTGTCCGATCCCTCAGATATCTTAGCACCCGCGCGCATCGGCGCACTCGCCCTTGCTACAAATATCTCCACCGCCCTCTTGCCGTTCTTCTTCGCCTTCTCGCCGGCGTAGCTGCCGGTCAATTCGAATTCGATTCCTTCGCAGCCGGCGGCGCGGAGCCACTTTTCTACGTCCGCGCGGGCGAAACCGAGCCAGCGGTGCGCCATCTCGTCGCGCATCCATTCCTGATTATGCGGCACGAGGTCGAGCAGCACGACGGAGCCGCCGGGACGCGTCACGCGGACCAATTCGGCGACGGCCCGCGCGGGGTCTTTGAGAAAATGCAGCACCATGACGCAGAACGCCGCGTCGACCGAGGCTGATTCGAGCGGAATTTTCTCCGCGTCGCCGCGGCGGAATTCCACGTTGGCAACGGCGCGCTCGCGCGCGATGGATTCGGCGCGCTTGAGCATCTCGGGCGATAAATCGACGCCGATGACCTTGTTCGCGACGCGCGCGAGCTCGAAGGTGAGCGAGCCGGTGCCGCAGCCGACGTCGGCGACGACGAGGCCGCGCGGCACGAGCTTCTCGAGCGCGACCGAGCCGAGCCGGTCGTCGAAGCAGCATTTGCGGATGCGCTCCCAGTCGCCCGCGACGGACTCGAAGTAGCCGCGCGAGCGCGCGGCGCGGCGCTCCATGCAGCGCTGGAGGCGGCGGCGGTCGTCCTTGGCGCCGGGCAGCTCGGCGAAGCGCGGCGCGGCGGAGTCGAACAGCCGCCGGGCGGGCTCGGCCATGTCGCGCCTGAGCGAGAAATAGACGTTGGTGCCCTCGCGCCGGTCGGCGACGAAGCCGGCGTCGCGCAGGATCGCGAGGTTCCGCGACACCGCGGACTGGACCGAGTCGACGACCTCACGGATCTCGCCGACGGTGAGCTCCTCCGCCGCTACCGCGGCCAGGATGCGCAGCCGCGTCGGGTCGCCGAGGGCCTTGAACGTGCGCGCGAGATCCATTAATCTAAATATATAGATATTTAGATTATCCGTCAAGCCGGCCGGACCGCTCGAAAAAGCGGCCCGGTAATGGTAAGGAAGCGGCATGGACAGCAAGGCCCT
>DASWZY010000006.1:0-6460 GCA_036407055.1 Binatia bacterium
GAAGAAAAATTTGAAAATCCTGACGAACGGCTCGATGGTTTGGCCGGTATCGATGAGGTACCAGTGCCCGATCAACATGCCGACCGTGACGCCGCCGAGGAGCAGCGCCGAAAAGACAAAACTCGCGGGATAAACCAGCGCCTCGACCGATGGAAACGGCGCATGATAAAACTCGCGGGCGCCGGCGCCCAAAGCGGCGACGCCGGTGAAAAGTGACAATGTGAAGAACCGCGCCCGGAGAACGACGCGCTCGCCCCAAAGGGAATACATGTAAACTCCGAAGCAAACGATAAAGGCCGCGTACAGCAAAACTTCCACGGTCGCTCCCGCGCCGGGCGAAGCGGCTTTGCGGTAGAGATCGGCTTTGCCCAACAGGCCCAACACGCCGATAACGAACAGCACGCCCCCCGTCGATTTGTAAAAGCCGCGCGACAGCTCGTGAAACGGCGTCGCGGCGAGTGCGAATAGGCCCCCCACGGCGACCTGGAGGAACAGCAGCAGAAAGCTGGCGGGAAACGCCTCCATCGGCTAGTGCTTTATCGGTGCGTCGGCTGTGAGCAAGCAGACGGCGCCGTTCAAAAATCTTCGCACGCGCACTTCGGTGAAGCCGGCATCTGCGATCATCCGAGCGACATCTGCCGGAGAGTGAAAACTGCGAACGGAGCGGGAGAGATAGCGATAGGCCTCGGGGTCGCGCGCGATCCGGGCTCCGAGCCATGGCATCACGCGGTGAAAATAGAGCGAATAGAAGAAGGAAAACGGAAAGCTCGCCGGAGGGAACATGTCGAGAGCCGCGAGTCGGCCTCCGGTCTTGAGCACCCGATACGCTTCCTTGAAAAAGATCGTCAAGTCGGAGACGTTTCTCAGCACGAATCCGGTGAGGACCGCGTCGAATGATGCATCGCGAAAAGGCGCGGCCAGCGCGGTGCCTTGCAGATAGACGGTTTTCTTGCCGGATGCGTCACGTTTTTGTTTCCCGAGCGCGAGGCGCAGCATTTCATGCGAGAAATCCAGGCCGACGACTCTGCCGTCGTCGCCTATTGCACGCGCCGCCGCGAACGCCAGGTCGCCGGTACCGGTGCCGAGGTCAAGGACGCGGCGCGCGCCGGGTCGCACCGCGGCGTTCACCGCTTTGTTGCGCCAGTAGGTGTCCAGATGGAAGCTGATGATCCGATTGAGGAGATCGTAGCGAAGGGCGATGCGGTCGAAGGTGCTGCGGACGTATTCTGCGCGCGGGCGCTCGGATGAATGCATGAAGATGGAGAAGATCGAACGACGGCGAATCTAAAAGTTGCGCTCGACGATGAGCTGTATCAGCGTCTTGAGCGCGTTGCGATAAAGCGAGGGCGGCAGCTTCTTGACCGGACCGAGCGCCTTTTCCGCGTAGCTCCGCGAAAGCTCCCGCGCCGTTTCGATGATCGGGCTGCTTTGGAGGGCGGCGAGCGCGGCCTGGATCTGCCTCTCGTCGGGATGACTAGACTCAAAGGCTTCTACTACCGCCTCCTGCTTCGCGTTTAAAGCGAGAATGATCGGCAGGGAAGGATTGCCGTCGCGCAGGTCGATGCCTGTTGGTTTCCCCAAGAGTTCCTTATGCCCGACGACGTCGAGCACGTCGTCGATCATCTGGAACGCGATGCCGAGGTTGAGCCCGTAGCTGTCCATGTCTTCGACCAGAGCGGCTCGCGCGCCCGCCTGATAGGTTCCGATCTTCGCGCCGGTCTGAAAAAGGCACGCGGTCTTGCGCTTGACGATCTCCAGGTAGTCGTCGATCGTCACATCCGTGTTGCGGTTGAAGATTTCCTGAAGAATTTCTCCTTCGGTGAGCCGTGTGCAGGCGTCGGCGGTCCACTGAACGACTGTGTCGTCGAATTTGCCGGCGAACTCGAAGGCTTTGATGAAAAGGAAATCGCCGGCCACGAGCGTCGACTTCAGACCGAATTTCTTGTAGGCGGACTCCTTGCCGCGGCGGGTTTCGGCGCCGTCTATGATGTCGTCGTGTAGCAGCGTGGCGGTGTGAATCAGCTCAAGAGCGGTGGCGATGTCGACGACGTCTTCAAGCTTCTTGCCGCCGAACGCCTTAAATGCCAGCAATGCAATGATGGGGCGCAGGCGCTTGCCGCCTCCGAGAATGGTATGACCGGCGATGTCGGTCAGGGCGGATTCAGCGGAGCGAATCGAGCGCGCGAGATTTTCCTCGACGAGCTCGAGCTCCCGGGCGACGCAGTCGAAAGGATCGACCGTTTCCGCTAGGGGCTTCGCTTTCAGCAGTTCCGAGACGTAGGCCGCCTCGGGCGACCTGCTTTTTCTCTGTAACAAGGATGATCCTCAGCGACCGGGTGGTATCGGAAAAATGGCATAGAACCCAGAACAGGTCAAGGCGAAATCATCTATATTGAACAGGTCTACGCGGCTGTGCTACTTAGAAACCAGGAACTAGAACCTCATTTCTATCGCGGTAGCGATAAGAGGCCTCACGATGTCCGAAGCCAGCGCCGTCATTCCCGTCTTTCCGCTTCCGAATGTGGTGCTTTTCCCCAAGATACAACTTCCGCTACATATTTTCGAGCCCCGCTATCGCGAAATGGTGCGCGACGCGATGGCCGGGGAGCGCTTGATCGGCATGGCGCTGCTGAGGGGGGAGTGGGAGAAGGATTACTACGGCAATCCGGAGATATTTCCGGTCGGCTGCGTGGGAAAGATCGTGGGACATACGCCGCTGCCTGACGGCCGCTGCAACATTCTTTTATACGGTATGACGGAATACCAGATCGACCGGGAGATCGTTGATCGGAGCTCCTACCGCCAGGCGGAGGTCGTCCTACGCCAAGAGCCGAAACCGATCGAAGCCGGTACGCTCGATCGGTTGCGAGGCGAGATCCTCGGCTTGCTTCGTGACATCATCGACCCCGACTCGCCGCTTTTGAAGATGCTTGAAGACGGTTCGATCGAGGGCGTGACCTGGATCAACGTGTGCTGCTTTTCGCTCAATGTCGCGCCGATGGAAAAACAGACGCTTCTGGAAGCCAAATCGATCGAAGAGCGCGCGGGGCGCCTTATCGAAGTGTTGCGTTTCGTCACGGCCGAGAAGAAGGCGGCTATCGGTCTCGTCGACGGCGCTAAAGAAAGAAAGCTGCCGCACTGATTGCTGCGCCTTCGGATTTCCTGACTAGAAACAATAACTTGAAGAACGAGGCCCTTGACTTTAGCCTTGACAAGTTAAACCGCCCGTTAATATAAAACGCTATAAGCTGAAAAATCCGGTTTGCCGAGGCAGGGTCGCCGAAGCAGGGTAGAAGGAGGAGGAAACGATGGAGTTTTGGATGTACATGTTCCGGTGGATTCACTTTTTCGCCGGTGTCACATGGATCGGACTGCTTTATTATTTTAATTTTGTCCAGACGCCGTTTTTCGCCGAGACCGAGCCGGGCGTTAGAAGCGGCGCGATTCAGAAACTCGTGCCGCGCGCGCTTTGGTGGTTCCGCTGGGGCGCGATGTTTACGTTCCTTGCCGGTATCTTCATGTATCTCTATTATCTTGTTCAATCGGGCGCGCCCGGTTTTTACAGCACGCCCTATGCATGGGGTATCACTCTCGGCGGCACGCTGGGCACCATTATGTTCCTGAACGTGTGGCTCGTGATCTGGCCGAACCAGCAGGTCGTGATTGCCAGCGCGGTGCAGACTGCGCAGGGCGGGCAGGCGATTCCCGACGCAGCGAATCGCGGCCGGCGATCGGGCCTCGCGTCGCGTACGAACACGGTACTTTCGATCCCGATGCTGCTGTTCATGGGCTCCAGGCATTTGCCGCCATTTTTTGGAGAGGCGGCGAGCGGCAATGCGACCGCTTTCGCCGTCATCTCGGCGATCATTATCATCGCCGTCGAAGCGAACGCGCTTTCGGGTCTTCAGGGCGCTACGAAGAAACCGCTGGATACGGTATCGGGCGCGCTCTGGTTCGGATTCATCCTGTCAGTGATTTTCTTTGTGCTGTTTTGGCTTTGCTTCCGTATGTAGCCGGCTAGCGCAGAAACGCGACGATGTCGGGGATTGCCGGCTTCAGATCGGGCTGGGCCGGCATCATCGTCGTCCGACGCTTGGGCGTATAGCCGGGCGGATAGGCGGCGCGCAGCACGCGCGCTTCGACCAGTTCTTTGGACGATCCTTTGATCGCCGGTCCGATAGCCCCGTCTTTTGACGGGTCGTTATTGTGGCAGGCCGCGCAAGTCGTAAGGTAGATCGCGCGCCCGCGCTTGGGATCGCCTTCGCCGGCCTTCGCGACCGGCGTATCCGACCGCTTGTCGCAGGCGGCCAGAACTCCCAAGGCTAAAACCGCACCCGCGATCCATTTCGTCATACACGATGCCCTCGAGACTGCGGCGTCACCTAGACGTCGCGTCGTTAGAGAAATTTCCCGGTCTATGATAAATTTTTCAGGCTGTTAGAGTGGTGCGAAAGGGGGGAATCGAACCCCCACGGGTGTTAGCCCACAGGATCCTGAATCCTGCGCGTCTACCAATTCCGCCACTTTCGCAACCGGATAGAACGCCGAATTTTTTTATGTAACTCCGGCACGGCGCGATGTCAAGCTGGAGCTTACGCAACGCATGAGCAAAATTCTTCTGATCGAGCCGCATCGCGTCCTGCAGCAGGCCTTGGCGCTGTCGCTCTTCCCCGAGCACGACGTCCGCGTCGAGGAATCCGCGGGCGCGGGCGTCCTCGGCGGTCTGAAGGACGTCGATTTACTGATCATCGACGCGGCCGCCTTGCGCACAGCCGGCAAGCTCACGTCGGAGCTTCAGCGGGCCGTGGAAGAGGCGAAGACGCCGACTTTGTGGATTGACGACGATGACGCGGGGCCGAAGCGCGCCAAGCTCGCGGCGCTTGCGCCGCCGATCGCCAGCGGGTCTCTGCAAACCGCCGTCGCCGATCTCTTGTCCGGTGAATCGAAAAAGACGAAGAAAAACTCGCGGCAGGAAACCGCCGGGGCCATCGAGACCGCGGAAGAAGCCGCCGCGGAGCCGATCGACCTCGTGGAAGTCGTTGAGGACGAGTCGCAGGATAAAGCGCAATAAGACAATAAGATGGAATTACCGAAGGCATACACCCACGGCGAGATCGAGGCGAAGTGGTATCGCCGCTGGCTCGAGCTCGGCGCGTTCCGCCCGAAGCAGGAAGGGCAGCCGTTCTCGATGGTCATCCCGCCGCCCAACGTGACCGGCTCGCTGCACATGGGGCACGCGCTCAACAACACGCTGCAGGACATCCTCGCCCGCTACAAGCGCATGGACGGCTTCAGCGTCCTCTGGGTCCCCGGCACCGATCATGCCGGGATCGCGACGCAAAACGTCGTCGAGCGGCAGCTCGCGGAGAAGGGGCAGAACCGCGCCCAGCTCGGGCGCGCGAAGTTTATCGAGCGCGTCTGGAAGTGGAAGGAAGAGGCCGGCAGCACGATCCTCAATCAGCTCAAGGCGCTCGGCGTCTCGTGCGACTGGAGCCACGAGCGCTTCACGATGGACGAGGGGCTCTCGCGCGCCGTGCGCGAGGCGTTCGTGCGCCTTTGGGAAGACGGGCTGCTCTACCGCGCTGAGCGGCTCATCAACTGGTGCCCGCGCTGCAAAACGGCGCTCGCGGATATCGAGGTCGTTCACGAGGAGACCGACGGCCACTTGTGGCACATTCGCTATCCGTTCGTCGACGATCCTGGCAACGGTCTTACCGTGGCGACGACGCGGCCCGAGACGATGCTCGGCGACACCGCCGTCGCGGTGAATCCGGACGATCCGCGCTACAGGCATGCTGTCGGCAGGAAAGTTCGCCTGCCGATCGTCGGGCGCGAGCTTCCAGTCATCGCCGATGCCTACGTCGATCCGGCGTTCGGCACCGGCGCGCTCAAGATCACCCCCGGGCACGACTTCAACGACTTCGAGATCGGGCAGAAATACGGCTTGCCGATCATCTGCATCTTCGACGAGGACGCGAGAATCCGCGCCGCGGCGTTTGTGGAAAACGGCCGCGACCCCCCGTGGCTTGCGCGCTATAAGGGACAGGATCGCTTCGAGGCGCGTAAGCTCGTGGTCGAGCAACTGAAACGGGAAGGGCATCTTGAGAAAGTCGAGCCTTATCGTCTCGCGCTCGGCCGCTGCTACCGATGCCAGACGCCGGTCGAGCCGTATCTAACGCCGCAATGGTTCGTGAAGATCAAGCCGCTCGCCGAGCCCGCAATGGAAGTCGTGCGCGACGGCAGGGTGAAAATTATTCCCGAGGGCTGGGCGAACTCGTACTTCGCCTGGATGGAGAACATCAAGGACTGGACGATCTCGCGGCAAATTTGGTGGGGCCACCAGATTCCCGCGTGGTATTGCGTCGCATGCGAGGCCGGCCACATCGTCAAGACCGGCCAAGGCGATTTCATGCTGACGAAAGAGGCGCAGCCGATCGTCGCGCGGGAGCAGCCCGGCAAG
>DASWZY010000007.1:0-6314 GCA_036407055.1 Binatia bacterium
CCGCCGGCAAGATGCTGTTTCTCGAAGACGTCGCGGAGAAGCCTTACCGCATCGAGCGCATGCTGACGCACATGAAAATGGCCGGCAAGCTCGACCGTGTGGCCGGCGTCGTCTTTGGCAGCTTCAGCTACTGCGAGGGCGAAGGCGAGCGCGAGGTCGCCGAGATCATCCGCGAGATGTTCCACGACGCGCCGTATCCCGTCGCCACCGGCGTTCCGGCCGGCCACGGCGACGACAACATCATCCTGCCGCTCGGCGTGAAGATGAGGCTCGACAGCGCCGTGCGCCGTCTGAGCCTGATCGAAGCGCCGGTGCGCGCATCGGGGTGTTGAACGATGCCGCTGCACGCCGTCGAGGACGCATTCAGGGAAGCTCTGGCGGAAGGCGTCTTTCCCGGCGCCGTCGTGCTCGCGGCGAAAGGCGAGGAGATTCTCTGCCATGCCGCGTTCGGCGCGCGCTCGCTCGTTCCGGATAAGACACCGATGCGGCGCGATATGATCTTCGATGTCGCCTCGCTCACCAAGCCGCTCGCGACCGCGCCTGCGGTCATGCTGCTCGCGCGGGACAAAAAAATCCGCCTCGACGAGCGCGTGACGCGCTTCTTTCCCAATTTCGGCGTTTTCGGAAAAACCTATGTCACCTTCCGCCAGCTGCTGTCGCATTCCTCCGGCCTGCCGGCGTGGAAAGCCTATTATGAGGACATCGTCCGCGACCAAAAAGCGGGCAAGGTCAATTTCGTCGCGAGCCGCGCCGCCAAGCACTACGTCTTCGAGCAGATTCACCGCGAGAAGGTGGCGAGTACGCCGGGGACGCAGGCGCTCTACAGCGACCTCGGCTATATTCTCCTCGGCGAGACCGTCGAGGAGATCAGCGGCTGGACGCTCGACCGCTACTGCTACGATAAGATTTACAGGGCGGTCGGGCTCCGCTCGACGTCGTTCATCGATCTCACGCAGTTGCGCGCGCGGCGGCTCGAGCCGATCCAGGAAATGATCGCGCCGACCGAGGACTGCCCCTGGCGGAAGCGCGTCGTCTGCGGCGAGGTCCACGACGACAACGCGTACGCGATGGGCGGCGTCGCCGGACACGCCGGGCTTTTTTCCAATGCCGAGGATATCCACCTGCTGCTCCTTCGGCTGCGCAAATGCCTCGCCGGCGGCGATCCGCTTTTTCCCGCGGCGGTCGTCGAGGAGTTCTTCGCCCGCGACCAGTCGGTTCCAGGCTCGACCTTTGCGCTCGGCTGGGATACGCCGTCGGCCGAGAATTCAAGCAGCGGCAGTTTCTTTTCGCCGCATTCGGTGGGGCACTTAGGCTTCACCGGCACGTCGATCTGGTGGGATTTGGAGAAGGACTGCCACATTATTTTGCTCACGAACCGCGTGCATCCATCGCGCACGAACGACAAGATCAAGGGCTTTCGCCCGCATATCCACAACATCATCATGAGACACGTACTACAATGAAAACTTTACAAAGAGGCAACCACATCCATCTCATCGCGGTCTGCGGCGTCGGCATGGCGCCGCTCGCCGGTCTCTTGCAGGCGCAGGGTTACCGCGTCACCGGCTCGGACCAGAACGTCTATCCGCCGATGAGCACGTATCTTGCGGAGCTGCGCATCGAGGTGATGAGCGGCTATGCCGCGGAGCATCTCCGCGACCGGCCGGACCTGATCGTCGTCGGCAACGCGGTGTCGCGCAACAATCCCGAAGTCGAAGACATGCTGCGGCTCGGCACTCCGTACATTTCTTTCCCGCAGGCGCTGGGGGAATTTCTCATCGGCGCGAAGCGCTCGCTCGTCATCGCCGGCACGCACGGCAAGACGACGACCTCGGCGCTGATGTCGTGGATTCTCGCCAGCGGCGGACGCGAGCCGAGCTTTTTCATCGGCGGCATGCCGCGGAATTTCTCCGGCGGATTCCAGCAGGGAAGCGGCGACTGGGTCGTGCTCGAAGGCGACGAATACGACACGGCGTTTTTCGACAAGGGGCCGAAGTTCCTCCATTACAAAGCCGAGAAGGTGATTCTCACGAGCGTCGAGTTCGACCACGCGGACATCTATCGGGACCTCGAGCATCTCAAGAGCTCGTTCCGCCATCTGACGGAATCGCTGCCGGCGAACGGAAGCCTGCTCGTCTGCAACGAATACGAATCGGCGCGCGAAGTCGCCGGCGTCGCGCGCTGCCCGATCGTCTATTACGGCGACGACCAGCCGCAAGGCTGGAGCGCGCGCAACCTCCGCGCCGACGGCGGCGCGACCTGGTTCGAGCCTGTCTACAACGGCCGCGCCGACGAGCCCGTAAAGGTGGCGATGATCGGGCGCCACAATGTCATGAACGCGCTCGCGGTTTACGCGACGGCCAAAGAGTTGGGCCTCGCGCCCGCGGCGATCCGCGAAGGCATGGCGACCTTCGCCGGCGTCCGGCGCCGGCAGGAGCTCAAGGGCGAGGCCGGCGGCGTCGCCGTGATCGACGACTTCGCGCACCATCCGACGGCAATCCAGGAGACGATCGAAGCCGTCAAGCGCGCGTATCCCGGCCGGCGTGTCTGGGGCGTCTTCGAGCCGCGCAGCAATACGAGCCGGCGCCGCTTCTTCGCGCACGAGTTTCCGCGCGCGCTCGCGCTCGCAGATCAAGTTGTCGTTGCGGGCGTTTATTTGCCGGATAAAATTCCCGTCGAGGACCGCCTGCCGGCCGAAGAGGTCGTCGCCGAGATCAACCGCTTGTCGGGCGACCACAAGGCGGTGCTGATCGAAGCGCCGGATGCGATCGCGCGCCACGTTGCGGATAACGCCGCGCGCGGCGACGTCGTGCTCGTCATGTCCAACGGCGGCTTCGGCGGCGTGCAGGAGAAGATTCTACAATTGCTGAAAGCGAAAAGCGGCTGAGAAACTTGGCCGCGATTCCATGGCCCGCTCAGACAACATTCATGAGCTGCCCGCCGATCTGCCGGTTCCCGTCGATGACGGCGCGTGCGATCATCTCCCGGGAATGAGCGTTCCCTCAGTCCGGCTCGAATCCACCGCGGGACGCATGATCGATCTGTCCGCGTTTCCCGGCCGGACGGTCGTGTATTGTTATCCGCGCACCGGACGGCCGGATGTCGAGCTGCCGGCGGGATGGAACGCGATTCCCGGCGCGCGCGGCTGCACGCCGGAGTCGTGCGGCTTTCGCGATCGCTTCCAGGAATTGCAGTCGCTCGGAGCGGATGTCTTCGGTCTCAGCACGCAGGACAGCGACTACCAGCGCGAAGCGGCAAAGCGGCTGCATCTGCCGTTCGAAATCCTGAGCGACGCCGCTCTCGGCTTCGCGCGGGCACTCCGCCTGCCGACGTTTCACGTCGACGACATGACGCTGATCAAGCGGCTGACGCTCGTTCTCCGCGGCGGAAAAATCGAAAAAGTCTTCTATCCCGTCTTCCCGCCGGATACGCACGCCGAAGAAGTCGCCGCCTGGCTCGCGATTAACCCGCGCTGACGCACGCGCGTTTGCATGCGCGGGCGCGTTTCGCTACTTTCGACTCGGAGAATCTTTCTTTGCCCGACACCGCAGAAAATCTTTCGCCCGCTGCTCAACCTGCCGCGGCGCGCGCCGAAAACGTCTCGTTCGCGGCGCTCCGCCACCGCGATTTCCGCCGCTATTTCGTTTTCAATCTCGCCTCGATGATGGCCGACAACATCGAGCACGTCATCAGCTACTGGCTGCTCTATCAGACGTTCCGGTCGCCGCTGCTCGGCGGCTTCGCGGTCATCAGCCACTGGACGCCGTTTCTGCTTTTCTCGGTTTACTTCGGCGCGATGGCGGATCGCTACGACTGCCGCAGAGTCATTCAGATCGCGCAGGTCATGTACATGGCGGTGTCGATCACCTGGGCGATACTCTTTTTCACCGGCGCGATTCAGCTCTGGCATGCGTGCGTGCTGCTCGTGATTCATGGCATGGCTGGCGTGCTCTGGCAGCCGGGCAGCCAGCTCCTGATTCACGACATCGTCGGGCCCGAGCATTTGCAGAGCGCGGTGCGCTTGAACGCGACTTCGCGGCAGCTGGGCGTGCTGCTCGGCCCCGCGGTCGGCGGCGGCTTGATGCTGCTGCTCGGTCCGTCGGCGGGGCTCCTCGTCAACGCGTCGCTCTATCTGCCGCTCAGCATCTGGCTGCTGCTCGTGCCCTATACCGGCCATCGCGAGCAGAAAGCCGTGGCGCGGCGGCCCGAGCTGAGCTTCAAGGACGCGCTCAATGTCATGCGCGAGGCATCAACCAATCCGACGATCCTCTCGATGATCCTGCTCGGCGGCGCGACTTCGCTGCTCGTCGGCAACGCGTTTCAAGCGCAGATGCCGGAGTTCGCGCACGATCTCGGCACCGACGAACAGGGCGTCGCCTACAGCGCGCTGCTCGCCGCGAACGCGGGCGGCGCGGTCCTCGGCGGTTTTTTGCTCGAAGGCAAGGGGCTGCTCCAGCCGAGCGTGCGCACCGCGACGATCTGCGCGATCATCTGGTGCCTGCTGATCGCCGGCTTCGCCGCGTCGACGAGCTACCCGCTGGCGCTCTTGCTGCTGTTCGGGGCGGGCATCGTGAATCTGACGTATCTCTCGATGGCGCAGACGCTCGTGCAGCTGCTCGCGCCCGCGAATCTGCGCGGCCGGTTGATCGGGCTGTTCGCGATGTCGAGCTTCGGTCTGCGCGCCTTCAGCGGCATCACGGTCGGCGTGATGGGCAGCATCGTCGGCGTCCACTGGTCGCTCGCGCTAAGCGCGCTGGCGCTCGCCGCAGTGACGCTCGGCCTGCTCGCCTTCGCCATGCGCACCGCGGCGGACGCGCGCTGAATTCCGCGCATGTCGCCGCAGCTCATCGCCCTGGCGTCGGCCCTGTCGTACGCCTTCTGCATCATCTCGGCCCGCCTCGGGCTCCGTTACTCTAACAGCACGACGGTCACGTACGTCTCGCTTCTGGTGCACACGTCCGTGCTCTGGCCGATCGTATTTTTTCGCGGCGTTCCTTCCGTTCCGCTTACGGCGCTTGCATTGTTTCTGACCGCCGGAAGCCTGCAGCCGGCGATCCGCTTATTCACTTACACCGGCATCGCGAGGATCGGCGCGGCGCGGAGCTACGCGCTGCGCGCCTCCGCGCCGCTTTTCGCCGCTGTCATCGCGATTGTCTTTTTGGGCGAGAAGACGACGCTGCCGATCGCGGCGGGAACGCTCGCGATCGTCGCCGGGATCTTCATGACGTCGTGGGAGACCGGCGGCAAGCCGGTGCGCTGGCTCGATCTCGCGCTGCCGGTCTCTGCCGCACTGCTCGCGGGCATCGCGCAGCCGATCCGGCGCCAGGCGCTCGGCATCGCGAACGAGCCGCTTTTTTTCGCCGCGATCGTCGGCGCGATTTCGCTGGTGTGGTACGTGATCTATCTCGCGCTGCCGGGGACCGAGAAGCCGGTGTGGAACCGCAAATCGCTGGTGCCGTTCCTCTCGGCCGGGCTGTTCGAGACGCTGGGGATTTGGCTCAGCATCGCGGCGCTCAGCCGAGGCACCGTCGTGGTCGTGACGCCGCTTCTCTCGACGAGCCCCGTATGGGTGCTGCTGATCTCATCGATCTTCCTGCGCCACGTCGAGCGCATCACCTGGAAGATCACGCTCGGCACGCTCGGCGTCGTCGCCGGCACGATCATCATCGCGCTGTGGCGCTGACCGCTAGGCGCGCTTGATCAGCTTCTGCAAACTCCGCATCTCGCGCGGCGGCTTCAGGTGCTGGCCCGCGATCGTCCACGATACTTCGCCGACGTAGAGGTCGCCGCGAGAGTCGAGCGCGAGGCCGTGCGGCGCGATGAACTGCCCCGGCGCCTCGCCGGGGCGGATGTCGCCGAGGCGCGCGAGAATTTTTCCTTCCTTGGAAAGAATGCTGAGGCGCGGCCCGAGGTTCGGGCACTCCTTGTTCACCGCCATGCTCGGCCCGAGCTCGCCGAGATAGCAGAGCGGCTCGCGTCCCGAATCCATATACAGCGCGCACGGGCGGTGCATGTTGTGCCACTGATCGACGAATTTTCCGTTGCCGTCGAAGACTTGAATGCGATGGTTTTCGCGGTCGGCGACGTAGAGATGGCCGTCGCGGTCGGCGACGATGTTGTGGACGATATTGAACTGGCCGGGGTCGGTGCCCGGCTCGCCCCAGGAGAACAGCAGCTTTCCGTCCGGCGAGTATTTGTGCACGCGCGAGTTGCCGTAGCCGTCGGAGACGTAGATCTCGTTTTTCGGCGAGAGCGCGACGTGCGTGCAGCGGTTGAACGGCTCGCCGCCCTGGTAGGGCGCGGGCTTGCCGGGG
>DASWZY010000008.1:0-3372 GCA_036407055.1 Binatia bacterium
TTGGGGCCTCGGCGAGCTCGGCGGTCTGCGCGAGGCGTTGCCTTCCGATTTGCAACCGGTCGCTGAACGCTTTCCAGAGCCTGCCTTCGGCGACTCCGGAGATATCTGCGCTTTCCCGCTCGTCGATTTTCCTGAGCACCCATTCGATCGAGCACGGCAGCCCCCAGTCGCTCCACAACACCCCGCTCATCGAAAGCACCGACAGGCACGCCGGATGACGCGCGGGGAGTTGTTCCACAATGCCCTTGGAAAAATTTTCTGACTTCACGCGCCCGTAAATATCGCGAATTCGGCTCGCTTCGTCCGGGTCTCCAATCGCGGCGCGAACTTCCTGAAACTCGGCAGACAGCTCCGAATTGATGCCGGCGACGATGTCGAGCAGATTTTTGGCTTTGAAAACCATGACCATCGTGTTCCACAGAGCGCCGCCGGCGATGAGCTCGGACGCCGCCGCCGCATCGGGTTTTTCGACGAAGCGCCCGACGCGCCGTAGCGTCGAGCCGTATTTTTCACCATCGACGCCGTGCGGAACGATGTAGCCGTATTCGGCTTGCGCCTCCGTCGGCTCGACGCCGATCAGGACGAATAAGGACGGGTTGCGCTCGACCGCCTGAAACCCGAGCGCGACATGGCTCATGAAGCGATCTTCCTCGAAAATAAAATGATCCGAGGGAAACACAGCGACCGAAGCCTCGGGATCTCTTTTGTAAACGTGCATCAGCGGCAGCAAGATGCCGGCTGCGGTTTCCTTGTTCTCCGGCTGCGCGATGACGGTGGTTGGGTCGCACGCCGCGATTTGACGGCGCACCGCGGGAAAGTCGATGTGATGCTCGGCGATGACGGTGAAGATGCGTTCGCGCGCGATCAGCTTCTCCGCGCGCGCGAAGGTGTGCTCCAGCATGGAGCGACGGCCGATGAAAGTGACATATTGCTTCGGCAGAGAATCGCCGCGGAGCTGGCGCACGAGCGGCTCGAGGCGTTTTCCTTCTCCCGCCGCCAGCACGATGCCGTAACGATCTACTCGCCTCATATTCACCTCCGCCAAAACAGAACCGGATTTTGAAAAGCGGCCGCATAACGGCCGCAGGGAGATATCGTAAGGGCTGCCCTGTAAACCGCCAATCGGGTGAAAATAGTAAATTTCAGCCGGTAAATACCCGATAGTGAATATGTGAGCTGCGGGCGGCCCGAAACCTTGCAGAACGCACGGGCTTCCGCTAACGAACACAGGGAGCGTCAGGCGGCGGTCGCATTCTTCCGATACGTCATCATGCCATTGGAGATCCTTCTATGACGAGCGCGAGCCGGGTCGAGCAGATCGCGGCGGTCAGCTTACTTTTCCTCCTGCTGCTCGGCTGCATTGTCATTTTGCGTCCGTTCGTCACGGCTTTATTGTGGGCGTTCATTATCGCCTTTGCGACCTGGCCGATTTACTCCTGGTTGGAAGCAGTGCTTCGCGGCCGCAAAGGATTGGCGGCCGTGGTAACGACGCTGCTGATCGCCGCGGTCGTCGTCCTCCCATTAGTCGCGGTGGCGTCGAGCCTTACCGACGACATCGGGCGGGCGATCGATTGGGGCCGTACAATAATGGACGAAGGGCCGCCGGACCCTCCGGTCTGGGTAGCGGATATTCCGCTGGTGGGCGGCAGCGCCAGCCGTTACTGGGCCGATTTCGCCCACGACAGCGCCCGCCTCATGAGCGAAGCGGGGAAATACTTGGTGCCGGCAGGAGAATGGGTCATTACCGGCGTCAAAACCGTGGGGCAAGGAACCCTGCAGGTCGTGCTCAGCCTGTTCATCGCCTACTTCTTTTATCGCGACGGCAGCAGCGGCGCGAAGCACCTGAATACGATGGCCGTTCGCCTTTGGGGCGACCGCTCTCTGCGCTTGATCGGAGTGGCGGCGGCGACCATGAAGGGAGTGATCTACGGCATCATCGGCACCGGCATCGTCCAGGCGATCCTAACGGGTTTCGCCCTCTGGCTCTCCGGCGTTCCGGGGGCCTTGCTACTCGGCGTCGTCACCTTCTTTGCGTCGCTTGTCCCGGTAGGGGCGGCGCTGGTCTGGCTGCCTGCGGCTATATGGGTATTCTACAAAGTCTCCATAGGTTGGGCGATTTTCCTATTTGTGTGGGGAGCGGTGGTCGTAAGCAGCGCCGATAACATCATTAAGCCGTACTTCATCAGCCGGGGCGGCGACCTCCCGTTCATCCTTACTTTCCTCGGAGCGCTGGGCGGGGTGATCGCCTTCGGATTTCTCGGGATCTTCTTGGGTCCGACGCTGCTTGCCGTCGGTTACAATCTCATCCGCGACTGGGCGTGGACGGAAACGTCGGAGGCGGCCTAACGCTTATACGCCAGCATGATGCCGTCGCGGATCGGCAGCAGAACGTTTTCGACGCGGGGGTCAGTTTGAATCCGCTTGTTGAGTGCGTCGACCGCTCGCACCCGATCGTCGGTCGGATTGAGAACTTTCCCGGCCTGCATCATATTGTCGAGCACGATGAGCCCGCCTTGTCGCGTGAGATGCAGGCACGCGTCGTAATACGCGTCGTAGCCGGTCTTGTCGGCGTCGATAAAGCAGATATCGAACGGCCCTTGCAGCGTCTTGAGCGTGTCGAGCGCCGGTCCGAGCCGAACTTCGATTTTGTGACCGTGGGGGCTTTTCGCAAAGTACCCCTGCGCCATCTTCGTCGTCTCGGGGTTGACATCGCAGGTGACGAGCCGCCCGCCTTCCGGGAGCGCCTCGGCCCAGGCGAGCGCGCTGTAGCCGGTGAACATGCCGATTTCGAGAACGCGTTTCGCTCCGGTTATCCGCACCAGAAGCCTTAGGAACGCGCCCTCCAACGGCCCCACCATCATCCGCGGCGACTTGGTTTTTTCGTAGGTATCCTTCCAAACGGTTGCGTGGACATCCGACATGCCGCGCGTGTGGCGCTCGGCGTAAGCTTCGATCTCTTCGGGAACCGGAATCATAAGTGCGACCTCTTTAGTATTTTATCATCCTCTTCCACGCACGGTTAGAACAGGCACCGTGGATTCGGAGACGATGCGGCCCGCCACGCTTCCCATGAGCAGCTTTCGCAAGCCCGTTCGGCCGTGGGTGCCGATCACGATCATATCGGCCTTGCGATTCTTGCCGGCGCGTACGATCTGGTCGGCCGCGGTCCCGCGCAGCAGCAGGCCCTCGACCTTCAGCTTGGATCGTTGGAGATCGCGAATGAGTTTTTCCAGCTGAGACTGCGCGTGCCGCCGCTCGTTGCGCTCGATCTCGACGTAGAGCGTCGGATCGGCGTAGCTGTCGGTCGGGTACGCGATGTTGGGGACCAGCACATGCGCGATAAAGAGCTGCGCTTTGTTCTGCTTCGCGAAA
>DASWZY010000009.1:0-19616 GCA_036407055.1 Binatia bacterium
GTTGAGCAGCGACGACGGGGTCGTCTTGACGCCGTCGCGCGCGTTGACGATGATCGGCACGACCGCGCCCAAGAAGATGATTCCGACCTTCGAAAGCATGCCGATGCCGAGCCAGATGATCACCAGCGGCAGCAGCGCGACGCGCGGCGTCGCGTTCATCGCGTTGACGAATGGATCGAAGACCGCGCTCGCCTTCTTGTTCCAGCCGATGAGAACTCCGAGCGGAATAGCCACGGCCACCGAGAGCAGGTAGCCGCCCACGAACTCGACCGAGCTAACGTAAAGATCGTTCCAGATCTCGCCGGTGGCGAAAAGCGCGACCGCCGCCTTCCAAATATAGGACGGCGAGCTCATGAACATCGGGTTCACCCGCAAGATCGGGATCGGGTTATACACGCTCACCGGCCCGCCCATGAATTCCCACAAGAGCAGGAAGATCGTCACGGAAATCGTGCCCAGGATCTTCCGCTCGTGGGTGAGATAGAATTTATAGAGCCAGGACGCCTCGGCGACCCGTACGTCTAAAAGTACTTCCTCTTGAGTCTCGGCCATATAAGTATCCTCCGTTTGGGGTATTGGTTAAATATGGTTTTATGCTGAGGCTGCGCTCCGGTCGTTCGAGTCGCGCCGCGACTGGCGCGGGAAAAAGATCCGCGGATGGAGCACGCGCTCCCGGCGCTGCTCGGCGTCGAGATTGCGCGCTCGCGCGATCAACAAGTCTTTCAAAGAAACGACGCCGAGGACGGCGCCGCCGTCGCGGTCGATCACGGGAAACCGCGTGAGGCCGGTCTCCGCCATGCGGTAAACAACGGCGCGGAGCGGCTCGTCGGGATAGGCGACGACCGGATTGCGCCGGACGGTGTCTTCCATGCTCAAGCCCTTGCCGTGCCCGTCGGTTTGCTGCATGCGGTGAATGTCGCCTTCGGTGAGAACTCCCGCCAGCCGCTTCTTCTCGTCCACGACGGGATACAAGCGCTGATGGCGCCGGCGATCGGTCGACTGCAGCGAGAGCAGCAGCTGCTTGAGCGGCGAATGCGCCGGAATCGCGATGACGTTCGCCGGCATGACCTCGCGCACGAAGAGAATTTCGAGCGGATCGATCGCGTACTCGCGCGACAGGTGGTAGCCTCGCCGCGCGACTTTTTCCGTCAGGATAGATCGGTCGAGGACCAGAACGGTAAACGTGTAGGCGATCACCGTCGCGACGATGAGGGGCAGAAGTATGTTCACGTCGTGCGTGAGCTCGAGTACGAAAATGACGCCGCAGAACGGCACGCGCATCGTGCCGCCGAGGATCGCGCCCATGCTGATGAGTGGCCAGAAGCCGATGCCCTCGGCGGGAAGCCAGCCGGCTTCAATGCCGCCGAGCGCGCCGCCCATCATTAAAAGCGGTGCGAGCACGCCGCCGGAGGTGCCAGAGCCGAGCGAGATCGACCAGATGAGCGACTTCACGATCAGAATGCCGAGGATGATCTTCGTCGGCGCGTCCTCGCGGATAAGCGATTCGATCACGTCGTAGCCGACGCCGAGTGCCTGCGGAAAGACGAGGCCGCCGATGCCGATCGCCAGGCCGCCGAGCGCCGGCCACCACATCCAGTGGATCGGCAGCTTCTTGAAGGCGTCTTCGGCCGCGTAAACGGCGCCGGTGAGCAGCGCCGACAACGCGCCGGCTAAGATGCCGGCGACGATACAGCCGGCGATGCCTTCGGGACCGATGAAGACCGGATGCGCGCTCGTGGGGAACAGTGGTCCGAGGCCGATAATGTAGCGGCGGACGACCGTCGCTGCGGCAGCCGCGACGCCGACGGGAATGAGGCTCCGCGGCTTCCATTCGAACAGCAGCAGCTCGACGGCAAGCAGCAGCGACGCGAGCGGCGCGGCGAACGTAGCGGCCATGCCGCCGGCGGCGCCGGCGACGAGCAGCGTCTTGCGCTCCGCGCTGGTCAAATGAAAGAACTGCGCGATCATCGAGCCGAACGCGCCGCCGGTCATGATGATCGGCCCCTCGGCGCCGAACGGGCCGCCGGAGCCGATCGAGATCGCCGCCGACAGCGGCTTCAAAAATGCGACCTTCGGCTCGACGCGGCTGCCGTTCATCAGAATCGCTTCGATCGCTTCGGGGATGCCGTGGCCGCGGATGCGCTCGGAGCCGTAGCGCGCCATGAAGCCGATCACGAGACCGCCTATGACGGGCACTGCGACTACGAATGTGCCGAGGTGATGCCCCGCGGGCGTGACGAGCGCCGTGCCCCAGGTTTGAAAAAAGAAAAGGTTCGTGAACAGGCCGATGAGCTTGAGCAGCGCAAGGGCGACGAACGCGCTGAGAACGCCGATAACGAGCGCCATCGCCGAGATCGTGACGACACGCAGGTCGGTCGAGAAGTCGCTCAATTTGACGGGCTCGCGCCCATGCCGCATTGCCGAGGATGGCGTAGAAGAATTCATAGTGTTCATCGCTTGGCGCGTCGTTGCGGGTCGTCGGTCTCGCTGTGCTCGAGCGAGTGTGCGTCGGACTCGGACGAGTCATTGGCGGAGGCGATCGCCGTCGCGAGCACGCGCGCGAGCACCGGCCCGGCTGATCTGATCTCTTGCAGGTGGTGTAGGGAGAGCTGCCGCAGGACGTCCTCGCCGCTTTGGGTGAGGCGCACGTAGACCTGTCGCTTATCGGTGCGGCTGCGATAGCGCCGCACCATGCGGCGCTTGCTCAAGCGGTCGATCAGCTCGACCGCGCTATGGTGCTGGATCTGCAAACGATCGGCGAGCACGCTGATCGTCGGCCGCTTATCGGCCGGCAGGCCCTTGAGCGCGAGCAGCAACTGGTGCTGCTGGGGCTCAAGGCCGGCGCTGCGGGCGGCGGTCTCGCTGAAGCGGACGAAGCGCCGGATCTCATGGCGGAAGTCCGCCAATGCGCGGTAATCGGGGGAATTAACCGGATCTTCAATAACTTTCATCGTGATACGATAATATCGTAATACGATATAATTATGCTACTACGTACTTCTTTGTCAAGCGGCGTAAAGGCCCGAGGGTTGCCAACCCGGTCCTGACGCGGCAAACCGGCGGTCAGATCGCGCGCCAATTCATGCGCGCGTCAGTGCGCGCGGCAGTGCGGCGTTGCGTTGACTTTAGGGGGAAATTCATTTAGAAATTGGAGACTAAGGAAACTTCTTATGTCTTACGTGGTTATCAGGACCGGTGGTAAGCAGTACCGCGTCGCGCCGGGGGATGTCGTCCGCGTCGAGCGGCTGCAAGGCACTGTCGGCGAGCGCATCATGCTTCCCGATGTGCTCATGGTCGGCGGCAACGGCGAGATCAAAATCGGCACCCCGACGCTCGCCGACGTCAAAGTCACGGCGGAGATTCTCGAGCAGGGCCAGGGCAAAAAGGTCATGGTCTTCAAGAAGAAGCGGCGCAAGAGCTATAGCCGCCAGCGGGGGCACAGGCAGCAGCTCACTACGCTGAAGATCGTCGACATCGCTTAGGAAGGAATAAGTTCGATGGCACATAAAAAGGCCGGCGGTAGCTCGCGTAACGGGAGAGACAGCCAGGGGCAGCGGCGCGGCGTCAAAGTATTCGGCGGCGAGCGGGTGCGCGCGGGAAATATTCTCGTGCGCCAACTCGGCACGCGCATTCACCCGGGTAAGAACGTCGGCATGGGGCGCGACTACACCATCTTCGCAAAGATCGATGGCGTGGTCTCTTACGATCGCCTCGATCGCGACCGAAAGCGGGTTAGCGTAGTGCCGGCGTAAACGGCACGCGCAAAGATCAAAAAGCCCCTTTTGGGGCTTTTTTTTTGCCCGGAGTGCGAGTTACAATCGAGCGAACCCAAGACTTTTCGTCATGAAATTCATCGATGAAGTCAAAATTCAGGTCGAGGCCGGCCACGGCGGACGCGGGTGCATGAGCTTTCGCCGCGAGAAGTACGTGCCGCGCGGCGGGCCCGACGGCGGCGACGGCGGCGCCGGCGGCGATGTCGTCACGGTGGCCGATCCCGACTTCACGACCTTGCTCGATCTTCGCTATCAGCGCCTCTACCGCGCCGGGCGCGGCGAGCACGGCCGCGGCAAGGACCAGCACGGCAGGCGCGGCGAGGACAAAATTATTGCCGTTCCTGTAGGCACAATCATCCGCGACGCGCAGAGCGGCGATGTGCTCGCCGATCTCAGCGCCCCGGGCGCGCGTGCGGTCGTTGCCCACGGCGGCAAAGGCGGTAGGGGCAACGCGCGCTTCGTCTCGTCGACGAATCGCAGCCCGCGCAAGGTCCAGCCCGGATTGCCCGGCGAAGAGCGCGAGCTCGAAGTCGAGCTGAGATTGCTCGCCGACGCCGGCATCATCGGCTTGCCGAACGCCGGCAAATCCACGCTCATCTCGGTCATCTCCGCCGCGCGGCCCAAGATCGCCGATTATCCGTTCACGACCCTGGTCCCCAACCTGGGCGTCGTGGGCTACGACGACGGCAAGAGCTTCGTGGTTGCCGATATCCCCGGGCTCATCGAAGGCGCGCACCGCGGCGAGGGCCTCGGTCATAAGTTTTTAAAGCACGTGAGCCGCACGAAAGTGCTGGTGCATCTGCTCGATGCTTCGGCTATCGACGAGGCCGATCCGCTCGCAAACTGGCGCGCGATTAACCGCGAGCTGGAGCTCTTCGACCTCGAGCTCGCGCGCAAGCCGCAGATTGTCGCCGCGAACAAGATCGATCTGCCTGACGGTGCGGAGAAGGCGAAGCTGCTGCAGGAGAAGTTCGCGTCAATGGGCGTGCCGTTCTGCGCGATTTCAGCGGCGGCGCATAAAGGGCTCCGCGCGCTGATCAATACGATCGTGCAGCGTCTGGAGGAAAATAAAGCCGAGGGAGAGCATGCGGCAGGCGGAGTTTAAGAGCCGCGTTCTCGGCCGCTGCCGCAGGGCGGTGGTGAAGATCGGCAGCGGGATTCTATCCTCGCCCGAAGGCATTCAGGAGGGCAGGATCAAGGGACTCGTGCGCGAGCTCGCCGAGCTGCACAGCCAGCGCAAAGAAATTGTCGTCGTGAGCTCCGGCGCGGTCGCCTCGGGCATGATGCGGCTCGGGGTCAAGGAGCGTCCCAAGACGATTCCCGAGAAGCAGGCGCTCGCGGCGGTCGGGCAGATCAAGCTGATGGCTCTCTACGAGAAACATTTCTCGCGCTTCGAAAAGAACGTCGCGCAGGTGCTGCTCACGCACGAGGACCTCGCCAACCGCCAGCGTTACTTGAACGCGAAGCATACCTTTCAGACGCTGCTCGATCATTCGATCATCCCGGTCGTCAACGAGAACGATACGGTTGCCGTCGAGGAGATGAAATTCGGCGACAACGATCATCTTTCCGCGCTTGTGGCGACGCTGCTCGAAGCCGATTTACTCGTAATCCTGAGCGACGTGGCGGGCGTGTACGATAAAGACCCGCGCGCGGGTGACGGCGCCGAGCTGATTGCGGTCATCGACAATATCAAGACGGCGAAGGCAAAGCTCGCGGGCAAAAGCCAGAGCGCGTTCGGCACCGGCGGTATAGAGACCAAGCTCGGAGCTGCGGAAGAAGCCGCCGCCGCGGGAATTCCGACGCTGATCGCGAGCGGCCTCGAGCCGAGTATTCTCACGAAGCTCTTCGACGCGGAGGAAGAATGCGGCACTTGGGTGCTGCCCGAGGAGAACCGCATGGCAAACCGCAAGCACTGGATCGCCTACAATCTCAAGCCCGCCGGCGACATCGTCGTCGACGACGGCGCCGTCGAAGCGCTCATGCACAAAGGGCGCAGCCTGCTGCCTTCCGGACTGAAAGGTGTCCACGGCTCGTTCGGCGTCGGCGAATGCGTGCGCTGTCTCGACGGCGGCGGGCGCGAGTTCGCGCGTGGGCTTGTCAACTACAGCGCGCAGGAGCTCGAACGCATCAAAGGGCTGCACACGAGCAAGATCGAAAAGATTCTGGGATACAAGGCCTATGACGAGATCATCCATCGCGACGATCTCGTGCTGCTCGAATAGCGAGGACGGCATGTCGCTCAAAGACGAAGCGCTTCAGCTCGGCAAAACCGCCAAGGCGGCGTCGCGCAGTCTCGCGCGGTTGTCTTCCACGGTGAAGAATCGCGCGCTGACGGCGATGGCGGAAGGCATCGAGCGGCAGAGCGAGTTCCTGCTGAAGGAAAATAAAAAGGACGTCGATCAGGCCGTCAAGGCGAAGGTTTCGAGCGCACTGGTCGACCGCATCACGCTCAATCCATCGCGCATTCAGGGCATGGCGAAGGGCCTGCGCGACGTCGCCGCGCTGCCCGATCCGGTCGGCGAGGTCATCAAAATGTGGCGGCGCCCGAATGGGCTCCAGGTCGGGCGCATGCGTATTCCGCTCGGCGTGATCGCGATCATCTACGAGGCGCGTCCCAACGTCACCGCCGACGCGGCGGCGCTGTGCGTTAAGTCGGGCAACGCGGTCATCCTGCGCGGCGGCAGCGAGGCGCATCATTCGAACCGCGCGATCGGCGCGGTTTTGCAGGAAGCCTGCGCCGGTGCCGGCGTCCCCGCGGGCGCGCTCCAGGTCGCCGAATCCAAGGAGCGCGGCCTAGTCCACGAGCTGCTCCAGCTCGAAGACTACATCGACCTCGTCATCCCGCGCGGCGGCGAAGAGCTGATCCGTGCCGTCGCGCAGAATTCCCGCATTCCCGTGATCAAGCATTACAAAGGCGTGTGCCACGTCTACGTCGACGACGAGGCGTCGCTCGACATGGCGGAGAAGATCAGCCTCAACGCTAAAGTCCAGCGGCCGGGGGTCTGCAACGCGATGGAGACGCTGCTGGTGCACGAGGCGGTTGCGAAGGACTTTCTTCCTTCCGCGGTCGCGAAGCTGCGCGCGGCCGGCGTCGAGATACGCGGCTGCGAGCGGACGCAAAAACTCGTACCCGGCGTAAAGGCGGCAGCCGAGGAAGACTGGAGCGCGGAATATCTCGATCTCATTCTCGCCGTCCGCGTCGTCAAGGACATGGACGCCGCGATCGAGCACATCGAGCGGTACGGCTCGCAGCACACCGAATCGATCGTGACTTCCGACTACACCAAGGCGAGACAATTTCTCGACCGCGTCGATTCGTCGGTCGTCCTCGTGAATGCCTCCACGCGCTTTAACGACGGGGGAGAGCTCGGCCTCGGCGCCGAGATGGGAATCAGCACGAGCAAGATCCACGCCTTCGGCCCGATGGGGCTGGAGGAGCTCACCACGACCAAGTTCATCGTCTTCGGCGACGGCCAGATTCGCGAATGAGGACAGTCGATCGGTTGTAAAGTTAAGCTAGGGGCGGTTCGGGACCGCCCCTAATTTTTTTATGAAGATCGGTCTTTTCGGCGGCACCTTCGATCCGATTCACTTCGGCCATCTGCGAAGCGCCGAAGAAGTACGCGAGGCGTTCCGCCTCGACCGCGTTATTTTTATTCCTACATCCATCCAGCCGCTGAAACGGAGCTCCGCGAGCGCCGGCCCGGAGCGGCTGAAAATGGCGCGCCTCGCGACCGCCGACAACCGCGCGTTCGATGTCTCGAACATCGAAGTCGGGCGTCCCGGCAAATCGTTCACGATCGATACGCTGCGCGCTTTCGCCGCGCGGTACCCGAAGACCGAGCTCTTTTTCATCATCGGCATGGATGCGTTTCGCGAGATCGGCCGGTGGAAGGATTTTCGGGAGCTGTTTACGCTGGCGAATTTCATCGTCACTTCGCGGCCGGGAAGCCGCGGTCGCATGGACCGCGGGATCATTCCGATTGCCGCTCGGAAGTCATTTTGGTATGATCGGGCGCGCGGCTCATTTCGCCATGAAAGCGGCACGCGTATATATTTCCTGAAGCTGACGGATATCGCGATCTCGGCTTCGGAGATAAGAGAAAGAGTGAAGCGCGGAAAATCGATCCGCTATCTAGTGCCGGCGAAAGTTGAGCGCTATATTGGGCGAAGAGGCCTGTACCGGGCCTCGAGGAGGAGCGCAGCGCTTTGACGGAGATCGATGCTCGCGAAAAAGCGGTCCTTTTGAGCCGCTTCGCGCTGGACCGAAAAGCCTACGACCTGGTGGTGCTCGACGTCCGCGAGTTGACGTCCATCGCGGACTATTTCATCGTCTGCTCCGGCCGGTCCGACCGGCAGGTGCAGAGCATCGCGCAGGGCATCGAAGAGAGTCTCCGCGGCAAAGGCGTGCGGCCGCACGCCGTCGAGGGCGTCGCGCGCGGGCAGTGGGTGTTGATGGATTTCTCCGACGTCATCGTCCACGTTTTCTACCAGCCGGTGCGCGAATTCTACGATCTCGAAGGGCTCTGGATCGACGCTCCGAGAGTCGAGCTGCCCGAGCCTTACGCCAGCCTCGCCCAGCAGTTCAGCATCAGGAACGAGCAGCACGCCTGATGCGTGCGAAGCGCTAGCAGCAGAAAGGAAGCAAGTGTGCGGGACCAACGTCCGCTGATTCTCATCGTGCTCGACGGCTGGGGCATCAATCCGCGGCCCGAGGGCAACGCGATCGCCAAGGCGGCGACGCCGGTGATGGACCGTCTCGTAAAGCAATATCCGTCCACGCACATCTCGATTTCCGGCCTGGATGTCGGATTGCCGGACGGACAGATGGGCAATTCCGAGGTTGGGCACATGCACCTCGGCGCCGGTCGCATCGTCTATCAGGATTTGACGCTGATCCATAAAGCGATCGACGACGGAACATTTTTCTCGAATCCCGTTTTCAAAGCCGTCTTCGACGCCGTCAAAAAAAGCGGCGGGCGCCTCCACCTCATGGGCTTGCTCGGCGACGGCGGCGTCCACAGCCATCAGCGGCATCTCGAAGCGCTGATCGAATTCGCGAAGCGGGAAAAAATAAAATCCGTTTACCTGCATCTATTCCTCGACGGACGCGATACGCCGCCGTCGAGCGCGGAAGGCTTCATGCGCGAGCTGAACGACAAGCTCGCCGGTTATCCGAACGTCAAGGTCGCGACCGTCGGCGGCAGGTATTACGGCATGGATCGCGACAAGCGCTGGGACCGCACGGAAAAGGCCTATCGCGCGATCACCGCCGGAGTCGGCGAGCGCGCCCCCTCCGCCGAGGAAGCGATCAAGAAAAGCTATCAAGCGAAGGTTACGGATGAATTCGTGCTGCCGACCGTCATCGATCCCGAGGGGACGATCCGAGACGGCGACGGGGTGATCTTCTTCAACTTCCGCGCCGACCGCGCCCGGCAGATGACCCGCGCGCTGACGCAGAAGGATTTCGCGGAATTTTCCCGCGAGAATCGCCTCGCGCTCGCTGCCTACGCGACGATGTCGGAATACGACGCGACCTTCAATCTCCCTGCGGCGTTTCCGCCGCGCGATTTGAAAAACATTCTCGGCGAGGTCGCGAGCCGAAACCAGATTCCGCAGCTCCGCATCGCCGAGACGGAAAAGTACGCCCACGTGACGTATTTTTTCAACGGCGGCGAGGAAAAGAAGTTCCCGCTGGAGGAGCGCATTCTCATTCCCTCGGTGAAAGACGTGCCGACGTACGATCTCAAGCCCGAGATGAGCGCTTACGAGATCGCCGGCGCGCTCGTGCCGGAAATCGAGGCGGAGCGCTACGGTCTCGTCGTGCTCAACTACGCCAACGCCGACATGGTCGGGCATACCGGGAACTTCGACGCTACGGTGCGTGCCTGCGAGGCGGTCGACGCCTGCATCGGCAAAGTCGTCGATGCTGCGCTCAGGCGCAAGGCGCGCGTGATCGTTACCGCCGACCACGGCAACGCCGAGCAGCTCATCGACTACGACACCGGCGAGATCCACACCGCGCATACTTCGAATCCCGTTCCCGTCATCATCGCCGACGACAAGCTCAAGGGCGCGCGTCTCCGCGCCGGCAAGGCGGTCGACGTCGCGCCGACGATCCTCGAGATGTTCGGTGTCTCCGAGCCAGCGGAGATGACGGGCAAATCTTTAGTAATAAAATGACGAATGCTTAATTTTGAATTTTGAATTGAATTCAAACCTCAACATTCAAAATTCATCATTCGCGGGCCGCCTCGGGCGTCTGCTCGATTGCCTCTATCCGCCGCGCTGCCGCTTCTGCCGCGACCCGGTATTTTCCGCGCGCGATTGCTTCTGCCGTGACTGCCGCGCCCGTTTGCGCGTGATCGACTGCCCTGTCTGTACGATCTGCGGCCGGCCGTTTCTCGACACGAGCGGCGAGGATCATCTGTGCGGGCCCTGCATCGAGCGGCCGCCGCACTTCGTGCGCGCGCGCTCGTGGGCGTGCTATCCGACTGACGAAGGCGGCGAGCATCCGCTCCGGAGCGTCGTGCAGCGGTTCAAATACGGCCGGAAAGTCTCGCTCGGGAAGCCGCTCGGGCGGCTCATGGCCGAGAGCTGCCGCGGAGCGTTCAGCGCGCACGCGATCGATGTCATCGTTCCGGTCCCGCTCCATCGAAAGCGGCTGCAATGGCGCGGATTCAATCAGTCGGTCGTCCTCGCGCGCGAGGTCGGCCGCGAATGGAAACTGCCGATCGACGCGTTCACGCTGATTCGCGCGCGCGAGACGCCGCCGCAGACGCAGCTCCACGAGGACGAGCGCCGCCGCAACATGCGCCGCGCGTTCGCCATCGCTCCCAAACGCTCGGTTGAAAATAAATCGGTCTTGCTGATCGACGACGTCTACACTTCCGGCGCGACGGTGAACGAATGCAGCCGCGCGCTCGTCCGCGGCGGGGCGCGCGAGGTCTGCGTCCTGACGCTGGCGCGCACGGTTTAGAGGAGGCGTCGTGGCGGCGAACGATCGGAAGCGCTGGAACGAAAAGCACGCGGCAACTCACGGGGACGATGCGCCGTCGAAGTTCCTGGAAGAGGTCCTCGACAGCAGGGCATGGCTGATTCCGCCGGGCAGGGCGCTCGACGTCGCGACCGGCAAGGGGCGCAATGCGATTTACCTCGCATCGAAAAAATTCCGCGTCGACGCCGTCGATATCTCCGCGGCGGCGCTCCAGGAGGCGCGCAAGGCGGCGCTCGCGAAAGGCCAGTCGGTCAACTTCATCGAGGCCGATCTGGAGCACGCCGACCTGCCGCGCGGCTCTTACGATCTCGTGATCAATTTCAATTTTCTCGACCGCGGGCTGATATCGCATATGAAAAACGCGCTCAAGCCCGGCGGGCACATCGTGTTCGAGACCTACCTGATCGATCAGCGAGAGATCGGCCATCCGAAGAACCCGGCCTATCTGCTCGGGCACAACGAGCTGCTGGATCTGTTCCGCGATTTCCGCGTGCTCTATTATCGCGAGGGAAAATTCGCCGATGGCGGCGACGGCGCTTACAGGGCCGCCCTGCTCGCCGAAAAAACCTAAAATTGGCCGTGGCTCAGAGATACCTGCGAACGCGCGCGCGGTAGTTGCGGTAGGTCTCGCCGAATTTATTTTCCAGATAACGCTCCTCGCGCGCGATGACTCCGAAATGCATGACGATGAGAACCGGTAGAAGCAGGATGAATCCCCACCAGGTGTTGAAGACGAGCGTCAATCCCACATACAGGAGCGTCAGCGAGACATACAAAGGATTGCGGGAAAAGCGATAGGGGCCGGAAGCGACGATCGCTGTGCTGGGGCGATAAGGATTGACGTTCGTGCCGGCCGCTACGAGCGTGTTTCGTCCCCAGACCGCGAGAGCCACGCCGAACACCACAAGCGCGAGTCCCGGCCAGAAGGTTCGGCCGAAGATGGGCAGCGGCGCGAGCCAATGAAGCAAAAGGGCGATCAAAAGCGCGCCGCCATAGATCAACGGCGGCGGCGCAACGACGCGGGAGTTGTCGGCGGGATCGGCCACTTTGCCTCGCAGCCTCTAGCGTAATATGAGGAAGGCTTTTTAACTGTCGAGCTTGGGCTTGGGGAGAATGCCGTAGGGCACGCCCTCTTCGTCGAGCTCGCGGCGCTCGTCTTGCGTTGCGCTGCCGTAGATCGGCTTCTCTTCTTTTTCGCCGTGAAAGATCGCGCGCGCCTCGGTCGCGAAGCGCGGACCGACGTTCTCGAAATTCTCGCGCACGAATTGATTCATGCGCACGAGCAGCTCCTTTACCTCGGTTTCCGATAGGGCGGGAGCCGGCGCCGGCGTCTCCTGCCGTGGCGCAGGCGCTTCCTTCTTGACGTGGACGGCGCATGCGTGAGGCAGCTTTTCCACCTGCGTGCTGCCGCACGAAGGGCAGGAGATGAGACCCTTTTCCGCTTGCTCCTGAAAGCCTTCGAAGCTCGGAAACCAGCCTTCGAAGCGGTGCTCGGCGTTGCAAATCAGATCGTAGACGACCATTGGGGTAAAATTTATGGTCGCGGACACGGTTTGTCAAACGCGCGGGTTTTCCGTCGAGCGGCTAAATGATAGGATTTCCCCTCATGAGCGGGCAGACGACGATCAGAATCGTCCGCGCAATCAAAGATATCCCGCGCGACGATTGGGACCGACTGGTCGACGGCGGCTCGCCGTTCATGCGCTGGGACTGGCTCGAGGCGCTCGAGGCGACCGGCTGCGTCGAGGAGCAGACGGGGTGGGTGCCGCAGCATCTCGTCGCCGAGCGCGGCGGCGAGGTCGTCGGCGCGTGCCCGATGTATCTCAAGCTTCACAGCATGGGCGAATTTGTCTTCGATTACGAATGGGCGGAGTTCGCCCACCGCCTCGGCATTTCCTACTATCCGAAGCTTCTCGTCGGCGTGCCGTTCACCCCAGTCACCGGCGCGCGGTTTCTTACCGCCGGCGCGGAGCGCCGGCCGATCGTTCAATCGATGGGTCGCGCGCTCGCGGAGATCGCGCGGCAAAACAAAATCTCCTCGGCGCACGTGAATTTCTGCCGCGAAGACGAGGCGGAGCCGCTGGCCGAAGCGGGTTTCGTCCGGCGCATCGGCCTCCAGTTCCACTGGGAGAACCGAGGCTACAGGTCGTTCGAGGAGTATCTCGGCTCTTTCCGCAGCGACCGCCGCAATAAAATCAAGCGCGAGCGCCGTGCCATCGCCGAGCGCGGCATCGCGATCCGCGTCGTCGAAGGCCGAGAAGCGACGCGCGAGCACCTCCGCACGATGTTCTCGCTGTACAAAGGCCACGTCGACAATCTTTATTACGGGCGGCAATATTTGACGCGTGAATTCTTCGACGAGCTCGCGCGCCGCTTCGCGCCCTATCTGTGCCTTATTTTCGCCGAGCGGAAGGGGAAGATCATCGCCGGGACTTTCAACGTTCGCGGCGACGCCGCGCTCTACGGCCGCTACTGGGGGGCTTTCGAGGAAGAGCCGTTTTTACACTTCAACGTCTGCTATTACGCGGCGATCGAGCATTGCATCGGCGCAGGGCTCGGCCGCTTCGAAGCCGGCGCCGGCGGCAGCTTCAAGCAGCTGCGCGGGCTCGAGCCGCAGATTACGACGAGCATGCATTACGTCGCCGATCAGAAATTCGCCCGCGCGATCGAGCGCCATCTCGCCCAAGAGCGCGATCTCATCCTGGAGAAACGCGCGCTGCTGCTGGAGAAAAGTCAGCTCAAGAAAGAAACGCGCGAGGACTGACGTCCTCGATCTCGGCCCGGCACTTTAATTTTGCTTTTTGTGGGCGGATCGCCGGCAGGCGGCCGCTTGCGCCGCCGATCGTCCGCCGGCGGATCTTTGCGAGGCGGCTTCTTTCGGTCGGCGGGCGGATCCTTTCCGGGCGCTTTCGGATCGGCCGTGCTGCGCCGCGGCGTCATGCATTCAGTCTATGCCGCGCGCAAACAAACTCAACGGACGCTCGCGCTACTCCCTGCCTTTGAGATGCACTTTGTCGACCGCGAAGTCACGCCCGGCGCCGTGGCAGACGACGCAGCTCTCGCGGCCGGCGGCCGAAGTCTGCGCCAGCATGTGGATCTGCGCCGGCTCTTTGTTGTGGCAGCCGACGCACGCGCTCATGATCGGCGACAACATTTTCACGCTGCCGTCGGCCTGCTGAATCGGCGTCGACAGCACGCCCGCGGCGAGCGGCAGCTCGTTGGCGCCTTTCTCGTGGCACTTGAGGCAATTGCGGCGGTCGCCCGGAAAGCGGACGTGCCCGAAATCGACCGGCACGGGCGAATTGGCCGGACCGCCGTAAACGACGAACGGCTCGCCCGCATTCTCTCCGGTATGAATGCGGTGGATGAGTCGCTTGTAATGGACGCTTTCCGGCGGCATCGGGCCTTTCGCCGTTTTGCGCTTGTCCGCGTCGGTGTGATTCGCGTTGTGGCACATGACGCAGAATTCGGTGTTGTTTCGCTGCTCGCCGTGCGGCTGCAGCTTCAAGTGGCACGCGTTGCAGTTCTCCGTCTTGACGGCGATCCGGCGCGGCACGGCGGCTTTGTCGGTGATCGGGAAATATTTCACCACGTTGTGCCCGGCGTCGCGCTGGCTCTTCTCGACCAGCGTCCCGGCCGGACGCTTCACCTCGAATAGCCGATAGCCCTGGATGCCGACCGCGCCCGATCCCGTCGCGTCTGCCGGGATCGTATATTTGAATTTGTACGTATGGATGCCGTTGCCCAGCGGGGTCGCTTTTCGCGCATCCTCGGGCACTTCGGTTTTGTAATCGACCGTTGGCCAGGCAAGGACAAGCCCGAGGTTGTTCATCTGCGACGCGTTGACGGGCGCGCCTTTCTTGTCTTTCAGGCTGAACGTCACGACCGGATTCGTTCCCGGCGCGCCGCCCTCGATCTTGAGGATGTCGAAGACGATGCCGGGAAGCTGGCTCGCGTTTCCGGGAAAGGTGTGCGCGCCTGCGACGGAGGGGCCGAACTCCGGTCCGTCCGGCGCGTGGCAATTGACGCAGGTTCCCTCCCGCGCCGGACCGGGGCTGTGATTTGCGCCGGTCCTGAGATTCAGGTCGTCGTGGCACGAGACGCAGCCGACGCTCGACGGCGCCGTCTTCCAGAACGTCACTTTCGGGTTGGAATGGCAGGCGTAGCAGTTGCGGTATTCCTTCGGAATCGTTTCCGTCACGACCGACTGCGGCGAAACGACCGTGGAATAATCGAACACGCGCTGGTTCACGCCCACGATGAAATACGGCTTGCCCTCCTTGACGCTCGGCAGATATTTCCCGCGGTGGAGCTTGTGCATGAAATATTTGAAATCGAGATTCTCGCCGCTCTCCGGGTCGGAAAGCTGTGAGGTATGGCAAAGAGCGCAGTAGCCGGTTTCGCGCGCGCGGCCGCCGTGCGCGCGCAGCGGATCGTGGCACGTGTTGCACGAAGCCGTTGCCGCGAGGTCCCAAAGCGCCTGCGCCTTGCCGCCGGCGGGCACGAACTCGTAAAGCGGATTAGCCGCGTAGCGGCGGTTGCCGCGCGTCAGCTCGCCGCCGACGACGTGCGTCGCGCCGCGCTCGAAGTTCGCCGGCAGGGCGGTCTTGAACGTATATGTGTATGCGCCCGCGCCGGTGCGACGGAGGGCGCCGCCCTCGTCCGCCGACGGCTGCGAGGTCTCGGAGAGTGTGGACTGCCGGGTCGCGCCCTTGTAGACATATTCTTTGCCGGCGACTCTCGCGAGGATGTAATTCTGGTATTCGGGCGCGCCGTCTTTGTTTATTTTCAGCGCCGCGATCGTGAACTTGATGCTGTCGGAGTCGAGGTCGGCGACCTCGAGAGACTTTCCCTTTGCGTCGGCGATCTTGAACGTGACGACGGGCCGGCGGTCGGCGGGGATCGTGACGCCCGTAATTTCCGCCTTGAGCCCGCCTTCGCCTGTCGATTGCGCCAGCGCCGGCGCCGCCGTGAATGCGACAAGCGAAGCCAATACAAAACTTCGGAGCAGCATCCTGCCCTCCAGAGCGTATGGAGATTTGGCTGAACTCACAGGTCGAAAGTGAAACACGATCAACGGTAAGGGCAGGTTTTAGTCCGAGCCCAGGCGCTTGTCAATCGCCGGGAGCAGGGGCCCCGCGACGAGCTTCTCGCGGACGTCTATAGAGGAAACTTCCTTGACAGGTAAAGGGGTTTCCTTTAAGTTCGTTTGACATCCTCCGCCCGAGAACAAGCTTGAAACTATCCCTCAAGGATATCGCCGAGCCGGTGCTGTTTTTCCTGGCGCTGCTCGTGGTGTGGGAGGTTCTGGTGAAATTCGCCCGCGTGCCCTCGTTTATTCTTCCGCCGCCGAAAGACCTGTACCACGCGTTTACCGCGAAATTCTTCATTCTCGGACACCATTCTCTCATCACTTTCGCCGAGGCGGTGGGCGGATTCGCTCTCTCGCTCGTTCTCGGCGTCGCATTTGCGATCGCGGTGGTGTATTCGCGCCATCTCCACAACACCATCTATCCGCTCATCGTGATTCTCTACGCGATGCCGAAAAGCGCGTTCGCGCCCCTGATGGTCATCTGGATCGGCTACGGATTGTTTTCCAAAATCGCGATCGCGTTTCTCGTGGCGTTTTTTCCGATCGTCGTCAACACCGTCGTCGGTCTCAAGGAGGTCGAGCCGGAGCTGATCGAGCTCGCGCGCATCAACCGCGGCTCCGCCTGGAACGTGTTTAAGAAAATCCGCCTGCCGAACGCGCTCCCGTACCTGTTCGCCGGAGTCAAAGTCGCGCTCGTGCTCTCCGTCACCGGCGCGATCGTCGCCGAGTTCGTCGCCGCAAACGAAGGACTCGGCTACCTCGTGCTGCAGGCGAATTACAGCCTGGATACGGCTTTCGCGCTCGTTATTCTGCTGATTCTCGCGCTGCTCTCGCTTTTGCTTTTCGCAGTGGTGGAGATGCTGCAGAGAAAATGGATTCCGTGGAGCGCCGAAGTGCGCCAAATCGAAGGATCGTTTTGACGGAGGATGCCATGAAGTCGTGGTTAACCGCTTGTCTGTTCGCCTTTGCGCTCATTACGGTAGTGCCGTTGCATGGCGCCGCGGCGGAAAAGGGCGCGATGACGCCGGCGACGATCAAGCTCGATTTCATTCTCGGCGGCAAGCACGCGCCGTGGTTCGTCGCCGCGGAGAAGGGTTTTTATGCCAAGCGCGGCTTAAACGTCAACATCCAGCCCGGCACCGGATCGGCGGATACTATAAAGGCGGTCGCGGCCGGTCTCGCCGATTTCGGCTATGCCGATCTGACGACGACGATCGTCGCGCGCTCGCGCGGCAGCCAGGTGCGGGCCGTCGGTCAGCTGGGTTACGTCGCGACGACGATCCTCTGGCGCGAAGATTCGCCGATTAAAACGCTCAAAGATCTCGAAGGCAAATCGTTCGCGATCAGCCCCGGTCAGGCGCAGTGGTACCTCATGCCGGCTTTCAGTCGCATCAACAATATCGATTTCAAGTCGATCAAAATCCAGGAGACCGCGCCGGCGCTCCAGCCCGCCGCTCTCGTCGCGAAGAAAGTCGATTTCATCCTGATGTTCCGCGCCTCGAACGACGAGGTCGCGGAGATCGCCGCGGCGAAGCAGGGCATGAAGCTCAAGCGCGTTTTTCTGAAGGACAACGGCCTCGATATTTACGGCAGCTCGCTGATCGTCAAGGAGGACGACATCAAGCGCCGGCCCGACTTCGTCCGGGCTTACGTAGAGGGCACCATGGAAGGGCTCCGCTACGTGCGCGAGCATCAGGACGAGGCGCTCGCGATTCTGCTCAAGCAGAAACCCGAGCTCGACCGCGAGCTCATGCGCGTGCAGCTGAAAAACGCGGTGGAGGAGATATTTTTTCCACCGGAGTCGCTGCAATCGGGGCTGGGCTACATGAAGCCCGACATCATGGACAAAACGGTCAAGATCACCAACGAGTTTTTCGACGTCGGCAGGAAAGTCACCGTCGACGAAGTGTACACCAATCAATTCGTGAAGAAATAGGACGTGGCGCCGCTCATCGCCGTCGAGGAAGTCGATAAAACATTCGAAAGCGGAGCGCACGGCGTCCGGGCTCTCGAACGGATCTCATTCGATATCGAAGAAGGCAGCTTCGTTTCGCTCGTCGGCCCGTCCGGATGCGGCAAGAGCACACTGCTTAAAATAATTTCCGGTCTGATTCCCGCCACCCGGGGAACGGTTCGCGTCGGCGGCCAGGTTGTCGACGGACCGCTCGCCAACGTGGGCATGGTCTTTCAGGCGCCGGTGTTGCTGAAATGGCGCACGGTCGCCGGAAACGTCATGCTGCCGGTGGAATTCGCCGGCCGTCATGCGGCGGAATACGAGGATAAAGCGCGCTCGCTTCTCGCGCTCGTCGGGCTCGAGGATTTTTACGACGAGGCGCCTTATCGGCTCTCCGGAGGCATGCAGCAGCGCGTCTCGCTATGCCGAGCGCTGATCACCGATCCCGGCATCCTGTTGATGGACGAGCCGTTCGGCGCGCTCGACGCGATGACGCGCGAGGAGCTCGACATGGAGCTGCTAAGAATCTGGGGCGAGAAAAAAATGACGGTCGTTTTCGTGACGCATAATATTCAAGAGGCGGTGTTGCTTTCCGATACCGTCGTCGTCATGTCGGCGCGGCCGGGACGGGTGATCGAGCGTCTGCCGATATCCCTGCAACGGCCGCGCACGATCGAGACGATGAGCGACGCAGAATTCGGCCGCTACGGGCTGATGATCCGCGCGATGCTCGGGCGCTCGGCCGCGAATCCGGCGGTTAAAATGTCGGCGTAAGATTTCGATGGCGCGCAAACGCATCACCTATAAGGGCGCCGGAGTCGACATCGCAGCCGGCGATCGGCTTGTCCGGCGCATCCGCGCGGTCGCTCTCAAGACGGCGCGCCCGGGACTGCTCGCCGGCATCGGCGGCTTCAGCGCGCTTTTCGACGTCAAGACGTTAAAGTATCGCCATCCGGTTCTCGTCTCGTCGACCGACGGCGTCGGGACGAAGCTCAAGATCGCGTTCATGACCGGCATTCACGACACGATCGGCATCGACCTCGTCGCCATGAGCGTGAACGATATTCTGACGCAGGGCGCCGAGCCGATTTTCTTTCTCGATTACTTCGTCTGCGGCAAGCTCGACGTCGGCGTCGCCGACAAAGTCATCCGCGGCGTCGCCGACGGCTGCGTGCAGGCGGGCTGCGTCCTGATCGGCGGCGAGACGGCGGAGCACCCCGCCGATTTTCCCGGCGGCGAATACGATCTCGCGGGCTTCGCCGTCGGGGTCGTCGAGCGCGAGCAGATTCCCGATCCCAAGGCGATCGCGCCCGGCGACGCGCTCATCGGACTCGCCTCGACGGGCCTCCACAGCAACGGCTATTCGCTCGCTCGAAAAGTCCTGCTCGAAGTCGAGGGGCTTCGCCTGGAGGACCGCATCGCCGAGCTCGGGCGCACGCTCGGCGAGGAGATGCTCGAGCCGACGCGTATCTACGTCAAGCTCGTGCGGGCGCTCTTGCGCAACTACGGCATCAAGGGCATGGCGCACATCACCGGCGGTGGCATTCCGGGAAACCTGCCGCGCGTGCTGCCGGAAGGGCGGCGCGCTTACATCCGCCGGAAAAGCTGGACGGTGCCGCCGATCTTCGAGCTTATTCAACGTTTCGGAAGGGTGACGCAGCCCGAGATGGATCGGACGTTCAACAACGGCATCGGCATGATCCTCGTGGTCGATAAAGACGACGCCGCCGGCGTCGAGGCCGCGCTGAAAAAAATGGGCGAGCGCTACGCGATGATCGGCGAGATCAGGAAAGGAGC
>DASWZY010000010.1:0-2356 GCA_036407055.1 Binatia bacterium
TACGTCCGGCTCGGGCATGTAATACGCCGGCCGCAACTTGCGATGAAGCGGGCGGAGGTCCGGATCCCTTCACGGACCACCGCCCGTTTCTTTTTACACCACTGCGCAGCCGCTAGTTTCGATTGCGAATTTTTATTGGACAACCACGCCGCCATCATGATAAATCCTCGATAGCTTTCATCGGGAGTTCTTCATGATATGAGCGGCGAACGCGCAGAGGCGATGTTGACGTTGCGCGGTCTCGCGGCGTTTGTCGAGGTGGCGCGCCGCTGCGGCGCGGCCGGTGCCCGTCTCGACGCGCCGGCGATGCGGCAGATAGAGCGCCTCGAGCGGGTGACCGGGGTTAAGCTCTGCCAGGCATCCACTGCGGGCGCGCGGCTGACGAGCCGGGGCCGGATTTGTCTTCGCCACGCGGAAAAAATTCTCTCGGAAGTCCGGCATTTCGAGCGCGCGTTCGGCATCGGCGCGCCGCGACGGCCGCCGCGGCGACTGAGGATCGGAGCCACCTACAGCCCCTCCGCCCACCTGCTCGAATGGCTTCTCGCCTCGTTCAAGAAAAGGCAGCCGCGCGCCGCCGGCGTGCTGACCACGGCAAGCCGGCAGAAAATCGAGCCGATGCTGTTGAGCGGCGAACTCGACATAGCGGTCGTCAGCGGGCATGTCTCGTCGCCGCGGCTCGTCGCGGAACCGTGGCGTCGGGAGAACCTCGTCTTTTTCGCGGCGCCGGAGCACCCACTGGCGGCGAAGGATAAAGTGACGCCGGCCGATCTCGCCAGCGCGCGTCTGGTTGTGCGCGGCGCGAGCGACGGCGGCGCTTCCAGCATTCACGTGCTCGAACAAATCAAGCGGCGCGGCTTTGAACCGCGCGTCATACTGCGATGCAATTCGCCCGAAGCGGTGAAGCGCGCGGTGCGAAGAAGGGGCGCGATCGGTCTCGCCTATCTCAATGTCGTCATGCCGGACGTGCGCCGGGGCGATTTCAGATGCCTCGACGTGCGCGGACTCGAGCTTCACGCCGACAACTACATCGTTTATGTACGCGAGCGGCCGCTCAGCGAGCCGGCGCAGGCGTTCAGAAAACTCCTCCTGCGCTACCGCAAGGCGGTGTGAGGGCGAAAGCGTCGTTGCGCCGCGGCGCAAAAATAGCCCTTGCCCGCCCCCGTTTTTTTCGCTACCGGTTGTCTAAAATTCCGGTCTTGACTACACTGGCCCCGATGAATACCTCCACCGCGCCGCTCCCGTGTCCCTTTTGCGGCAAAGAACCCGGCAATCTCTTAATGGTGAAGATCTATTGCGCGAACGACGATTGCGCGATCTTCGACATTCCCGTCGATATCGGCAAATGGAACCGCCGCGAATCTCCGCCGGACGCTAAAGACGCCGATCTGAAACATTAGACGAGGGCATCAGCCATGCTGACGCGGGAAGAAAACGACAATTTGACGCGGGTCGGCCGCGACACGCCGGCCGGCGAGATGCTTCGGCGCTACTGGCAGCCGGTCGCCGCGGCCGGAGAATTGTCGGCCGAGAAGCCGATCAAGGCCGTCCAGCTTCTCGGCGAGAAACTGGTCGTCTATCGTGACACCAAGGGCGGGTACGGCCTCGTCGCCGAGCGCTGCCCGCACCGCAGCGCGTCGCTCGCGTACGGGCGCGTGGACGCCGAAGGAATTCGCTGTCCCTACCACGGTTGGAAGTTCGATGCCGCGGGGCGCTGCCTCCAGCAGCCGGCCGAGCCGCCCGACGGCGGCTTCAAAGACAAAATCAAGCATACCGCGTATCCGGTGCAGAAGCTGGGCGGCCTGCTTTTCGGCTATCTCGGGCCGCTACCGGCGCCGGTACTGCCGCGCTGGGACGTGCTCGCGTGGGAAGAAGGCCGGCGCTGGATCGAGGTGCAGGAGCCGCTTCGGTGCAACTGGCTCCAGCCGATGGAGAACTCCGTCGATCCGTCGCATCTCTATTGGCTGCACGGCGAGACCGCGCATCTGCTGCCGAACGTCGCGCATTACGAGGAAAATCACGAGTTCATCCCCTTCGACTCCGGCATATATAAGCGCCGGATCACGCCGGGAAAAAATCCCGGCGATCCGCCGGCGATCGACCAGCACCCGCTGCTGTTTCCGAATACGCTGAGGCACGTCTTTCGCGCCAAGGATAAGATGCTGCGCCACAATCTCCAGATGCGCGTGCCGATCGACGATGCGCACACGCAGGTCTTCGTCATTTTCTTCGAGCCCAACGACAAGGACCGCACGCCGGCCGACGCCGACGTGCCGTGGTCCTATTTCCCGATCCGCGACGAGCAGGGGCGGTACCGCCTCGAGCACGTGCTCGTGCAGGACGCGATGGCCTGGGAGAC
>DASWZY010000011.1:0-16583 GCA_036407055.1 Binatia bacterium
GGTTAAATTCCTTCGGTTGGGAGAGAAAAAGCTCGGAACGGACTGGAGCGATGGACGAAGAAAAAGATAAGGAATTCAACCGCGAAGGCGCCGGCGAAGTTTCCGACGACCTCGACAATCTGCGCCAGCAGCTCGAGGCGAAAGAAGCCGACGTCAAAGAAATCCAGGACCGGCTTCTGCGCCAGGCCGCCGATCTCGAAAATTACAAGAAACGTTCGGCGCGCGAGAAAGCCGACTCTATCCGGTACGCGAACGAGACCCTGGTGAAAGATCTCTTGCCCGTGTTGGACAACCTCGAGCGCGCCCTTAGTCATGCGCAAGGAGGGGGAAACGGCAAACCTCTGGTCGAAGGCATCGAATTGGTGGTGAAGAATTTTCTCGAGGCTCTCGGACGCCATGGCGTAAACCCGGTCTCCGCCGTGGGCGAGCGCTTCGACCCCGCGAAACACGAAGCGGTCACCCAGGTCGAAACCACCGAGCACGAGCCGAACGAGGTGGTCGACGAGTACCGCAAAGGCTATTACCTGCTCGATCGCCTGATCCGCCCGGCGCAAGTCGCGGTAGCTAAGGTGCCGGAAACAAAGGAATAAAAAAACCTTCCGGACACTTGCAAGTCGCGGATTCGTCATTAAATTTTCGTCTGCAATCCTATTGAGGAGCATCAACCATGGCAAAAGTAATCGGAATTGACTTGGGGACGACCAACTCATGCGTCGCCGTCTTGGAGGCGGGCGACCCCGTCGTCATCGCGAACTCCGAGGGCGCCCGCACCACGCCGTCGGTCGTGGCTTTTACCGAGAGCGGCGAGCGCCTGGTCGGGCAGATCGCCCGCCGGCAGGCGATCACGAATCCCGAGAACACGATCTCCGCCGTCAAGCGCCTGATCGGCCGGCGCTACGACGATCCCTTGGTACAGAAGGCGATGCAGGTCCTGCCTTACAAGATCGTCAAGGCGGACAACGGAGACGCCTGGGTCGAGATCCGCGGCAAGCGCTACAGCCCGGCGGAAATCTCCGCTTTTATTCTTCAAAAAATGAAGCAGACCGCCGAAGATTATCTCGGCGAGAAGGTCACGGAGGCGGTCATCACCGTCCCGGCGTATTTCAACGACAGCCAGCGGCAGGCGACTAAGGACGCCGGACGCATCGCCGGCCTGAACGTGCTCCGCATCATCAACGAGCCGACCGCGGCGTCGCTCGCCTACGGTTTGGATAAAAAGAAGGACGAGAAGATCTCGGTCTTCGATTTGGGCGGCGGCACGTTCGACATTTCTATCCTCGAGCTTGGCGAAGGCGTCTTCGAGGTCAAATCGACCAACGGCGATACGTTTCTCGGCGGCGAGGACTTCGACCAGCGTGTGATGGACTACCTCGCCGACGAGTTCAAGAAGGATCAGGGCATCGATCTGCGCAAGGATCGCATGGCGCTTCAACGGCTCAAAGAGGCCGCGGAAAAGGCCAAGATCGAGCTGTCGTCCTCGATGGAGACCGACATCAATCTGCCGTTCATCACGGCCGATCAGAACGGCCCCAAGCACTTGAATATCAAGCTCACGCGCTCGAAGCTCGAAGCGCTCTGCGCCGACCTGATCGATCGCACGGAAGGTCCGTGCCGTCAGGCGCTGAAGGACGCGGGCTTGAGCGCCGGCGACATCAACGAAGTCGTTCTCGTCGGCGGACAGACGCGCACTCCGGCGGTGCAGGAGCGCGTCAAGAAGATTTTCGGCAAGGAGCCGCACAAGGGCGTCAACCCGGACGAGGTCGTCGCGGTCGGCGCGGCAATCCAGGCGGCCGTTCTCAAGGGCGAGGTGAAGGACGTTCTGCTCCTCGACGTGACGCCGCTTTCGCTTGGCATCGAGACGCTCGGCGGAGTTTTCACCAAACTCATCGAGCGCAACACGACGATTCCGACGCGGAAAGGCCAGGTGTTCTCGACCGCGGCGGACAATCAGACCGCCGTGTCCGTCCGCGTGTTTCAAGGCGAGCGCGAGATGGCGAACGACAACAAGCTGCTCGGCCAGTTCGATCTCGTCGGCATTCCGCCGGCGCCGCGCGGCGTGCCGCAGGTCGAAGTCACCTTCGACATCGACGCGAACGGCATCGTGCACGTCAACGCGAAGGACCTCGGCACGGGCAAGGAGCAATCGATCAAGATCACCGCGTCGAGCGGCCTCAGCGAGCAAGAGATCAAAAAGATGGTTTCGGAGGCCGAGTCGCACGCGGAAGACGACAAGAAGCGGAAAGAGGCCGCCGAGGCGCGCAACCAGCTCGAATCGCTGGTCTATCAGACAGAGAAATCGCTGAGCGAGTACGGAGGCGAGCTTGACCCGGCCGTCAAGACACAAATCGAGGAGGCGCTCGAGAAGGCGCGAAAAGCCAAAGAGAGCCAGGACGCGGCGACGCTGCGCTCGGCGGCCGAGGAGCTCACGCGCTCTTCGCACAAGCTCGCCGAAGCGGTTTACGCCAAGGCCTCGAAGCAGCAGGGCGGCGGCCCGCAGCAAGGTCCGGACGACGGCGGCCAGCAGCAGGGCGGCGACGGCGGCGCGAAGAAAAAAGACGACGTCGTCGACGCGGACTTCGAGGAGGTCAAGGAGTAACCTTCTCGGAGGAGATTGTTTTGTAATGGGAGAGCCCCTGCTCCTTTAACGTTGAGGAGAGGGGCTTTTCCGTTATATAAAGATAGAAATTTTCCATCTCGGACGGGGAATTAAATTGAACGACAAGCGCGATTACTACGAAGTCCTCGGCGTCTCCCGCAACGCCGGCGAAGAAGAACTTAAAAAAGCCTACCGCAAGCTGGCGCTCCAATACCATCCCGACCGCAATCCCGGAGACAAACACGCGGAGGAGCGCTTCAAAGAAGTCTCGGAAGCCTACTCCGTCCTCTGCGACCCCGAAAAGCGCGCGCAGTACAATCAATTCGGCCACGCGGCGTTCGGCAACGGCGGGCCGTTTGCCGGCGGTTTCGATTTTCACGCGTCCGGCTTCGAAGACATCTTCGGGGACATCTTCGGCGAATTCTTCGGCGCCGCCACCGGCACGCGCCGGCGCCGGAGCCGCGGCGATGATCTGCGCTACAATCTCGAGGTCACCTTCGAGGAGGCGGTTTTCGGCGTCGAGAAAAAAATCAAAGTCCCGCGCCACAGCACCTGCGAGACCTGCCACGGCAGCGGCGCCAAGCCGGGAACCTCGGCCAAGACATGCCCGACCTGCAAGGGGCGCGGGCAGGTGAGCTTTCAGCAGGGCTTCTTCACCGTCTCGCGCACGTGCAGCCAGTGCAGCGGACAGGGGATGTTCATCGCCGAGCCGTGCGGCGACTGCGGCGGCGCGGGCAGAATGCGCAAGCTCCACACGCTCAGCATCAAAATTCCCCCGGGCGTCGACACCGGCTCGCGCCTCAAGCTCAGAAACGAAGGCGAGGTCGGCGCCGGCGGCGGCCAGCCGGGCGATCTCTACGTCGTCGTCCAGGTCGCGCCGCATCCGCTTTTTCTCCGCGAGGGTCTCGACATCGTCTGCGACGTGCCGATCAGCTTCGTGCAGGCCGCGCTCGGAGCCGAGATCGACGTGCCCACGCTAGAAGGTAAGGTAAAGATGAAAATTCCGTCCGGGACGCAATCGGGAAAAATCTTCCGCTTGAAAGGCAAAGGCGTGCGCGACGTCCACGGTTATCAGCGGCAGGGCGACCAGCTCGTGCGCGCGACGATCGAGACGCCGGCTCATCTCACCGCGAAGCAGAAAGAGCTGCTGAAAGAATTCGCAGCGCTGGGCGGCGAGGAAATCCATCCGCTCTCGAAGGGTTTTTTCGACAAGGTGAAAGAGCTCTTCGGCTAGGATCCAAATTTTCCCCAGAATTGTGTTGACGCAGGGCTCCCGTGTGATTAACTAGGCCGGAGAGGCGAACCATGAGCGAAGCGCAATGGAACCTTGAAGGGCAGGAAAATAAAGAAGCCCAGGTCGAGATTCCCGAAGTCCTGCCGCTGCTGCCGATCCGCGACATCGTTATCTACCCGTACATGATGCTGCCGCTCTTCGTCGGCCGCGAGATGTCGATCCGCGCCGTCGAAGAGGCGCTCGCGCGCCAGCGGCTGATCTTTCTGGTCGCGCAGAAAAATTCCGCGGAAGATAATCCGACGCCCGATGAGATCTACAAGGTCGGCACCGTCGCGTCGATCATGCGCATGTTGAAGCTCGCCGACGGCCGCGTGAAGATTCTCGTGCAGGGGCTCGCCAAGGGCGAGATCGAGAGCTATCTCAAGGAGCAGCCGTTCTTCGAGACGAAGATCCGCAAAGTCGTCGAGCCCGCGCTCACCGAGGTCTCGATCGAGGTCGAAGCCTTGATGCGCAACGTCAAGGAAAAGATCGAGCAGATTCTGAATCTCAAAAATCTCCCGCCCGAGATCGTGATGGTGACCGACAACATCAGCGACGCGGGCGTTCTCGCCGATCTCGTCGCCTCCAACCTGCGTCTCAAGATCGAGGAGAGCCAGGGCATTCTGGAGATTTTCGATCCGATCGCGCGGCTCAAAAAAGTGAACGACCTCCTTAGCCGCGAGCTCGAGCTCTCGACCGTGCAGGCGCGCATCCAGAATCAGGCCAAAGAGGAGATGACCAAGACCCAGCGCGACTATTTCCTCCGCGAGCAGCTGAAGCAGATTCAGCAGGAGCTCGGAGAAGGCGACGAGCGCGCGGAGGAAATGAAAGAGCTGCGCAAGCAGATCGAGAAGGCGAAGATGCCGGTGGAAGCCAAGCGCGAGGCCGACAAGCAGCTCAAGCGCCTCGAGCAAATGCATCCCGAATCGTCCGAGGCCTCGCTCGTGCGCACCTATCTCGACTGGCTCATCGACATCCCGTGGAGCAAGAAGACCAAGGACAACCTCAACATCAAAAAAGCGCAGCAGGTGCTCGACGAGGATCACTACGACCTCGAGAAGGTGAAGGAGCGAATCCTCGAATACCTCGCGGTCAACAAGCTGAGGAAAAAGATCAAAGGGCCGATCCTCTGCTTCGTGGGCCCGCCGGGCGTCGGCAAAACCTCGCTCGGGAAGTCGATCGCGCACGCGCTCGGGCGCAATTTCGTGCGCATATCGCTGGGCGGCATCCGCGACGAGGCGGAGATCCGCGGCCACCGGCGCACCTACGTCGGCGCGCTGCCCGGCCGCATCGTCCAGGGCATCAAGCAGGCGGGCTCGAACAATCCCGTCTTCATGCTCGACGAGATCGACAAGGTCGGCACGGATTTCCGCGGCGATCCGTCGGCCGCGCTGCTCGAGGTCCTCGATCCCGAGCAGAACCACGCCTTCAGCGACCACTATTTGAATCTGGCCTTCGATCTGTCGAACGTGCTGTTCATCTGTACGGCGAACTTGCTCGACCCGATACCGGCCGCGCTCGCCGACCGCATGGAGGTGATCCGCCTCTCGGGTTACACGAACGAGGAGAAGCTCGAAATCGCGCGCAAGTTCCTGGTGCCGCGGCAGCTCGATGACAACGGAATCTCGCCGGCCCAGCTGGAGCTCTCCGACGACGCGATGCTCCGCGTCATCGCGCAATACACGAAGGAAGCCGGACTCAGAAATTTCGAGCGCGAGATCGCCTCGATCTGCCGCAAGGTCGCGCGCAAGACCGCCGAAGGAAAGAAAGAGCTCACGCGCGTCACGCGCGGCAATCTGCATTTGTTTCTGGGGCCGCCGAAATTCATTCCCGAGGTGGAGCAGGAGCAGAGCGAGATCGGCGTCGCCACCGGCCTCGCCTGGACGAGCGTCGGCGGCGAGGTGCTCTACGTCGAAGCGTCGCTGTCCAAAGGCCGCGGCAATCTGACGCTCACCGGCCAGCTCGGCGACGTCATGAAGGAATCGGCGCACGCGGCCGTGAGCTACGCGCGCTCGCAGGCGAAAAAGCTCGGCATCGAGGAGGATTTCTACCATAAGCTCGACATCCACATTCACGTCCCCGCCGGCGCGATACCGAAAGACGGCCCGTCGGCCGGCATCACCATGGCGACGGCGCTCATTTCGGCGCTGACGCGCCGGCCCGTGAGCCGCTACGTGGCGATGACCGGCGAGATCACGCTGAGAGGAAGAATCCTTCCGATCGGCGGGCTCAAGGAAAAATGCCTTGCCGCGCTCCACGCCGGCATCAAGACGATCATCATCCCGGACCGCAACGACAAGGACCTCGACGAAATCCCGAAACCGGTTCGCCGCAAGCTCACGCTGATCAAGGCGAAGACCATGTCCGACGTGCTCAAAGCCGCGTTGCTCGATAAAGCCGAGAAGCGCGCGGCGGCGGAGACCCCGGCGAAAGCGCCGCCGCGCAAGCCGCTCAAGCGGAAGGAAAAACCGCTGGAGAAAATCCGCCGCGAACGCACCGTCCCGCTCCGCGCCGGATGAAAGTCGGCAGCCTCGGGGAATTCGGCCTCATCGAGCGCATCCGCAAGGCCGCCCCGCAGGGACGCGGCGTGCGCGCGGGCATCGGCGACGACGCCGCGTGGCTCGAATGCCGCGGCAAGGCGCTGCTCGTCACGACCGATCTGCTGATCGAGGGCATCCATTTCGACCTCCGCTGGACTTCCTTTTACGCGCTGGGTTATAAGACGCTCGCTGTGAACCTGAGCGATATCGCCGCGATGGGCGGCGTTCCGGACTATTTGACGCTGTCGCTGGCCGTCCCCGGAAAGTACCGCGCCGAAGATATAGAAAAATTTTATCGCGGTCTGAAGGCGCTCGCGCGGAAGAGTGGGGTCGCGGTCGTGGGCGGCGACACCAGCGCCGCCGACCGTCTCTTTATCAGCCCCGCGCTCGTCGGCCACTGCGACGGCCGGCCGGTGCTAAGGCGCGGCGCGCGGCCGGGCGATGATCTTTGGGTCACGGGAACTCTTGGGGACTCGGCGCTCGGGCTCGCGCTGCTCAAGAAAAAGATCCGAGCCGGCCGCGCGCATAAAGCGGCCGCGGCGCAGGCGCTCCGGCGTCATCATTTTCCGACGGCGCGGCTCGCGGCCGGCGCTCTGCTCGGCGGCAGCGGCCTGGCGAAGGCGATGATCGACTTGAGCGACGGTCTCGTCCAGGATCTCGGCCATATCTGCACTGCGAGCGGCGTCGGCGCGGAGATCGCCGAAGCGGCCCTGCCCGTGTCGCGAGCGTATCGATTGCTCGCCGGCGGCGCCGCGGCCGCCGCGCTCGGCGGCGGCGAGGATTACGAATTGCTTTTCGCCGCGCGCGCGCGCGACCGCGACAGAATCGAAAAGCTCCGCGCGCGGCTCGGCGTCCGGCTGACGCGCATCGGCCGCTGTGTCCGTGGAAGCGGCGTGAAGGTGCTCGACCGTAGCGGGCGAGCGCGGCAGCCTTCGCTCAAAGGATTCGACCACTTCAAAAATCCGGCCTGATTCTCCTCCTCCATCATGGACGCAGATCGTTTGGCAGAGCTTTTGGAAGGCGTTCGCCGCGGTAAAGTCTCGGTGGCGCATGCGCTCGAGCGCCTGCGTCACCTTCCGTTCGAAGATCTGGGCTTTGCCAAGGTCGATCATCACCGCTCGCTGCGCCAGGGATTTCCCGAGGTGATCCTCGGCGAAGGGAAGACAGCCGCCGACATCGCCGCGATCGCGCGCACGATCCATAGCCGGCATGCGAATGTGCTGATCACCCGGTTGTCGCCCGATAAGCTGGCTTTCCTGAAACGCCGGCTGAAAGGCATTCGCCTACACGAAAGAGCGCGCGCGGCGACATGGCTTGACCGGCCGATCCGCGTAGCGGGCCGCGGCACGGTTCTCGTCGTCTGCGCCGGCACGTCGGACATTCCCGTCGCCGAGGAGGCCGCGCTCACGGCCGAGATGATGGCGAACCGCGTGGAGCGTCTTTACGACGTGGGCGTCGCCGGCCTGCACCGATTGCTGGACAATCGCGGGAAGCTTTTTTCCGCCGCCGTGCTCATCGTCGTCGCCGGTATGGAGGGTGCGCTGCCGAGCGTCGTCGCCGGGCTCGTCGACAAGCCGGTGATCGCCGTGCCGACGAGCGTCGGCTACGGCGCGAGCTTCCACGGTCTGGCGGCGCTGCTCGGCATGCTCAACTCCTGCGCGGCCGGCGTGACGGTGGTGAATATCGACAACGGCTTCGGGGCAGGCTTTGCAGCGAGCCTCATCAATCGGGTATAAAGGGCTGTAGCCCCTATCGAATATGGCCGACCGGAACTGCTATAAGACCTTCAACCGCTCCTCCGAGCTCGCCGTCAAGATCTCCGGCGCGAGCCAGGCCGAGCTGTTCGCCAATTCCGGCTTCGCGCTTTTCGATATCATGACGCAGATCGACAAGGTCGAAGACAACGAGCATGTCACGCTCGAAGTCGAGGGCACCGACCGTGACGACCTCATGGTCAACTGGATGCGCGAGCTGCTGTATATCTACCAGGGCAGCAGCTTTCTCCTGAAAGAGGTCGTGGTGCAGGAAGTAAAAGACACCTATATACGCGGCGAGGTGCGGGGCGAGAAGTTCGACCCCGACCGCCACGAGATGCAGCGCGAGATCCGCGCCGTCAGCCCGCAGCAGGGGCGCATGGAAAAGACCGGCAACCAATGGACGGCGCAGGTGATCCTGGAGCTTTGAGCATGTTCCGCCCGCCGGACAGCGAGTACGAAGGCGCCGCGCTGCTCGCCGATCCTATCCATCACTACATCCAGTTCACCGTTCCGCTCGCCAAAGGCGAGATCACCGAAAAGGCGATCATCGACTCGCCGTGGGTGCAGCGGCTGCGCTATATCTACCAGCTTCAGAGCGCGCGCTGGGTCTATCCCACGGCCGAGCACAGTCGCTTCCAGCACTCGCTCGGCGCGATGCATTTGGCGGGCGAATTCGGCAAACATCTCTATCCGTCGCTCAAGCGCGTGCTGGGCGATGAATGCCCGTCGGCGCCGCTCGTCGAGGAATACATGCGGATGACCGGGCTGCTCCACGATGTGGGGCACGGTCCGTTCGGTCATTTTTTCGACGATAATTTCCTCGCTGACTTCGACATCACGCACGAGGATATCGGCCAGCGGATCATCCAAAATCACCTCGGCGATCTGCTGCGGCAGCTACGCCGGAGCCCGAGCGGGCCGTTTGCGCCAGGCGAGGAGCTCAAGCCAGAGGAGATCGCCTTCCCGATCAAGAAGACCGGCAAAGAGGATCACGAGAAGCCGAAATGGGTGCGCATGCTCCAGCCGCTCACGAACGGCATCTTCACGTTCGACAATCTCGACTACGTCTCGCGCGACTCCTACATGTGCGGCGTCGCCGTCGGCCCGATCGACCGCGAGCGGCTGCTGCACTACACCTTTTTCTCGCCGCAGGGCCTCACCTTGCATAAGTCCGGCAACGCCGCGCTGACGATGTTTCTCAACACGCGGCTCTACCTTTACACGAACGTCTACTATCATCGCACGACGCGCGCGATCGACCTGCACCTGCGCGAGATCTTCCCCGAGACGATGAAGCTGCTGTTTCGCGGCAACCCGCTCGAGCATATGGAGGATTATCTGCGCCTGACCGACTGGTCGCTGCTCGAAGAGGTGGCGCGCTGGCGGCGCGCGAAAGAGCACGGCGGTCTCGCGCGCGAGTGGGGGCGCATCATCGACCGCGACATCAAGTGGAAGATGGCGTACGACCGGACGTTGTCGCTGAACGAGCTACGCTACGGCATGTCGCTGATCCAGGACACCGACTGGGAGAGGCGGATTCGCGCCGGCCTGCCGGCGTCGGCGGGCGATCTCGTGTTCCGCGTCGATGCGGCGATCCAGGACCCGCGTCCCGAGAGTCCGTTCGCCATGGGAAAGAAGCAGATCTACATCTTCGATCCGTCTACCGGCGAGATCGCCAAGGAATCGCTCTCCGAATTATTCGAATTCATCCCGTCGAAGATCGTCCAGTACCGCGTCTTCGCGCTCGATCACGAGAACGACCGGCTCCTCGCCGAAGTCGCCGAGGCCGCGCTCAAGGGCGTCGCGCCCGAGGTGAAGACGAGCGTCTGAAGCGGGTCAGCGTTTTCTAAACTCCGCCAGACATTCGTCCAGCAGCTTTTCCGGATCGCTTCCGTAAAACAGACGCGCGCTCGTCTGTTTATGACCGAACGAGAGAATCTCACGGACATGGCCGGCGATGCCGCCGCTGCCCTCGACCACGCCGATGACTTTGCCTTCGTCATAGGCGATCGTGAACTCGTTTAACGTCCCCGTCGCGCCGCCGAAGATGATGACGACATCCGAGGAGCGGACGTTGACGACATTGCGGCCTTTGAAGCCGAAGCCCGTGTAGATAATCGCGTCGGACGCGTCGAGCGGCAGTCCCAAACGCTCGTGCTCATCGCGGTCCTGAGCCGGCGATACGCCGAGCGTCAGCGCGCCGTGTTTCCGCGCGGCGCGCGCGACCAGATCGGGCAGGCCCGTGGTCGCGCCGGTCACGAGGATGCAGTCGCGCGCGGCGATCGCCGCGCCCAGGCGCTCGGCCAGCGCCTCGAGGCGCGCCTTTTCGCCCGGCGCGAGCTCGCCGCCGGAAGATCCCATCACGCCCACCTTTATTTTTTCCATCGGATATTTTCTCCAAGTAATCGAGTTAGGCTGTGACTGCGCGGACTAGTGTATTCGGAGCCCTTCGACAAGCTCAGGGCGAACGGATTTTAGAGCACCGATCCGTTTTTTCCGTTCGTGCTGAGCCTGTCGAAGCACTCTTCGATCTTTTTTCGCTCTTCCGCACATGCGCGTTTTCCGTCCTCCTATGCTATAGACAAACGAGTGGCGAAAATCCCCATCATCGACCTCAAAGCGCAGTATAAATCCATCCGCAAAGAAGTGCAGCAGGCGATCGAGGGTGTTCTGGAGTCGCAGCATTTCATCCTCGGCGATGTCGTCGAAAAATTCGAAAGCGGCACCGCGGCCTATCTCGGCGCGAAGCATGCGCTCGGCGTCGCCTCCGGCAGCGACGCGCTGCTCCTCTCGCTCATGGCGCTCGGCGTCGGGGCCGGCGACAGCGTCATCGTGCCGACGTTCACCTTCGTCGCGACCGCGACCGCCGTCGCGCGCCTCGGCGCGACGCCGCTCTTCGCCGATATCGAGCCCGACAGCTTCCTCATCGGCCGCGAACAGATCGAAATGCTGCTGGCGGACAAGAAAACCGCCGCGCGGGTCAAGGCGATCGTCCCGGTGCATCTCTTCGGCCGCATGTGCGCCATGAAAGAAATCGCCGCCATCGCGAAAAAGCATCGCGTCGGCGTCGTCGAGGACGCGGCGCAATCGTTCGGCGCGCGCGCCGGCGGCAAGTCCGCCGGCACGCTCGGCGAGCTCGGCTGCTATTCGTTTTTTCCCACGAAAAATCTCGGCGGCATCGGCGACGGCGGCCTCGTCGCGACAAATGACGCCGCGCTCGCGGATAAAATCAAATTGCTGCGCGCGCACGGCGAGAGCGCGAAGTACCGCCACGACGTCATCGGCGTCAACTCGCGCCTCGACGCGATTCAAGCAACCGTGTTAAGCGTCAAGCTCCGCCACGTCGAGCGCTGGTGCGCGGCGCGGCGAGAGCGCGCTGAACAATACGGAAAATTATTTCACGATCGCAAGCTGCCCGGGAACGGCTTGAAGTCCATTCCCGACGCGCGCGAGCCCGCGCACGCTTTCAACTATTATGTCGTGCGCGCCGAGCGGCGCGACGCGCTGAAAAACCATCTCGCCGCCGCGGGCATCCAGACCGAGATTTACTACCCCACGCCGCTCCATCTCCAGCCCTGCTTTTCTTATCTCCGCTACCGCCGCGGCGACTTTCCCGTCGCGGAAAAAGCCGCCGGTGAAGTCCTCGCGCTGCCGCTCTACCCCGAGCTGACCGAAGCGCAGCAAGCAGCCGTCGTCGACAGCATCGCCGCGTTCTACCGCCGCTAGCTGTTTACCGCTCTTTTTCCCTGTGGTAGAAAACGTGGATTACATTTGAACAGGAGCAGCCATGGCCAAGCCGCAGGAACAAGTAACCGCCGCGCTCGAAGGAGGCGGCAAAACCAGCTACGAGAAATGGATCGAGAGCGAGGGCATCCCGATCTACAAGACCTTCTTCGTCGAAGACATCCGCAAGGTGAAGCTCGAGCCGTGGGACCGCACCGGCGGCGTCGGCGCCTTCCTCATGATGGAAGGCGCCGGGCAGGTGAACAACTGCTACATCTCGGAGATCGCTCCGGGAAAGAACCTTAAGCCGCAGCGCCATCTCTACGAGGAGACGATCTACGTCGTCAGCGGCCAGGGCGCGGCGACGGTATGGAACGATCCGAAGAAGAAGCAGACGTTCGAGTGGCAGACCGGCTCGATGTTCTCGCCGCCGATCAACGCCAACTACCAGCTCTTCAACGGCAGCGGCAGCGAGCCGGCGCGCTATCTCGCGGTGACCACCGCGCCGACGATGATCAATCTGCTGCACAATCTCGATTTCATTTTCAAGAACGATTTCGCCTTCACCGACCGCTTCGACGCGCGCGACGAATATTTCAGCGGCAAGGGGACGCACTACGCCGGCGAGTACGACGGCTTCAAGTTCGCCGGCAACGTCTGGGAGACGAACTTCGTCCCCGACGTGCGCAGCTTCAAGCTCATGGAGTACAACGTGCGCGGCGCCGGCGGCCGGAACATCAAATTCGAGCTGTCGGAGAACACGACCGCGTGCCACATCTCGGAGTTTCCCGTCGGCACTTATAAGAAGGGCCACCGCCACGGCCCCGGCGCGCACGTGATCATCCTCGGCGGCGAGGGCTACTCGCTCATCTGGCCCGACGGCTCGCCGATCAAGCGCTACGAATGGCACGAGGGCAGCATGGTCGTGCCGCCCGACCGCTGGTGGCACCAGCACTTCAACTCCGGCGCGAAGCCGGCGCGCTATTTGGCGCTCCGCGCCTTCGGCAGCAAGAAGTTCCGCGGCGTGTCGCCGAAATACAAAGGCACCATCGACCGGCGCCAGGGCGGCGACCAGATCGAATACGACGACGAGGATCCGATGGTGCGGCAGATGTTCGAGGAGGCGCTGGCGAAATACGGCCTCAAGACCCAGATGGCCGATCATTACAAGAAATCCGCATGAAGCAGGCGATCGTCAAAGCCTTCGAGGAGAGCGCCCAGACCAAGAAGGCGTTCCTCAAGCACAACCTCGACACGCTCATCGCGGCGATCGACGCGATCGCGAACGCGTTTGTCAACGGCAACAAGCTCATGATCTTCGGCAACGGCGGCAGCGCGGCCGACGCGCAGCACATCGCGGCGGAGTTCGTCAATCGCTTCCGGATGGACCGGCCGCCGCTGCCGGCGCTCGCGCTCACGACCGACACGTCGGCGATCACGAGCATCGCCAACGACTTCGACTACAAGGAAATTTTTTCCAAGCAGGTGAAGGCGCTCGGCAAAGAAGGCGACATCGCGCTCGCGATCTCGACCAGCGGCAACGCCGCCAACGTGCTCGCGGCCATCGACATGTGCAAGAAGCTCAAGATCGCCGTCATCGGACTCACCGGCGGCGACGGCGGCAAGATGGCGCGCCAATGCGACTTCCTCCTGTCCGCGACCGAGGGGAAAAACACCGCGCGCATCCAGGAGACCCACATCCTCGTCGCTCACGTCATCTGCGAGATGGTCGACGTCAAGCTCTTCGCGGCGTAAATTTACAGACCCTCACCCCAACCCTCTCCCGCACGCGGGCGAGGGAATAAGAGTCCCCTGCGGATGCTATCGACCTCCGAATTCCCTCTCCCTCTGGGAGGGGGCAAGGGTGAGGGTTTTGTCAGTCGCCGCAAGGCGCCTCGGCGTGCTACAATTCGTCCAGCGTTAATCATGCGGCTCGATGTCCTCATCTTCGGCGGAGGCGCGGCCGGCCTGTGGTGCCTGGAGCGCTTCCGTCGCGCCGGCTATCACGCGCTGCTGCTCGAATCGACGGCGCTCGGCGCCGGGCAGACGATCGCGGCGCAGGGCATCATTCACGGCGGCGGCAAATACGCGCTGCGCGGCGTGCGCGACTTCGCTGCCGTGAACGCGACGAAAGCGATGCCGGCGCGCTGGCGCGCGAGCCTGGCCGGAAAAGAGGAGCCCGATCTACGCGATGCGCGCGTCCTCTCAGAATCGTGCTGTCTCTGGCTGCCGAAGGGATCGGCGCTCGCGCGCCTGCAATCGTTCGGCTTCATGTCGGTCGTCGCCAGGGCCGGGCTTCTCTCCACCCGGCCGAAGCGCCTCCCGGCGTCGCGCTGGCCCGAGGCGCTGCGCGGCTCGGCCGTCGCGGTCTACGCTCTCGCCGAGCCGGTGATCTCGACCGGATCGCTGCTCAAAGCTTTGTCGGCGCGCCAGGATAAATACATCCATCGCTACGATAGCGCCGCGCTCCGCTTCGAAGGGCGCAACGCCCGCATCGGCGACGTCGCGCTCGAGCCGCGGACGATCGTCCTGACCGCCGGCGCAGGCAACGCCGAGCTGCTCGCGCGCCTCGGCGTCGGCGGCGAGCCGATGCAGCGCCGCCCGCTCGGCATGGTGCTGCTGCGCGGCGAACTGCCGCCGCTCTTCGGACACTGCATCGTCGGCGGCAAGACGCAGCTCACGATCACGTCGCCGGAGAAGCGCATCTGGCAGATCGGCGGCGAGGTCGCGGAAAAATTGGCCGGCGAAACCGACGACAATGCCGCGAGACAGTTTGCGCTGAAAGAAATTCATACGCGCTTGCCGGCGCTCGATTTGACCGATATCGAAATCGCCATCTACCGCGCCGTCAGAGCCGAGGCCCGCACCGCCGATCAGCGCCGCCCAAGCGGCGTGCACGCGGGCGAGCTCGCGCCCGGCGTGATCGCCGGCTGGCCGACCAAGCTCTCGATGGCGCCGGTGCTGGCGGACGAAGTCTTCGCGCTCGCCGAGAAAACATTGAAGCAGCCGGCCGGCTATCCACACCATCCGCTGCCGCCGTGGCCGCCCCCGCCGGTCGCGCGTTACCCCTGGGAGGACGCCGAATGGTTCCCCGCCCGCTAGGCCGCACCGGCTTGCGCGTCGGCCCGGTCGGCCTCGGCACGGTCAAGCTCGGCCGCAACACGGACGTGAAATATCCGGCGGCATTCGACCTGCCGTCCGACGCGCAGGTCGAAAAGCTGCTGGCGACGGCGCTCGACCTCGGCGTGAATCTGATCGACACCGCGCCCGCGTACGGATCGAGCGAGGCGCGCCTCGGCCCGTTCGTCGCCGCGCACCGCGAGCGCATCGTGCTCGCGACCAAAGCCGGCGAGCGCTACGAGAACGGCCGGTCGATCTACGATTTCTCCGCGCAGGCGATCACCGCCTCGGTCGAGAACAGCCTGAGAAATCTACGGACGGACCGCATCGACATTCTCGTGCTCCATTCGAACGGCGAAGACGAGAAGATTCTGACCGAGACCGATGCGCTCCAAGCGCTCGCGGCGCTCAAGCGCGCCGGCAAAATCCGCGCCGCGGGTATCTCCGCCAAGACGGAGAAAGGAATCGCGCTCGCGTGTCAATCACTCGACATCGTCATGGCGCCGTTCAGCGAAAAAGATCAGGCGCTCCGCGATGCGCTTTCGAAAGCGCATGCCGCGGCCCTCGGCATTCTCGCGATCAAAGGACTTTTCAGCGGACACCTGCCCGCGTCCGCCGCGATTGAATTCGTCTTGAAGCACACCTTCATCGGCGCGCTGATCGTCGGCACGACCGATCCGGCGCATTTGAAAGAAGCGGTCGAGGCGGCGGAGCGCGTATAATCTTAGAGCGTACCGTGTAACCTTCCTTTACGCTCCACCGCTTTTCCGTTAGATTGAAGCGCTCCATGGAGAATCGGCTGATCGCGCTCACGACGGACTTCGGCTACGAGGATCCGTTCGTCGGCATCATGAAGGGCGTCATCCTCGGCATCAACCCGGACGCGCGCATCGTCGACGTGACGCACGGGATCGCGCCGCAGGAGGTCCGCGGCGGCGCGCTGGCGCTGAACTACGCCGCGCAGTATTTTCCGCCGGGGACGATCCACGTCGCCGTGATCGATCCCGGCGTGGGCACCGACCGGCGGCCGATCCTGATCGATTGCGAAGACGCCTCTTTCATCGGGCCCGACAACGGCGTGCTGAGCCTCGCGGCCGAGCGCCGCAAAACGCGGCGCGTCGTCGAGCTCGCGAACGAGCGCTACCGCCTCAATCCGGTGAGCGCCACCTTTCACGGCCGCGACGTCTTCGCGCCCGCCGCCGCGCACTTGTCGCTGGGCACGTCGGTCGAGGCGTTCGGGCCCGCGCTCAATGATTATGCGCGGCTGACGTGGCCGGAGGCGGTCAAAACCAACGGCGAGGTCCGCGGCGAGATTATTTACATCGACCACTTCGGCAACCTCGTCACCAACCTGACCGCGCGCGACCTCGAGCCGCTCGGCGGCGACAGCATTGAGATCGCGCTCGTCGACGTCTCGATCCGCGGGCTCGCGGCGAGCTACGCTGGCGCGGAGACCGGCGGCTACGGCGCGCTGATCAACAGCTGGGGGCTGCTGGAGATCTCCTGCTTCAACGCGCGCGCCGATCAGCGCTCCGGCGCCGGCATCGGCGATGCCGTCCACGTGCGGAGCGCGG
>DASWZY010000012.1:0-10292 GCA_036407055.1 Binatia bacterium
CAGGCGAAGCGGTCGCCCGTCACGCGCCAGAGAAGCAGCGCGCGCGCCGCCGCCGGATGCCGCAGCGCGAAGAGCAGCGAAGTCCGGCAGCCGGAAGAGCTGCCGCCGACGACGGCGGGACGCGCGCCGAGCTGCGACAGCAGCTCGTGGAGATCGTCGGCCCAGATTTCGTACTCCGAGTCGTCGCCGCCGATGGCGACCTGCGACGCGCCGCAATTCCGCCGGTCGAAGACGACGGCGCGGTGGCCGAGGTCGGCCAGCGGCCGCGCCACGGCCTCGATGCCGCTGATGTCGCGCCGACCGCCGGGCGAAAGCGCGACCCAGGGACCGCGCGTGCCGAGGATTTTATAGTTGATATGGACGCCGCGAATGGCCGCGTAAGGCATGAATACCCTCCAGCAGATCCGAAAAGTTGGCGCCTGGAGTATCTTCCGCTTCCGCACGGACCATAGCGGCAAGCGCGCGGCGATTCAACGGGCAGTAGAGGTCCTGCGCTGAACTACGCGGCAGGAGTGACAGCGAAGCCCAACGTTGGACATCGTCTCGACCGCCATGGCGCATACTCCCGTTGTCGCACACGACCAACGGCGCACGTTATCGCGAAATAAAATGGCGCGGTCTACAGCAGTTAGGGAAACGGCAGACATAAATGGTACAAAACGGTTAGTTGCGACCGGCTTACGCCGTAATTTTCCTACTAAAGTCTATTGCAACTAGCAGGTTAGTATTATATCTTGCGCGCTCTTCTTATGCACGATCGCCAACGGACGCTTCGTTGTCAGAGCAATCACGAGACGCTTAGCCTTATGCGTTGCCAGAGGCAAAAAAGACGTCGTGTTTACCAGCTTCCGATGCATGAAGCGGCCGAGGCGCCATGAATGACATCTTCCGCCGCCTCAAGCTCCGGACTCTAACAAGGACGGATACTACCTACCGTCGCGCCAACGGCAGCGACGTTTGGCATTTCTGCGAGAACTGCGGGACCTGGCCGACCGCCGACTTTACCGAGGTGACGGCCTCGCAATATCTCCTCAAAGGCAGCCTGTGCCTCGAATGTATCGCCAAGCGGCATTTCGGGGATTGCGGTAAGACCGCCGCGGCGAAGTAGAACAGCCGCGCGCGCTCGCTGTTTTTCGGCAACCGGCACGCAAGAATAGTTTTACGAGGTCACTTTTTGATTTCCCCTTTGACCGCCTGGAGGAAGGAGAGATCGAAAATTTTCGCCATCGGGATATCTTTTTTGGTACCGGCCTTTTCCAGCTCCAAGCGGACGCTGGCCGCCACCCCTTTCTCGCTCGGGCTGCCGTCTTCGCTATATGCATGGAGTCCCATCTGATAGGCCCTCGCGGCCGTGTCTTTATCCAGCGCGAGCCAGTCCATCATGATGCGCACCGTCTCGTCGCGGTTTTGTCGAATAAACAAGAGCCCCCGCGCGGCAGCGCGCACCGTTCTTTTGATTTGATCCGGTTTTTCCCGCAGCAGTCGTTCGCTCGTACCCAGCCCCGGCGTCGACAGCTCCAAGTAATCGCCGGCGTTGGCGAGTATCTTGAAACCCAGATTCTCGGCCACGATGACGTAGGGAATCAAGATAACGGTCGCGTCTACGAGCCCCTTCTTCAAAGCCTCCAGACGAACCGTGCTTTCCCCGAGCGCCACGATCTTGACGTCTTTCCTATCGGGGTCGAGCCCGAATGCGTTGAGGGTCGCGAAAGTGGTGAATTGCTCGGTGCTCCCGAAAGCGCTGATCGCGACGGTCCTGCCGCGGAGATCGCGCACAGAGCCGAACTCCGGACGCGCCACCAGGTAATGCATGGGCTTGTTCACGAAAGACATCAGTCCCTTGAGCGGCAGGCCTCGCACGGAGGCGCGGCTGATCGAGTCCAGAGGCGCGCCATAGTCGATGTCTCCGGTCGTCAACGCGGTAACGGCGACCGCCGCCCTCATCTGGATAATTTCCGGCTCGAGCCCCTCGGCTTTGAAAAAGCCCTTGACCTGCGCGACCCGCAGCGGCAGAACGGTGATCCCGCGGCTCGGATAGGCGATCGTGATCTTCTCGGTTTTGGCCTGCTGGCCGGCGCACGGGTAAGAAATTAAAACGGCCGGCAAAACCGCCCAAGCGAAAATCCGGAGCATTTTGCCGCGCGCCGCGCTCGAATCCGTCATGCTCACTCCTCTACTGCTGCGTGTTTTCTGGGCCAAACCTTTCGCATCGATGACCGACCGAATTGCACTCGGCGAAGACAGCTCAAAATAGTCTCAGCCGCCGCAGCGGGTCAAGCGTGATTCGCATTGACTCTCCCCTTTTCCGGCGCTATGGCTGAAGGCGTGGCGCGTCGTGCGCGCCGATCCTTTCGCAGGAGGTGCGGTTATGTTCGAAGGCATCCTGCAACCCGGGCATCTTCTCCTAATTCTCTTTGTCGCTCTCATTGTGTTCGGTCCCAAGAAATTGCCGGAGCTGGGGAAAGGCCTGGGCGAGGCGATTCGGGGTTTCAAGAAATCGCTGAACGAAGATGATCAGTCCACCCGCCTGGCGCCGCACAAGAGCGAGGCGGAGCCGGCCAAAGATCGGCAAAACGAAAGAAGCTGAATATATGGCGCGAGCGGAGATCCAGCATACGCCCGAGTCGGTCGACACGATCCTCATGTACATCGTCGAGACGGACGAGAAACCCGTGAGCAACTCCGCGGCCCAAGGCGCAAAGCCCGTGCATACGGGCACGTACGAAGACCGGCCGGCGACGATCCACAACGCGCGGCTGCTGCGCGAGCAGCCAAAGCTCGAGCGCGAGGGCTTTGAGCTCGTCGATCATGAAACCAAAGTCGGCGACTTTTACAACGCGGACGAGATCCGCGCCGTCTACTATCCGGAGATGGAGCGGCTGATCGCGACCGAGACCGGCGCGCAGCGCGTCGTCATCTTCGACCACACGCTGCGCGCCGAGAACGACGCGACACGCGCGGAGAAGCAGGTGCGCGAGCCGGTGCGCCGCGTGCACAACGACTACACGGAATGGTCCGGGCCGCAGCGCGTGCGCGATCTATTGCCCGCCGAGGCGGAGGATCTGTTGAAGCGCCGCTTCGCCGTGATCCAGACCTGGCGGCCGATCCGAAACCCTGTCGTGACCGCGCCGCTCGCGGTCGCCGACGCGCGCAGCCTGCCGATCAAGGACATGATCCGCACCGAGCGGCGCTATCCCGACCGCGTCGGCGAGATCTACCACATCGCCTACAACCCGGCGCACCGCTGGTATTATTTTCCCAATATGCGCCGCAATGAGGCGATCGTCTTCAAGACCTTCGATTCCGCCAAGGACGGCCGCGCGCGCTGGACCGCGCACGCCGCGTTCGACGATCCCACCAGCCCGCCCGACGCGCCGCAGCGCGAGAGCATCGAGATCCGCGCGCTGGCGTTCTTCTAATCGGCTCTACAGCTCTCCGAAAATACTGAACCAGGGATCGAGAAGCCGGGTGTTTACGCGCGGGATGAAGAAGCCGGCGAGGGCGCCGAGAATGGCGGCGGCGAGGACCGCGATGCGGATGTTGCGCGCACCGAAAGTCGAGCGGCAGAGGACCATCGCGACGACGATGATGACGAAGCAGACGACGCCGGCGCTCAAAAAGCCCATGAGCGCGCCGAGCATGCGGCGGAGGATTGAAATGAGGACGCGCTTCAAGCCGGCCGCCCGCGCCGGGCTTTGTGGCACTCTCCATTGTTGGACAACACCGGCCTCCCCTCTTCCCCAACCAACCTTATCGTCACCATAAAATTTAACTTGCCATCATCTTAGTTTAATCCTAGTATTGCTGGCAAACGCGTTGCGAAAGGAGGCATTTATGCAATTCCCTTTTCGTCGCATCGTGGCTCCTCTCGGGTTCATCTTCTTCCTCGCCGGAGCGTTTTTCCTCATGTCCGTGCTCGATACCGCATCGGCCGCGCCGTCCGGCAACGTCTGCCTGCTGTCTTCGACGGTAAGCGAGCGCTCCTGCCAGGCGAGCGCCCAGAGCGATTTCTGGAACGCGCTCGCCACATGCTACAACCTGTCGGACGCCAGCGCCCGCAAGGCCTGCCAGCAACAAGCGCAGGCGGATCAAAAAGACGCGCTGCAAAGCTGCGACGACCAAAACGATGCGCGCGACAGGGTCTGCAGGCAACTCGGGGGCGCGGCGTACGATCCGAAGATCGACTCGACGAAGTTTTCGGGAACGCTGACCAACCAATATCTCGCCTACACGACGGGAACGACATTCGTCTACGAGAGCAACCTCGGCCAGCATAACGAGGTCGTCGTAACGAACAACACGAGAAACATTCTCGGCGCCGACTGCCGCGAGGTCCACGACACGGTGAAGGTGAACGGCGATCTGACCGAGGACACGCTCGATTGGTTCTGCCAGGACCCAGACGGCAACGTCTGGTACTTCGGAGAGAACTCGAAGGAGCTGCAGGACGGCCTGATCGTCAGCCTCGAAGGATCGTGGACGGGCGGCATCGACGGCGCCAAACCCGGCATCGCGATGAAAGCGAATCCGAAGGTCGGCGACGTCTACCGGCAGGAGTTTTTACCCGGCGTCGCCGAGGACATTGCCGAAGTGCTGAGCGTGACGGAAACGATCACGCTCCCTGGCTTCGGCACGATGATCAACTGCATCAAGACCAAGGAAACAACGCCCTTGGAGCCGGACGCGCTCGAAAATAAATTCTATTGCCCTGGGGTCGGGCTCGTGCGCGATGTAGATCTCCAGACCGGAGAGGTGTTGGATCTCGTCTCGAAGACGCCCTGAGTCGCCGCGCGCGGATTAGGACGGTTCCACCGCCGCAGGATGCCGTCCTGCTCTTTACGGCAGCAGCAGAACCCAGAGTGACGGCGGGAACTTTGCTTAATCCGTACGGTGCGAGGCCTCTCGCGGCGTTTTCCGGGCGGCGATAGGAAGCGGCGGCTTTGTAAGGCGCCGGACGCCTTCACTCCGGCAATTTGTGGTACTTCCCTTTGTAGAATAACAGCGGTTTGCCCTCTTCGGCGGCCGCGGCGTGAAGAACTTCGCCGACGTAGATCGTGTGGTCGCCGCCGTCGTAGGAGTAGACGATCTTGCATTCGATGTGGCCGATCGCGCCTTCGATCAGCGCGAGGCCGCGCTCGCTCGCGCGCCAGCCGATGCCGTCGAACTTCGATACGCTTTTCGTTGCGAAGCGCCGCGACACCTCTTCCTGGTGCTCGGCGAGGACATTGACGGCGAAGTGTCCCGAGCCGGCGAAGCAGCTGTAGCACGACGCCGCCTTGTCGACGCAGACCAGCGCTAACGGCGGATCGAGCGAGAGCGAGGCGAAGGCATTGGCGGTCAGGCCGAACGGGGTTCCCGACGCGTCGCAGGTCGTCACGATCGTGACGCCGGTGGCGAAATGGCCCATGACGTGGCGCAGCGCTTTGGAGTCCATAGGTGGGCGCCCGCGGCGGCGCGCCCGATTTTCTATGGGTATCAAACGCCGCGGCCGGGTGTCAACGCGATTGCCCTCACTCTGCCCTCTCCCGAGGCGGGAGAGTGTGAGATCTCTAGACCCGGTTGCGAATGGGTCCATTTCTTCCTCGCCCTTTCAGGGAGAGGATTGAGGTGAGGGTATCCGACTGGACTATACCGCGGCGAAAGTGGTAAAAACGACAGCAAAGGAGAACTGCCATGGCCATCAGCGTGCGTCATGAGGATAATTCGTTCGAGCGCTACATTGCGGAGGTCCGCGCGGTGTGGGGCGACGGCAAAGACCCCCAGCTGCCTTTCAAGGTGCGGGCGCTGATGGAGAAGATGCTCAAGTCCACCGCTCCCGAGGAGCCATGGATGGCGGAGATTCTCCGCGACGGGAAGCCCTCGCGCGAGCTCTACCGCGACCCGCAGCACGGCTTCATCCAGATGGGCCACGTGCACAAGCAGGGCCACGGCAACACGCCGCACGACCACGGCCCCTGCTGGGTCGTCTATGGCGCGTATTCCGGGCTTACGGAGATCGCGCTGTACGAGCGCACGGACGACGGCAAGGAGCCGGGCCGCGCCGCGGTGCAGAAAAAAGAATTGCACCGTCTCTCTCCCGGCGTCGCGTACGCCTACGTGCCCGGCGACATTCACTCGACGCACGCGGCCGAGGGCCCGGCATTGGTCTTTCGCTTCCTGAGCTACGATCTCGAGATGATCGAGCGCCACCGCTACAATCCGGAGAAAGGCACCGTCGTCCGCGTCTGATGGCCGCGCAGGAAATTATTTTCGAGCAGATCCGCTCGAGCGGCTGTCTCTCCTACTTTCTCGGCTGTAAGCGCGACAAAGTCGCGCTCGTGATCGACCCCGAAGAAGCGAAAATCGAGGAATACCTGGGCCTCGCGGAGTTCTTCGACACGAAGCTTCTCTACGCGATCGATACGCATACGCACGCCGACCACGTCTCGGCGTGCAAGATGTTGCGCGAGAGCGCGGACGTGAAGGTCGTGATGCACCGCGCTACCGACGCGCCGTACGTGGACATGAGATTGAACGACGGGGACGCGATCCGTTGCGGCACGGTCGATATCCGTGTGCTCCATACGCCCGGCCACACCGAAGACGGCATGTGCCTGCTTGCCGGCGAGCGGCTTTTCACCGGCGATACGCTGCTGATTGGCGGCTGCGGCCGCACCGACCTCCCCGGCGGCGACGCCGAGAAGCAGTTCGAGAGCCTGCGCAAGCTCGCCGCGCTGGGCGACGGGATCCAGGTCTTTCCCGCGCACGACTACCGCCTTGCCGCTTCCACCATCGGCGAGGAGAGAAAGAGCAATGCGAGGATGCTGATCGCCGCGAAAGAGGAATTTGTCCGCTTCATGACTTCGCGCAAGCCGCCGCTCCCCCGGAAGTTCCAGAAATCGCTCGAAGAGAACCGCAGCCCGTCGCACGGCACGCAGCGCGGACTGGGCGAGGGAATCTAAAGTAATAGTTGAAGGGCTGCAGGGTTTAAGGGTTAAAAGCCCGGACACTCATGCGAGCAACTCCTGTTTTTAACCCTTCAGCTCCGTAACCCGTAAACCCTTTAAGTTCTATCCTTGCGGCGTGTCGTCGAGCTTCCCGTGCAGCGCGTACCAGTAGACGCTGTTCATGTAGCGCCAGCGCCTGACCGTCGCCTCTTCCACGGTTTTGAATGCCGCATCCTGGAGCTCCGGCGTATTGCAGTACTTCTCGACGATCGCGAAGCCCTTGCCGGCGTGGATCTCGTCCGCGCCGATGTGCTCCTCAAAAAACCGGATCTCGCGCTGGCCGGGCTTATAGCCGTAATGCTTGTGCAGCGCCGGCACGAGCTTCTTGCAGATATCGAGGAATTGCGATTCGAGGCCGATGAACATGCCCGCGAGCGTCGCCTGCCAGGGCTTTTGATACATCATGCGCCAGCCCCAGTTCTGTAGTCCCTCCGTGCCGACGAGGACGGGCGAAGCCTCGACGCTCTCGCGCGGCAGCCCGGCGGACGCAACGTAATCCTTCAGCATGTCGAGGTGGCGATCGTCCGGATTTTCCTCGTCGCCGAGGTTCTCGAAGAGGTACGTTTTCACGTCGCGGTGCGGAATCTGCGACGCCTGGTAAGCCATCCAGTTGAGATACTCGCCGACGAAGTGAAAGTGCTGCTGGCAATAGAGCGCGGTCTGCTCTTTGGTCAGCTCGCCCGCCGCCCACTTGTTGAAGAACGGATGGTCTTTGCTGTGCTTCTTGTCGCGCCGCGCGGTCAGCTGGTCGCGGAAAGTCGCCATGGCATCACCTCTTCGCTTCCCAGAGTCTGTCAAAAAAGCCGCTCCTTGCAAAGTCGTTGAGATAGCGACGGTCGATCAGATCGTCCGGCTTGATGCTCTTCGCGCGCGCATCGGTCTTCGCGATCTCGTCGAGGATCGACTGGAACGCCTCCGGGCGGATATCGAGGCGCTTCTCGAGCGCCTTGATCTCGGTATTGTACGACGCGTCGAGAATCTTCCGGTCGGTCACGCGCAGATATTTGCTCATGACCTTGTAGGTGAACTCGCGGTCCTCGTGCAGAATCTTCGACGCCTCGGCCATCGCCTTCATGAATTCGCCGATGACCGGCGCGCGCTTGGCCAGCACCGTCTTCCGTGTCACGAAAGCCGTCGCGGCATACGGGATCTTTTGGTCGGGGCCGTAGATGACGTAGTGAAAGCCGTGCGCGAGCGCCTGCGTGTCGGACGGCGGATTGAGGCACGCGGCGTCGAGATTGCCTGAAATGAGCGCGGCGAGCGTCTCGGGCGAGCCGCCGGACTGAATCAGCTGCACGTCCTTGACGGGATCGAGCCCCTTCTGCCTGAGGGCTTGGACGGTGAAGAAATGCGGGTTGCTGCCGATGCGATTGACGCCGATTTTTTTCCCGCGGAGGTCCTCCGCCGATTTGATCGCCGGACCGGCGAGAATGCTGTGGGTGAAGACGTTCTTGACCGCGCCGATGAAAACGAAGTCGGTCGCGCCCTGTACGTAGGCGCGGATGTTGCCCTCGCCGCCGGTGAGCGCGATCTCGGCGTCGCCGCCGAGCATCGCGGCGGTGACGGCCGGCGACGACGCGATGTAGACGAGCTGAAAGTCGAGGTTGTATTTCTTGAACAGACCCGCTTCGGCGGCGATCCATGGCATTGCCTGCGAGAGCACGCGCGCCGAGTGGATGCCGACGAGCCTGTCGGCGGCGCTGGAGGACGCGGCAGAGAGTACTAAGATTGCCAGCGCGGCGAATAATCCTGTGTTGCGTCGCATGCGCGCGAGCCTAACGAAGCGTTCCGGCCATGTCAACTTGCCGGAATATTGACACGGCACGTCTCGATGCGTAAGCTCGGCGAAATCCGCTTCGAAGGAGACTGGCACATGAGAAAATTTTCGCTCCTCGGAATTGTCGCCGCGACGGCGCTCGCCGGCTGCGTCGTTCAACAGCCCGGCGGCGGAGGTTCTGGCGGCGGAGGCTACGCGTATTGCGGCGGCGATCACCGCCTCAACATCACTGATCTCGACATGACGCCCGATCCCGTCGCGCAGGGCGAGCGCGTGCGCATGTGGCGGGTGCGCGTTCGCAGCGACGCGAGCGGCGAATGCCAGACGACGCTCCGTATCCGCGAGCGCAGCGACGGCGATATCGTCGGCCGCGCGCGCGTCTATTATCTGCGTCCCGGTGTGAACACGATCGAATTCGATCCGCTGGAGAGCTACCGCTTCAAGCGCCGCGAGCACTGCTTCGACGTGATCGCCGACATCGGCGGCACCAGCCGTCCGGTCGACGCCGCACGGGCCTTCTGCGCGCGCCAGACGGGCGGCAATCGCTGGAGCCTGCGATAACGCGGGCGCAGAAGCGAAGTTAGTCGTAGAGGCGCGGCGAAAAAGCCCTCATCCCTAATTTCCGCGAGTAATGGAAAGCTTGCCTGCGACGCCGCGCTTCGCCTTGGGCAGCCGACGGCTCTCGGTATGCCGCGTTTCAAGACGAGCGTTGACAAGCGCGAGCGGCGCTCTATATCTTTGTAGCGCATGGAAAAATGCCGCATTTGGATACGCGTGCCGATTCCCGCCGAGGATATGCAAGTGCTGCGTAACGACTTTCCCCATGTCCACTTCATCATGGACGACGGCAATATGAGAAGCGTGGAGGACATCGACGGCGTTTTTACGGATGATCCCGTGCCGGAGAATCTTTTATCGCGCATGCACAAGCTCCGCTGGCTTCACGTCACGCGCGGTGGCGCGAACGCCTATCTCACGCCCGAGGTGAAGCGGCGGCCGATTCAGGTGACAGGCTCGAAAGGCATCCACGGCCGCTCGTTCTCGGAGTTCGCGCTCGCGTGCATCTTCGCGCTCGCGAAGAAGCTAGCCGAGTGCTGGGAAAATCAAAAAGAAAAAAGGTGGGAGCGCGTCGAGCCGGAAGAGGTCGCCGGCAAGACTCTCGGCATCGTCGGCCTCGGCACGGTGGGCAACGAACTCGCGCAAAAGGCCAAGGCGCTCGGGATGCGCGTCGTCGCAGCCAAGCGGACTGCGGGCGACAGGCCGCCTTATGTCGACGAGCTCGGCGGGCCGGAGTTTTTGCCGCGGCTGCTCGAACAAGCCGATTTTGTCGTGCTCTCGCTTGCGTCGATCCCATCGACGGAAAAAATGATCGGCGAAGAAGAGCTGCGCATGATGAAGCCGGGCGCTTACTTCATCAATCTCACGGGCGGCAAGGCCGTCGAGGAGAAAGCGCTTATCCGCGCGCTGAAGGAGAAATGGATCGCCGGCGCGGCGCTCGACGCCTTCGCCAAGCAGCCGCTGCCGCCGGA
>DASWZY010000013.1:0-2342 GCA_036407055.1 Binatia bacterium
CTCGATGTCGAAACGCTCGCCGACTTCCCGCGCGTACTCGTCACGGTGCTCTTTGGTCGGGCTGTAGACTTGAATACGGCGTATCTTGCGCGCGAGCAGAAAAGATTCGGCGTGCGAGCGCGCCATGCCGCCGGAGCCGAGCATGCCGAGAACGCGCGCGTCCTTCTTGGCCATATATTTCGCGCCGATGCCGGAGTCCGCGCCGACTCGGATGTGCTGGAGATAACCGTCGTTGATCAGCGCGAGCGGCTCGGCGTTCTGTATGCTCGTGAGTAAAATTAAACCGCAGTAGTTGCCCGGCCGCACGCAGTATTTCTCCTGCGTGACGGCGCCGTTGTATTCCTGCTCGTAAATGACGTCCGACTTCATGCGGATCGCGAAGTAGCCGGAGATCGATCCGCCTTCCATCGTCCCCCACTGGTAGACTTTATTCGGATCGGACGTCGGGATCTGGATGTCGATGCGCGGCCGGCAGACCGCCTCCTCGCGCGCCATCTGCGCGTAGGCCTCTTCCAGCGCCCGCATCGCGACCTCCATCGTGAGGACGCTGCGGACGTCGTCGTTGTTGAGAATCAGGGTCACGCGGCGTTACGGATTCTTGCCCCAGAGCGAGACGAAGAACTTCTCGTTGATGAGTTCCTGAACCAGGCTGTTGTCGAAGAACTGCTCGGGCTTGGCGGATTTCGCCTTGGGATTTTTCTGCGCGATGACGTCGAGCGTCACCTGGAACGCCTGCGGCTTCACGAGCGGCACCTTCTCGACGAAATCGTACGCGTACTGCACGCTGCCGTCGAGCATCGCGGGATCGGTGACCTTGGAATACTTCGCGAGGATCTTTTTGTATTCTTCCTTGTTCGTGTGCATGAAGTGGACCGCGCGGCCGTACGCGCGCAGCACCGCCTTCGCCTGCGCGCGGTGGTCCTTCACGAAGCGGCGCGTCACGCCGATTCCGACGTGGACGAACGGAATGTCCTCTTTCGCCAGATTGGCGAGCGTCTTGATGCCCGCCTGCTGCGCGATGAAAGCCATCGGATAGGACATCGGCGCGGCGTAGATCGAGTGCTTCGAGAGCGCTGCGGCGATCGCCGGCATCTCGCCGATCTGGATGATCGGAACGTCGCGCACAGGCTCGAGGCCGTACTTGCGGAGAAACAGCCGCATGGAAAAATCCGTCGAAGCGCCGTAGCGCGTGACGCCGACCGGCTTGCCGCGCAAGTCCTCGACGCGCTTTATCTCGGGCGAGGCCATGATATAGAACGCGGCGACGTTGATCACCGAGCCCATCGCGATGAGGTCGCCACCTTGCAGGCCGATATCGGCGATCACCTGGCTGTTGGCGGTCGAGACCGAAACGTCGCCGGCAAGCTGCGCCTGGGCGATGGTCGAGGAGCTGGCGATATAGATCAGGTCGGTGTCGAGGCCCTCCTGCTTTAGAAAGCCGGCGTCCTGCATCACCCAGTAGGGCGAGTTGAGCGCGCTCACGGCCGACCAGCCGACGACGAGTTTCTGCGCGGCGGCGCAGCGCGGGAAAAGCATGCCGAGCAGCGCAAGCGCGGAAACGACGCCGAGGAGTAATTTCCTCATCGCTTTTCCTCCTGCTCGCGGTAAAAGCCGAGCGCGCGCATCAGCGGCTCGTCGCTCATGGTGAAAAGAATGGCGGGCTCTTTGTGGCTGTTTTCGTGCCGATGCGGCTGCCAGAGCGGCGCGACGAACGAGTCGCCCTCTTCCCAGTCGAAGCGCTCGTCGCCGATGAACGATGTGCCGCTTCCTTTGAAGACATAGTAGATCGTCGAGCTCGTGTGGCGGTGCGCGAGCGTCTTCTCTCCCGGGCGGATCATCTGGATCGCGCAGTTGAACGTCGGCAGCGTCGCTCCGCCGGTAACCGGGTTGACATAATTGAGGACAATGCCGTCGTAAGGGTCGCCGGGGCGCTCGCCGACGCTCTTTAGCGTCCGCTCGGTGTCTTCCCAGCGGTAGACATAGGCCGGCGGCTGAATCGAATCGCTGCGCACCCAGCTCGGGCGCAACGGGCCGAACTCCGCGTAGGAAGCACCCTCTGCGCGCGTGAGCCGCTGGTGCGGCTCCGCCGCCGGCTCGTGGAAGTCGACCTGGAGCATGCGCACAAGCGGCGAGTCGAGCACATCGAGCCACATGAGCGTCTCATTGCCTTCGTTTACGTGGTCGTGCCAGCTCCAATTCGGCGTCGTGGCGAAGTCGCCTTCGCCGATCTCGAACGACTCGCCGTCGACGACGAGCCGCGCGCCGCGCCCTTTCGTAATGAAGCGGATCGCGCCGGCCATGTGCCGGTGCGCCCCGGCGTGCTCGCCGGGCTTTAGGAGCTG
>DASWZY010000014.1:0-14005 GCA_036407055.1 Binatia bacterium
CGCGACTTCGGTCGCGGCGTTCCGGCAGACGGCGCCCGGGCGCTATGAGGGCCGCTTGAGCGCGGACCAGCGCGGCTCGTACCTCTTGACGCTTCACGAAGACGGCTTCGGCTCGGCGCCCGCGACGATCGGAACCGTTCCGTTCGTCGTTCCCTACCCGCGCGAATATCATGAACTGAGGCCGAACCTGCCGCTGCTGAGCCGCGTCGCGGAGGAGACCGGCGGCGAGCTGCTGCGCGCCGACCGATGGGAACAGGGAATCAAGCGGCTCATGACGCCGCATCCGGCGAAGGCCACCGCGTCGCGCGCCATCTGGCAGCCGCTCGCGGGCCTGGGTCTTGCGCTTTTTCTCGCCGATCTCGCCGCGCGCCGCTGGCCGCGAACCGCGCTGCCGCGGCGCGCGCGCTTTGCACAAGCCGCTCCGATCACATAGAATTATCCGACGGCGGCCTTTCCGCCGATATCCTAGGAGGAAGCTCAAGCGCGATGAGAAAATGGCTCATGCGGGCAGGTGTGGTCTTTGTCGCGGCGCTCGCCGCGATTCAATTCGTTCCGGTCGAGCGCGCTAATCCGCCGGTGGAGAGCGATATCTCGGCGCCGGACGACGTGAAAAAAATTCTCCGGCGCTCGTGCTATGATTGTCACTCGAACGAAACGCGCTGGCCGTGGTACGCGCGCGTCGCGCCGGTGTCCTGGCTGCTTTCGAGCGACGTTTCCGAAGGGCGGCGCGAAGTCAATTTTTCCGTTTGGAATCAATTCACCGCCGGCCGCCGTGCGAGAAAATTCAAGGAGATGGTCGAACAGGTCGAAGCGAACAAAATGCCGCAGTGGTATTATGTCCTGGTGCATCCCGAAGCCAAGCTCGCGCCCGGCGATAAGGAAATCATCCTCAATTGGGCGAAGCAGGCGCTGCAATCATGAAAAAATTGTACACCGCTCAGAGTCCGCTCGTTATCAACCATTTGAAGAACCTGCTCGAAAGCGGAGGCGTCCGCTGCACCGTGAAGAACCTTTATCTGGCGGGCGCCATGGGCGAGCTGCCGCCGATCGAATGCTGGCCCGAGCTGTGGGTCCTCGACGATCAGCGCTACGCCGAGGCGCGGCGAGTCTTGAAGCGGGTGCTCGCGCCGCTAAGACCGGCGACCAAGCCGTGGAACTGCAAGAAGTGCCGCATCGAAATCGACGGCCAGTTCACCGAGTGCTGGAACTGCGGGAGCGGCCGGCCGCTGTTCCAAGATGCGCCCCGGCAGAAGGTCGGCTAGGCGAAACGGAACGTTTTATGGCTCCCGAGAAACTGCGCGTCCTGGCGTTCGCCGGTAGTTTGCGGCGCAATTCGTTTAACCGCGGCCTAATCCGCGCCGCCGTTCAAGTCGCGCCGGAAGGCATGGCGATCGAGACATTCGATCTCGCGCCGATTCCGCTCTACAACGCGGACGTCGAGGAGCAGGGACTGCCGCCGCCGGTCGCCGAGTTCAAGGAAAAAACCCGCGCCGCCGACGCGCTGTTGATAGCGACGCCGGAATACAATTATTCCGTGCCCGGCCTGTTGAAGAACGCGATCGACTGGGCCTCGCGGCCGGCGAACCAATCGCCGCTACAAAAAAAGCCGGCGGCGATCATGGGCGCGTCCGGCGGGCAGATGGGCACGGCGCGCGCGCAGCTCGCGCTCCGGCAGTCGTTCGTTTTCACCGAGACGCTCGTGCTGCCCAAACCGGATATCTATGTCTCGCACGCGGCGAAAAGCTTCGACGCCGAAGGAAATCTCACGGACGAGAAGCTCCGCGAGCGCATCAAGATGCTGCTCGACGCGCTCGCCCGCTGGGTCGCGCTCCTGCGCCAGGGCGCGTTTTGAAAGCTTACCCGCAGCGCCGCCGCTGTTTCTGGGCGAAATCCGAAATTCTCATCGCGTATCACGACAACGAATGGGGCGTGCCACTCCACGACGATCGCGGCTTGTTCGAATTTCTTATTCTCGAAGGCGCGCAGGCAGGCCTTAGCTGGGAGACGGTGCTCAAGAAGCGCGACGCTTACCGGCGCGCGTTCGACGGGTTCGACGCGGCGAAGATCGCGCGCTACGACGTGCGGAAAATCAAAAGGCTGCTCGCCGATCCCGGTATTATCCGCAACCGCCTCAAGATCGCGGCGGCGGTCACGAACGCGCGGGCGTTTCTCGAAGTTCGGCGCGAGCTCGGCAGCTTCGACGAATTCGTTTGGCAATTCATCGGCGGCAAGCCCAAACGCAGCCGCTTTCGCGCGCCGAAGGACGTCCCCGCGAACACGCCGGAATCCGACGCTATGAGCCGCGAGCTCAAGCGCCGCGGCTTTACGTTCGTCGGCACGACGATCTGCTACGCGTTCATGCAGGCGGTCGGCATGGTCAACGATCATCTCGCCGGCTGCTTCCGCCGCGGCGAAATATAAGAACTTGCTTCTTGCCGCGATCGAACTTAGCATTATTTCTGAATAATGGGGGTATGTATGGCGCGGCCGATCGCGGATATTCGGGGCTACCACGCGCACATTTATTATACGCCGGAGACGAAAGCTGTCGCGGCGCGCGTGCGCGAAGGCTTGGGCGAATTCAACGTCAAACTCGGAAGCTGGCATGACGAGCTCGTCGGGCCGCATCTGAAGCCCATGTACCAGGCGCTGTTCGCGCCCGAAGAATTCGAGAAGGTCGTGCCGTGGCTGATGCTCAACCGCGAAGGTCTCGATGTCCTCGTGCATCCCGAGACCGGCGAAGGCAAGGGCGATCACCTCGATCGCTCGCTCTGGCTCGGCAACAACCTCGGCGTGAACCTGAAAGCCTTCAAAAAATAAATTGAGGTAAAGATGCCCGTGATCGTGCGAACATCGCTGCTACTCGTCTGCTCGAACGTCTTCATGACGTTTGCATGGTACGCGCATCTGAAGAATTTGAACGACAAGGCATGGTATGTCGCCGCGCTCGTGAGCTGGGGCATCGCGCTGTTCGAATATCTGCTCCAGGTGCCGGCCAACCGCATCGGCTACACGGAGCTAAGCCTCGCGCAGTTGAAAATTCTGCAGGAAGTTATAACACTGTCGGTCTTTGTTCCCTTCGCGCTGTTTTACATGCAGCAATCGGTAAAACTGGATTATCTCTGGGCCGCGCTGTGTCTCGTCGGCGCGGCGTATTTTATCTTTCGCGGATAGAAAACCATGGCATCCGAAGATGCGCCAAAGACGCCCCCCGGCCATCGCTCGGGCTACATCGCGATCGTCGGGCGGCCGAACGTCGGGAAGTCGACGCTGCTGAACCGCCTGCTCGGGCAGAAGATCGCGATCGTCTCGCCCAAGCCGCAGACGACGCGCAACCGTATCGCCGGCATCCACACGACCGATAATTCGCAGACGATTTTTCTCGACACGCCCGGGATTCACCGAGCGCGGTCGCTCATCAACCGGCGTATGGTCGACGTCGCGCTCAACACGCTCGGGGAAGTCGACGGAATTTTGTGGCTCGTCGACGCGCGCGAGGGGCTGCGCAAAGACGACGTGGAGATCGCCGAGCGGCTGAAGCCGCTCGACGCGACGGTCATCGTGCTGCTGAATAAAATCGATCTCGTCGCGAAGGGAAAGCTGCTGCCGCTGATCCAGCGCCTCGCCGAGCTTCTGCCCGGCCGCGAGATCATTCCGATCACCGCGCTGAAAGGCGACGGCGTCGAGCTCGTCCTCGATCGCATCGAGAAGCTTTTGCCGGAAGGGCCGCGCTACTACACCGAAGGGGAGATTACCGACCAGACCGAGCGCTTTCTCGCCGCGGAGATCGTGCGGGAGAAAGTCTTCCTCCGCACGCGCGAGGAGATCCCTTACGGAACCGCGGTGACGATCGACGAGTTCACGGAAAAAGGGGAAAAAAATCTCGTCGTCGTCAAGGCGACGATCCATGTCGAGCGCGAGACGCACAAGCCGATCCTTATCGGCAAGCGCGGCGCGATGCTGAAGGAGATCGGCATCGAGGCGCGCAAGGAGCTGGAAAAGCTTTTGGGCTGCAAAGTTTTTCTCGAGCTGTTCATCCGCGTCGACCCCGGCTGGACGCAGGACCCGAACGCGCTGAGCGAACTGGGGTTGTGATGGCCGAGGCGATCGAAAATATTTCCGCGACTGCGGCGTTGCCGCGGCGTCTGCCGGTCCTAGCGCTCGTCGGGCGGCCGAACGTCGGCAAGTCGACGCTCTTCAACCGCCTCACGCGCGAGCGCAAGGCGATCGTGCACGATCTGCCGGGCGTCACGCGCGACCGCAATTACGGCACCGCCGAGTGGTCGGGGAGAAAATTTCTCGTGATCGACACCGGCGGTTTCGAGCCCGAAGCCGAGACGGCGCTGAAAAAGCAGGTGCAGGAGCAGACCCGTCTCGCGATCGAAGAGGCGGATGCGATTGTGTTTCTCTTCGACGGCAAGGCCGGTCTCCACCCGCTCGACCGCGACGCCGTCGATCTGCTGCGCAGAGTGCCGAAGCCGGTTTTCTTCGCCGCAAATAAGATCGACAGCGCGGCGCGCGAGAACGGCCTCTACGAATTCTACGCGCTCGGCGTCGACGAAATCCTGCCGGTCTCCGCCGAGCACGGCCTCGGCGTCGGCGAGATGCTCGACCGCGTCGTCAAAACTTTTCCCGGCGAAGAGACAGAGACAACGGTAGAGAAAGAGACGAGGCCGCTCGCGCTCGGCGTCGTCGGCCGGCCGAACGTCGGCAAGTCGACGCTCGCGAATCGCCTGCTCGGCTACGAACGCTCGGTGGTCGACGCGACGCCGGGCACGACCCGCGATGCGATCGATACGCCGCTCGAGTTCGCCGGCAGATCGTATACGCTGATCGACACCGCCGGCATCCGGCGCAAGGCGCGCATCGCCGATCGCCTGGAGCATTACAGCGTCGTGCGCTCGCTCGGCTCGATCGACCGCGGCGACGTCATCGTCTATATCATCGACGGCACGGAAGGCGTGACGAGCCAGGACGCACAGATCCTCGCCTACGCGGCCGAGCGCGGCAAAGGGCTCGTGCTCGCCGTCAACAAATGGGACGCCGTTGCGCCTGATAAAAAAGATCCGCGCGCGTATCGGCAGGAAGTCTACCGCAAGCTGCCGTTTGTCGACTTCGCGCCGGTCAAATTCATTTCGGCGGCGACCGGACAGGGCGTCGGGAAGATGATGGCGGCGGTCAAGAGCGTTGCGGCGGCGTACAAACTGAAAATACCGACGTCGCCGCTCAACCAGGCGCTCCGCGCGATCTTCGCGCAATATCCGCCGCCGCTCGCGCACGGAAAGCCGGTCAAGTTCTTCTACGCGACGCAAATTGCCGTCGGCCCGCCGACATTCGCGCTGTTCGTCAACTTCGCCCAGGGCATCGGTCCCGCGTATGAGCGCTACCTCGTGCGCCAGCTCCGCGAGGCGCTCGGCTTCGAAGGCGCGCCTCTGAGGCTCTCGATCCGCGGCCGGCGCGAAGAAGGCACAAATGTGCAAAGCAGGAGACAAAAATTGAATCCTCCAAAAAGCCGCGGAAGATCGCGAAGGCGCTCTTAAACGCGAGCCCATCGTGCGCGAATTTACGGAATCTCAGCGGAAATCTTGACTTATTGCTCAATTCACCGTAGTCACACTAGACGCAACCGGCCCGGCTGGACGGCCGCGGCTGGCATTTGGCGCGTTTTTCGCATAATATTATAAAATTGTGCTCGGCCGCCGGCATCGCCGGTACGGGCAGGCAAATAAAATGGAGACAATCGCCGACATCGCGGCGCCATCGGCGCCGCAAGAAAGCGCAGCCGCGCCCTGGCTCGCGCTCGCGCGCGTCCGCGGTCTCGGGCCGGCGACGTTCAAGAAGCTTACGGATTTTTTCGACGATCCGATTCGCGCCCTGTCCGCTTCCGCGGAAACGCTCGCGCGAGTTCCGGGACTCGACCGGCCGGTCGCCGAAGGGCTGCTCCGCTTTTCGGAATGGGAAGACGTTAAAAAAGAATTGATGCGCGCAGCGGCGGCGGGTGCGAGCATCGTGCCTTATATGAGTCCGTTGTATCCCGCGCGGCTGAAAGCGATCGCCGATCCGCCGCCGTTCCTCTACGTCAAGGGCGAGCTCGCGAGCGGCGACGAGCGCGCGGTCGCGATCGTCGGCACGCGCGCGGCGAGCGAATACGGAATCAGCCTGACGCGCGAGCTGAGCCGCGGTCTCGCGGCGCTGGGCTTTACGATCGTGAGCGGAATGGCGCGCGGCATCGACGCGGCGGCGCACGAGGCGGCGCTCGAAGCCGGCGGCCGGACCATCGCCGTCCTTGGCTCCGGCATCGACGTGATTTATCCGCGCGAAAACGAGAAGCTCTACCGGCGCATTTGCGAGCGCGGCGCGGTCGTCTCGGAATTGCCGATCGCAACGCCGCCGCTCTCGTTCCATTTCCCGGCGCGCAACCGCATCATCAGCGGTTTCGCCGTCGGCGTCGTCGTGGTCGAAGCCACCGAGAAGAGCGGATCGCTCATCACGGCGGCGCAGGCGCTCGAGCAGGGGCGCGAGGTGTTCGCGGTTCCGGGCGCGGCGGGCGCGAGCCGCAGCCGCGGTCCGCACCGCTTGATCCGCCAGGGCGCCAAGCTCGTCGAGCGCGTCGAAGACATCATCGAAGAAATCGCGCCGCAGCTCGTTTCCCGAGCTGACGCGGCGGCGAAGCCCCGCGCGGTGCTGCCGGCGGATTTGAGCGCGGAGGCGAAAAAAATCTTCGCCCTCGTCGCCGACGCGCCGCGGCAGATCGATGAAATCATCGAGCAAAGCGGCATCAATCCGGGAAAAACTTCCGAGATTCTGCTCGATCTCGAGATCCGGGGATTGCTCAGGCAATTGCCAGGAAAAAAATTTCAGGTAATGTAACGAGCGGGGCTTAAAAACAACACCGGCGCTTATTTATTAAATTTTTATGGCAGCTAAGAATCTGGTCATCGTAGAATCGCCCGCGAAGGCGAAAACGCTCGGCAAATATCTCGGGCGCGACTTTCAGGTGAAGGCCTCCGTTGGCCACATCGTCGATCTGCCGAAGAGCAAGCTCGGCGTCGACATCAAGAAGGACTTCAAGCCGGACTTTCACGTCATTCAGGGGAAGAAGAAGGTCGTCGACGAGCTCAAGTCGGCGGCGAAGGGGAAAGATAATATCTATCTCGCTTCCGACCCCGACCGCGAAGGCGAGGCGATCGCCTGGCACATCGCCGATCAGCTCGGGAAGAACCACTTCCGCATTCATCGCGTGCTGATCAACGAGATCACGCGCAAGGCCGTGCAGGACGCGATCGCCAACCCGAAGAAGCTCGACAAGCAGAAGTTCGAAGCGCAGATCGCGCGCCGCATTCTCGACCGCCTGGTCGGCTATCAGATCAGCCCGATCCTATGGAAGAAAGTGCGCCGGGGATTGAGCGCCGGCCGCGTGCAGTCGGTCGCCGTGCGGCTCGTGTGCGAGCGCGAGCGCGAGATCAAGGCGTTCGTGCCGGTCGAATACTGGTCGCTTACGGCGAATCTCGAAGGGCGCGTGCCGCCCGCCTTCTCCGCGCGGCTGAATCAGTGGCGCGGCGAGAAGATCGACAACAAGGAGAAGCGCATCGAGAACGAAACTGCGATGCGCGAGATCACCTCGGGGCTCGAAGGCAAATCGTGGACGATCACCGACGTCGAGAAAAAGGAGCGGCGCCGGTTCCCCACGCCGCCGTTCGTCACGAGCAAGCTGCAGCAGGAGGCGTCGCGCAAGCTCGGCTTTCAGCCGCAGCGCACGATGCAGATCGCCCAGCGTCTCTACGAAGGCGTCGAGCTTGGCGACGAAGGCTCGGTCGGCCTCATCACGTACATGCGCACCGATTCGACGCGCGTCTCCAACGACGCGATCAACGACGTGCGCCGCTTCGTCGAACAGCAGTACGGCAAGAATTATGTGCCGGAGAAGCCTAACGTCTACCGCTCGAAGAAAAGCGCGCAGGACGCTCACGAGGCGATCCGCCCGACGTCGATGGAACATCCGCCGGAGCGCGTCCGCCGCTTTCTCAGGCGCGAGGATTTCGCGCTCTACTCGCTCATCTGGGCCCGCTTCGTCGCGAGTCAGATGGGTCCGGCGGTCTACGATCAGACCGGATTCGACATCCAGGTCGGCGACGCGCTGTTTCGCGCCACCGGACAGCAGCTCAAGTTCGACGGCTTCATCCGCGTTTATACCGAAGGCCGCGACGACGGCGACGACGAGCAGGACGCGACGCTGCCGGACTTGAGGACCGGCGACGCGCTCAAGCTCCTCGGCCTGGAGCCGCGCCAGCACTTCACGCAGCCGCCGCCGCGCTTCACGCAGGCGACGCTGATCAAAGAGCTGGAAGAGGACGGCATCGGCCGGCCGTCGACGTACGCAAGCATCGTCTCGAATATCTTGAACCGCGAGTACGTATCGCTCGACGAGCGCCGCACGCTCGCACCGACCGAGCTCGGCTTTCTGGTGACCGATCTGCTTGTCGACGCCTTCCCGGATATTCTCAACGTCAAGTTCACCGCCGGCATGGAGGACGTGCTCGACGAGGTCGAGGAGGGGAAGCAGGACTGGCAGAAGGCGATGAAGAAGTTTTACACGCCGTTCGCGCGCGACTTGAAAAAAGCAGACAAGGAGATGCGCGACGTCAAGCGGCAGGAGGTGCCGACCGACATTCCGTGCGAGAAGTGCGGCTCGATGATGGTGATCAAATGGGGCCGCAACGGCGAGTTCCTCGCCTGCCCGCAGTATCCCGAGTGCAAGAACACCAAAAACTTCACCCGCGGCGAGAACGGCGAGATCGAGGTCGCCAAGGAAGAAGAGATCAACGAGACCTGCGAGCAGTGCGGCCGGCCGATGGTGCTGCGCTGGGGCAAATACGGACGTTTCCTCGGCTGCAGCGGCTATCCCGAATGCAAGAACATCCGCGGCCTCGAGAAGCCCGTCGACACGGGCGTGCAATGCCCGGAGTGTAAGCAGGGGAGCCTGCAGCAAAGAAAATCGCGCCGCGGAAAATTATTCTACAGCTGCGAGCGCTACCCCGATTGCAAGTTCGCGGTATGGGACAAGCCGGTCGCGGAAGCGTGTCCGCAGTGCGGCTTTCCCATCACGGTCGAGAAGATTACCAAGCGCGCGGGCCGCGTGCGGCAATGCCACAAGAAAGAATGCGGCTACAAGCTCAAAATAGAAGATACGCCGGTCGAACAGCCGCAAGCTGAAGTAAAAAGTTAAAAGAAAAGGGGTAAAATTAACATCCCGAGTCCTGCTCTTTACTTTTACCTTTTGCCTTACTTAACTTACCTTTCGGAACTTTCATGATCCCGTCCGTGACCATCATCGGCGGCGGTCTCGCCGGCGCGGAGGCCGCGTGGCAGCTCGCGCGCCGCGGCGTCGACGTCGAGCTTTACGAAATGCGTCCGCAGCGCGCGACGGAAGCGCACGCGACGGCGCATCTCGCGGAGCTCGTGTGCAGCAACTCGCTTCGGTCCGCATCGCTGGCCAATGCCGCCGGCCTCTTGAAAGAGGAGATGCGCCGGCTCGATTCCCTCATCATCCGGACCGCCGAAGCGTGCCGCGTGCCGGCGGGCAGCGCGCTCGCCGTCGACCGCGAGCGGTTTGCCGCCGCCGTCACCGGCGAGATCGAATCGCTGACGGGAGTAAAGCTTATCCGCGCCGAGGTGGAAGCGATTCCCGCCGACGGCACGACGATTATCGCTTCGGGCCCGTTGACTTCGCCGGCGCTGTCGCGCTCGCTCGAAGCCATGCTGGGCGCGCGCCAGCTCTATTATTACGACGCCATCTCGCCGATCGCCACGGCCGAGTCGATCGATAAATCGATCGCTTTTTCGGCTTCGCGCTACGACCGCGGCGGCGACGACTACATCAACCTGCCGTTCGCGCGCGAGGAGTACGAGGCGTTTATCGACGCGCTGCTCGCGGCGGAAAAAGTGCCGGCGCACGATTTCGAGGACCTGCGCTATTTCGAAGGCTGCTTGCCCATCGAAGAGATGGCGCGGCGCGGGCGCGAGACGCTGGCGTTCGGACCGATGCGGCCGACCGGTCTCAGCGATCCGCGCACGGGGAAAAGACCGTACGCCGTCGTGCAGCTGCGTCAGGAGAACCGCGCGCGGACGCTCTACAACATGGTCGGTTTCCAGACGAAGATGACCTACCCCGAGCAGAAGCGCGTCTTCGCGCTCGTGCCCGGGCTCGCGCACGCGGAGTTCGTCCGCTTCGGCAGCCTTCACCGCAACACGTTCATCGACGCGCCGCGCCAGCTGCGCGCGACACTGCAATGGCGCGCGCGGCCGGATATTCTTTTCGCCGGACAGATCACCGGCGTGGAGGGCTACATCGAGTCGGCGGCCTCGGGTCTTCTCGCCGGCATCAACGCCGCGCGTCTCGCGCGCCGCGAGCGCGCTGTCGCGCCGCCCGCGACGACGGCATTGGGGTCGCTGCTGGCGTACATCACCGATCCGGAGCGCAAAGACTTCCAGCCCATGAATGTGAATTTCGGCATTCTGCCGCCGCTCTCGCCCGCGCCGCCGAAAAAAATCAAAAAAGAGCTGATGGTCGAGCGCGCGCTGACGGATATCGAACTCTGGCTTGAGGAAATCGGCGAAAAGCGCGTTCCGTCGCCCGCCCTGAAAGTTCAAAGTCATTAGGTATTTTCTCGACTTGCATCCGGACATGTGAAACATGTAACTGTTTCTCGTTATGTCCAAATTCGCCGCCATCGACGTCGGCACGAACACGATCCTGATGCTGATCGCCGACATCGCGGCCGACGGCTCGTTCAGTATCCTCAATGATCGCAGCGAAATCCCGCGACTCGGGCAGGGCGTCGATCAAACGCGCTCGCTGTCGAGCGCCGGGATGGAGCGCGCGGTCGCAGTGCTGCGCGATTACATGCGTGAATGCCGGCAGTCCGGTGTCGACGAAGTTGCGGCGGTCGGCACCAGCGCGCTGCGCGACGCCGTTAACGCCAAAACCTTCACCGAGCGGCTGAAACGCGAGTTTAAGCTCGAGCTGCGAGTTCTGTCGGGAGCGGAAGAGGCGGCGTATTCTTACCTGTCCGTACGTAAAGGGCTGAATATCGATGCGCCCCAGGTGCTCGTCGTGGACGTAGGCGGCGGCAGCACGGAGTTTATCTGGGCGAAAGACGGCAAGCTTCAGGGTTGGGCCAGCATCGACGTCGGCGCGGTGCGCTTGACCGAGCGGCATTTCCGCAGCGATCCGGTCTTGCCGGATGAATGCGCGCGGCTCGTCAGCGCGGTCGATCAGTCCCTCGCGAAACTGCTCGCCGACTGGGGCGGAAAGATATCGGCTCCAAAGATGGTCGGCATCGCCGGGACCTTCACCACGATGGCGGCGGTGCAGAAGGGCCTGCGCCACTATTCGCACAGCGAGGTGCACGGCTTCCGCTTGCGCCGCGCCGAGATCGAGCGCCAAACCGCGCTGTATCGATCGAAAACCGTCGCTGAGCGCAAGCAAATCGCCGGTCTCGAGCCGATGCGCGCCGACGTCATTCTCGCCGGCGCGCTTTTGACCGAGAGGATTTTGCATCTCTTCGGTGCTGACGAAGCGATCGTCAGCGACCAAGGCATACGCTACGGACTGCTGTACGAAAAGCTCGCTGTCAGCTCTCAGCGGTCAGCTATCAGCAAGGAAAAAAACTCTAACCAATGCTGAAAGCCGACGGCTTCCCCGCTGAAAGTTTTTTTTCAACTTTTTTTGTTGACATTTCTTTGCGGATTCGGAATTATGACGCCTGTTTTTCAAAAAATTTTAGCGACAAAATTTTTTAATCATCGGCGCACGAACGTAAAGGGAGGAACGCCATGACGAAAGGGGATCTCGTCAACGCGGTGGCGAAAGCGGCGGGGCTGAACAAGTCGACGGCGGGAGAAGCCGTGGACGCGATCTTCGACAGCCTTGCGCGGGCCATCAAGAAGGACAAGCGGTTTCAGGTCCCGGGGTTCGGCACGTTCACGGTGCGGTCGCGCAAAGCGCGAAAAGGCAGAAATCCACAGACCGGCGATGAAATCGCAATCAAGGCAAGCCGCACGGTAGGCTTCAAAGCGGCGCCGGATTTGAAGCGCGGCTTGTAAACCCCCGGATTTAGGTGTTATCAGGGCCGCCACTCCGCTGTGGCGGCCCTTTTTATTTGGGCTTGATATGAGTACAATGACGCAAACGATAGTTCGGAGTTGTTAGGCAGTTTATGGCGCTATCAGGCAAGAAAATCTGGCTCGACGGCGAGATGTTGGACTGGGACAAGGCGAAAGTGCACGTCCTGACTCACGCGCTGCATTACGGGACGGGATATTTCGAGGGGATCCGCTGCTATGCTCTGGAAGACGGCCGCTCGGCCGTGTTCCGGCTCGACGAGCATGTCCGGCGATTGTTCGATTCGGGAAAAATTCTCGGTTTTCCGCTCCCGCGGAGCTTCGATGAGGTCAAAAGGGCGATTCTCGACGTGGTGCGCGCCAACGCGCTGAAAGAATGCTACATCCGGCCGATCGCCTTCGTCGGTCTGGGTGAAATGGGTCTTTACGCGCCGGACAATCCTATCCATATCGCCATCGCAGCGTGGTCGTGGGGCGCCTATCTCGGCGACGAGGGCATCAAAAACGGCATCCGCGCCAAGGTGTCGTCTTACACGCGCCATCACGTGAATGTCATGATGACCAAGAGCAAGGTTTCCGGCAACTACATCAACTCGGTGCTGGCGAAGAGCGAAGTGAAAAACGCCGGCTACGACGAGGCGATCATGCTGGATCCCGACGGATACGTGGCCGAGGCGAGCGGCGAGAACATCTTCATCGCGCGCGGCCGGCGCATCAAGACGACCCCGTTGACCTCCATTCTCGCCGGCATCACGCGCGATTCGGTGGTCGAGCTGGCGCGCGACAAGGGCTACGAAGTCGTGGAGGAGCGCTTCACGCGCGACGAGCTATACACCGCCGACGAGGCTTTTTTCACAGGCACGGCGGCGGAGCTGACGCCGATCCGCGAAGTCGACGACCGCAAGGTCGGCGAGCGCTGCCCCGGGCCGGTTACGCACGACTTGCAGAGCGCTTTTTTCGATATCATCAAGGGAAAAGACAAGAAATATTCCCGCTGGCTCGCCTACGTTTGATCTCACGATCGTTGTCGCCGATTAAAGCCTTCGACGAGGAGGCGCCGCATGGCCGAGAGAAAGCTTGCGCTTAAGGTCACCATGCTGCCGAAGGACACGAACGCGCACGGCACGATCTTCGGCGGGATTATTTTGAGCCACATCGACCTCGCCGGGGCGGTGACCGCGCGCGAGTACGCGGCGAAGGATTTCGTCACACGCGCCATGCACGAGGTCGGGTTTATCGCTCCGGTTTACGTCGGAGATGTGGTAAGCTTCTATACCGAGATCGTAAAAGAAGGCAGGACCTCGCTGACGGTGCGCGTCGACGTCGAGGCGGAGCGCTACAGCGAGCCGAGTAAAAGGGTGACTGTCACAAAAGCGGAGGTGGTGTATGTGGCGATCGACGACAGCGGCAAAACAACGCCGTTACGGTGAGCGATGAAACAGGCGCTCTCGGGCACCTTGTTTTTCATGGCTCTCTCGGCGGCGACCGCATACGCCGCGCAGCAATCCATCGGACGCGTCGGCTGCCCGCACTGCATCAACGACGGCTCGGAAGCTTCCAACCTGCTGCAACAGGCCGACTCTCTTTACGCCGCGTTCAAAACACGCGAGGCGCTGCACGCGCTTAGCCGCGTCCTCGAGCTCGACCCGAACAATTTCGAAGCGTTGGCGAAATCGGCGCGCGGCCACATCGACACCGGGGACTTGATTCCCGACTCGGACCCGAACGCGAGGGAAAAAAAGCTGAAGGAATACCTCCTCGCCGAAGAATACGCCCGCAAGGCGGTGAAAATCGACCCGCACAGTACCTGGGGCCATTTTTACGTCGCCGCGTCGCTCGGCAAAATCGCCTCGCAGTCTCCGACGTCGAAACAGATCGACCT
>DASWZY010000015.1:0-15913 GCA_036407055.1 Binatia bacterium
CTTGCCGGCGTTCGGATGGCGCGCGCCCTTCGGGATGAACGCGATGCGCGAGAAGACGAGGAGATAATCCTTGGGGAAAACGATGCCGATCGACTGGTCTTTCTGCTGGCGCAGCAGGCCGTACGAGCCGATGATGTTGTACGCCAGCAGGTGCTCGCCCGAGACCACTTTCTCGAGCATCGCGCCGGTGCTCGTGTAGACCTTGACGCCGACGCCGCCCATTTCCTTCACCAAATCCCAAAAGCCGGGATAGACTTTCAAGTCCTGCGTCATCATCAGAAAACCGACGCCGCTTTTTTCGGGGTCGAAGGTTGCGAGCTTGCCCTTGTAGACGGCCGCCTTTTCCTTGAGCAAGCGGGCGAGATCGGCGTGTGTGGACGGCACGGCGTCCTGCGGCAGCAGGCGCTTGTTGTAGGTCATCGTTACCGGCTCGAAGGTCGTGCCGAAGGCCTGGTTCTGCCATACCGCCCATTTCGGGAGATGCGCCGTTTCCGGCGACGTGTAGGTTTGCGCGTTGCCGCCGTGCACGAGCTGGAGCTGGAGGTCCATCGCCGAGCTCCAGAGAAAATCCGCCGTGCCCGCGCCCGCCGCGGCCTCGGCGATAAAGCGGTTGTAAATCTCGGTCGTGTTGAGGTCGTTGTACTCGACCTGAATGCCCGGATACTGGCTCTTGAAATCCTGCAGCAGCGGCTCGGCGCTCGCCGAATCCGTCGAGGAGTAGATGACGACACGGCCTTCCTTCTGCGCCAGCGCCTGATCCGCCGCACGCGCGGTGCTTGAAACGAATACCAATGCGGCCAGAATCAAGAAGATGTTTTTCATGGCATCGTCCTCCCTCGCGACGATGTTATCCTGCTAAAATTGCGCGCGGTCAAGCGAGACTTTCGCTGTTTTTAAACGCCCGCTTCTGCTATGTTTACAGCTTGGAAAACACGCCATGATCAACATCGAGGACTTCAGAAAGCTCGAGCTCCGCGTCGGCGTGGTGAAGAGCGCCGAGGCGCATCCCAACGCCGATCGGCTCATCGTGCTCAAGGTCGACCTCGGCGCCGAGGAGCGGCAGATCGTCGCCGGCATCCGCGCGCATTATCAGCCGGAAGAGCTTGTCGGAAAGCAGGTCGTCGTCGTGGCGAACTTAGAGCCCGCGGTGCTCCGCGGCGTCGAGAGCCAGGGCATGCTGCTCGCGGCGAACGACGGCGAGCATGTGGTCGTCTTATCGCCCGAGAAAGTCGTCGGTCCCGGCGCCAAAGTGTCGTAGCTGCCCTCACCCCATCCCTCTCCCGGTGGGCGAGGGTGAAAGACGACCGAGTTTTTTCCTCTCCTTATTCCCTCTCCCTCGAAGGGAGAGGGTTAGGGTGAGGGTGAAATGCCGAAGTAGTAAAACTCATCACAATTGCATGACCATACCGCCTAAAGGCCGCCCCACTTACTGCACGATCGATCTCGCGGCGCTCCGCTGGAACTTCAACCGGGTCAAAAAACTCGTCGGCCCGCGCGTCAAAGTCCTCTCGGTCGTAAAAGCGAATGCCTACGGCCACGGCGCGGCCGCGTGCGCGCGAGCGCTGGCGGCCGCCGGCTCCGACGCCTTCGGCGTCGCGACGGTCGAAGAGGCGGTCGAGCTCCGCCGCGCCGGCGTCGACGGTCCGCTGCTCGTGCTGACGGCGATCTGCCTGGAGCAGCTGGACGAATTCTTAAATTACGCTCTCACGCCGGCGCTGAGCGATCTCCAGACGATCGCGTCATTCGAAAAACTCCTCCAAAAGCGCGGCGCCGCGCTTAAATTCCATTTAAAAATCGACAGCGGCATGGGGCGCCTCGGCCTGTTGCACTCCGCGATCGACGCGTGGCTGCCGGAGATCGCGAAGCTTAAGGTGCTGCGACTGGAAGGCGTGTTCTCGCAGCTCGCGAACTCGGACGGCGATGCCGATTATTCCGCCGAGCAAGTGAAAAACTTCAACGCCGCCATTGAGCGACTGCGCGCCGGCGGCCTCGCGCCGTCCGAGCTGCACCTCGCAAATAGCGGCGGCGTCATCGGCGTGCCCAATGCGCACGGCACGATGGTGCGGCCCGGCATCATGCTCTACGGCTGCTGCCCGGGACCCGAACTCGTGGAGAAGGCCGATCTCAAGCCCGTGCTCGCCTGGTATACGCGCATCATGCAGGTGAAGGACCTGCCCGCAGGCGCGAGCGTCGGCTACGGCCGAACCTTCACGGCGAAACGGAAAAGCCGCATCGCCGCGCTGCCTGTCGGCTACGCCGACGGCTATCATCGGCTCCTTTCCAACCGCGGCGCCGTGCTCGTGCGCGGCAAGCGCGCGCCGGTCGCGGGCCGAATCAGCATGGATTTGACTATGATCGATGTTACCGATATAGCGGAAGTGACCCAAGGAGACGAAGTCGTTCTCATCGGCCGGCAGGGCGCGGAAAATATTTCCGCCGATGAAGTCGCCGGCTGGGCCGAAACCATTTCATACGAGGTCCTCACGTCGGTAAGCGCGCGGGTTCCGCGCGTTCAGCTGAATTCTTAGTAACTCCTAAGGAGGAACATAGAGCGTGGGCAAGATCGTACGGGCGCTCATCAGTGTTTCGAATAAAGACGGATTGGCGTCGTTTGCGCGGGCGCTTTCGGCGTTGGGCGTGGAAATTATTTCCACCGGCGGCACCGCGACGCTTCTGCGACAGGAAAAGATTCCTGTCAAGGACGTCTCCGAGATCACCGGCTTTCCCGAGATGATGGACGGGCGCGTGAAGACGCTCCATCCGAAAGTCCACGGCGGTATTTTGGCCTTGCGCGATAATAGCCAGCACGTCGCGCAGATGAAGGAGCACGGCATCGGGCCGATCGACCTCGTGGTCGTCAATCTATACCCGTTCGAATCGACGGTCGCGCGCGGCGCGCCGTTTCACGACATCGTCGAGAACATCGACATCGGCGGCCCCTCGATGGTGCGCGCCGCGGCGAAGAACTTCGCGCATGTCGGCGTCGTCGTCGACCCGGCGGACTACGAAAAAATCATCCACGAGCTGAGAGAAAAGGATTCGCTCTCCGATGAGACGCGCTTCGCGCTCGCGCAAAAGGCCTTCCGCCACACCGCGCATTACGACGGCGCGATCGCGAATTATCTCGACGCGCTCGACGGCGAGAAAAAACCGGCGCGGTTCGGCGAAAGCCTGAGCTTTCAGGTCACGAAAATCCAGGACCTCCGCTACGGCGAGAACCCGCACCAGAGCGCGGCGTTCTATTTGAGCGGCGACGGCCGCGCGCCGTCGATCGCGCGCGCGAAGCAGTTCCAGGGAAAAGAGCTGTCCTACAACAACATCCTCGATGCCGATGCGGCGCTGCGCGTGATTCTCGAATTCAAGGACACCGCGACGGTCGCGATCAAGCACAACAACCCGTGCGGCGTCGCGACCTCCAAAGTTTCGCTCGCGGATTCGTTCAGAAAAGCGAAGGCGTCAGACCCGGTATCGATCTTCGGCGGCGTGATCGCCGTCAACCGTCCGGTCGACGAAGAGACCGCGCTCGAGATGAAGGATATTTTCCTGGAGATCGTGCTCGCGCCGTCGTTCACGCCGGAGGCCAAGCAGGTTTTATCTTCGGCGAAGCGGCTCCTCAACATCCGCCTGCTGGAGCTCGATTTGAACAACGAGGCGCCGGGCGGCTACGATCTCCGGCGCGTGCGCGGCGGCCTGCTCGTGCAGGACTGGGATCTCGGCACGGTCGACGTGCGCCAGTGCAAAGTCGCGAGCAAGCGCCAGCCGACGGAAGACGAGCTGCGCGCGATGGACTTCGGCTGGCGCGTCTGCCGGCACGTGAAGTCGAACGCGATCGTCTTCACCTCCGCCGACCAGGTCCTCGGCGTCGGCGCGGGGCAGATGAGCCGCGTCGACTCAGTCAAGCTCGCCGTCATGCGCGCCGCGGCGCACAACCTCGATCTCAACGGCTCGGTCGTATCCTCCGACGCGTTCTTTCCGTTTCCCGACGGCGTCGAAGAGGCGGCCAAGGCCGGCGCAAAGGCGGTCATCCAGCCCGGCGGCTCGATCAAGGACAATGAGGTCGTCGCGGTCGCCGATCAATACGGCATGGCGATGGTGCTGACCGGCATGCGGCACTTCCGCCACTAGCCTCGAAGGACATTCCGCTTGCCCGCGCGCGTTTTATTCGTAGGTTTGGACGGGCTCGACAGCAAGCTTCTCCGCGAATGGGCCGAAGCGGGAATCCTGCCGACTTTTCGCGCTCTGCTTCAGACTTCGACGTTCGCTCCCACGAAAAATCCGCCGGGCTTGTACGGCGGCGCGGTCTGGCCTTCGTTCAACACCGGCCTCTCGCCGGGGCGGAACGGTTATTTTTATCCGCGGCAAATTCCGCGCGGCGAATACATGGACGCCGACTTTCTGCCGTCGCAGCAGAAAGGCGATGCCTTCTGGGATGCGCTCAGCCGGGCCGGCCGCCGCGTCGCGATCCTGGACTTGCCGTACGCGCCGTTGATAGAGCCGCTCAACGGAATTCAAGTCGTTAATTGGAGCACGCACGATTCCACGAACGATACCTGCCGGACTTTTCCGTCCGGCCTTGGTGAAGATCTGGAAAACCGCTTCGGACGCCCGGCGCCGGACCACTGCGACCGCGACGTGCAGATCATCGGGCAGAAAGCTCTGCTGAATACCCTGCGCGCGCGTGTAAAAAACAAACTCGATATCTCGGTCCATTGCCTCGCCCGAGAGAACTGGGATCTGCTCGCGACCTGCTTCTCAGAAGCCCATTGCATCGGCCATCAATGCTGGCACCTGCACGACCCGGCGCATCCGCGGCACGATCGAGCGCTCGCCGCCGAGATCGGCGATCCGTTGAAAACGATCTACCGGATGTTCGACGACGCCCTCGCGCGGCTTCTCGACGCCGCCGGCCGCGACGCGGTCGCGGCGCTTTTCGCGAGCCACGGCATGGGGCCGCTCTATCGCGACGAATCGATCGTCTTCGACGAGATCCTGCAGCGGCTCCACGGCGACTCGGGATCGCAGGCGGGCGGTTTGTTCCGGCTGCTGAAGCGCGGCTGGTACGCGGTCCCGCCGGCGCTTCGCGCCGCGCCGCTTCTGAAGCAGGCGAAGGTCAAGCTGGCGCCGCGCCTCCGGGAATCGATGCTGGTCCCCGGACGCGCAACACGGCGTTTCTTCGCGATTCAATACAGCCCGCACGCCGGCGCGATTCGCATCAACGTCGCGGGCCGCGAAACGCACGGCCTCGTGCGGCGCGGGGATGAATACCGCCGGCTCTGCGAAGAGCTCAGCCGCGAGCTGCTGGCGCTCGTCAACGCCGAAACCGGCGCGCCCGTCGTCGAGTGCGTCGAAATCATGGCCGACGTTTACTCGGGTCCGTGTCTGGACGACCTCCCGGACATCGTGGCGCTGTGGCGCCGCGAGGAAGAGGTCCGCGAGATTTATTCTCCCCGCATCGGCAGGGTGAAAGTGCCGGCGCTCAACTGGCGCAGCGGCGACCACCGCGACCGCGGCTTATTCATCGGCCGCGGCGCGCCGTTTCGCCCCATGCGCTTGAGCGAGCCCGTTTCCGTCACGGATATCGCGCCGACGCTCGCCGGCCTGTTAGGCGTGCGCCTCGACGATTCCGAAGGCCGCCCGCTCATCGCGCCGACCGGCCTCTGACTCGCTCGCGCGACCGCGCCGTGTCGAGCACCGCGTCGTAGGCCCGACGGTATTCCGTCACGATGAGATCCAGCGCGTGCCCCCGCGCGCGCCGTTCGGCGTTCGCGCCTATCCGCCCCGCGAGCGGCGTATCTTCCAGCAGGCGATCGACGACCGACCCGAGCGCGCCCGGCGCGTCGGGATCGAACAACCAGCCCGTGACGCCGTCTTCGACCGCCTCGGGAATGCCGCCGCGCGCCGAGCCGATGACGGGAATCCCACGCGAGTTCGCTTCGCCGACGACGCGCGCCAGCGGCTCCTGCCACAGCGACGGCAGGATCAGAATATCGATCTCGCTAAAAAACTCGTCCGCGCGCATCCAGCCCAGAAAGCGTATCGCGTCCGCGCGCTGTGCGTGCGCGTGTTTGCGGCGGAGCTCGCGGGTGTAGCGCTCCTCGCCCTCTCCCGCGATGAGGAGACTCCAGCCGGTGTCGGTGCGTCCGGCGAAGCCGTCGATCAGGCGCGCGACACCCTTCTCGGGAACGAGCCGTCCAAAGTATCCGAACGTGAGCGGCGCGCCCCCGGGCCGCACGCGCGGCGGCGCCGCGACAGCGCTGTCGTGCGAGATGACATCGCTGAAGCTCGCCGCGGGGAAAAAGCCGTGCCGCAGATGATGCTGAAGAACGTAGTTGCTAATGCCGACAACGCCCGAGACGCAGATGGATGCGCGGCGACGCGCGAACAGCAGCGGCAGGCACTCAAAGCAGGTGCGCACGCACGTCCTACCGTTGTGGTAGCGCGTGCAGCGGCCGCAGGTGAGATAGTAATCCTGCAGCGTATGCACGACGGGAATCTTCTCCTCGCGGGCGGCGCGCCAAGCCGAGACGGAGAAGCCTTGCAGGTTGCTGGTATGGATAACGTCGGGCCGCTCCTCGCGCGTCAACCGCCGCAGCCGCGCCTTCATCGTCCGATTGTATATATCGGCCAGATGCCAGAGCTTGCGCCGCGCGGACGAGCGCCGGACGCGGTCGTAAGGCCAGTGGAGATTGGCGATCGGCAGATAGACCACCTTGACGCCGCGAATGGTGCGGACGCTTCCCCGTTTGTCTCCCACGGTGGTCGCCACAACGACGTCGTTTCCCGATGCGGCGAGGGCTTCGGCGAGGTTCTGAACGGCTATTTCCGCGCCACCGCGGACGTTCGGCTCGTAAAGCGTGTTGACGAACAAAACTTTCATGCGGCGCCGGCGGCGTTCGACGGCTCGCGTTGCTCGCCCAGCCGGTCGAGAACCGGCAGGATGACAAGAGCGAGGAGGAGCGACTCCCAAAAAAGAATGTACATGAAGAGCCACGATAGAAGGTGAAAGACGACGGCGAACCCGAGCCAAAAATGCCGATAGCGGCGGTAAACGAGCGCCAGCGGGGCCGTGAGCTCGAAAAACCACACGGCCGGCGCGGTCGCTTGCGCAGCCCTTACCAGCAGCGGGGGTTGGAGGATGAAGGTGCCGATCGGCTCGTAACCGACGCTGAGCGAGTTTTTGACGAAATAAGCCGGCAGCGACGCGCCGGTGAGCGCCGCGAAGCCGCTTCGCGCCAGGCGGTACGCGGCGATGCCGGAATAAGGAAGCAGCAGGCCTGCCGCCGCGAGAACGATCGGCGCGGCGTAAAGCTCCCGCGTACGCGGGGCGCGATTGCGCGGCCACGGCGTAAACGCATCGGCGGCGGGAAACAATGCCAGCGCGTACGCCGCGAACAAAAGCGAGATCTCCTGATGATTCATATGGCCGAAGCTCCGCAGCAGCGCCTGATGCGCCGTGAAAAGGACGCACGCGGCCACGGCCCACAAGCGATAGGGACGCGCGCCGCAGGCCGCCAGCAGAGCGATAAGGCAGGCGACGATCTGAAAGATTGTGAGGACATCCGGCCGCAATATTTCGTATTGCAGCGAGCGCGGAAGCGCGGCGAGAAGTGAGATCGGCTCGAAAAGGTACGGCGGCAGCTCGGCAAGCGGGGCGAGCGGCGCGACCGCCATCTTGACACAACACAGGCCGAAGACGGCGGCCCGGACCAGGCCCGCCAGGCCGGCTGCGTCGGCCGGCATCGCGCCGAAAAGCGATGAAACGCAGCCCGAAAGTTTGCGCCGCATGTCAGTTCACGTCGATCGCCCAGACTTCGCGGTAAAAGACATCGGGCCGGTCGCCGCGCGCCACTGTTCCGATCCATACGGATATTCGCGCCAGCGGATCGTCGGGGTGGCGCCGGTTGTAAATGCGGCCGACTGCCTTGAGCGTCTCTTCGTGCTTGCTGAATAGCTCCGCGCCGCGAGCGCCGCGATCTTTTTGCGCCCGAATGCCGGACACCTGGTGCGCGAGCAGCGAGTACAGACGCTGCGGGCGCAGCGCCGGCAGCAGGCGATCGACATCCAACCGCTCGGAGCGGCCGCTCCGAAACGTACCGATGAAGCGCGCGACCCGCAACTGCTCCATGCGCATTTCGTCCGCATACATTCGCCAGGTAACGAAAGGAAAAATATTTGGATTGGTTCCCGCGACGAGTCCGACGACGATCGCGCACACGAGCGCGGCGCTGGCGATGCGGTAGCGCACCGGCAGCGCCGGAAAATTAGCGCCGACGGTTCGCGACCGCAGCACGCGGTAGAGCACGACGCCGATCAGCAAAGCTTCGATCGCGAGCGCGGCGGCTCGGCGCTCGACCGACCGCTCGCCGCCCGGATGCAGGTCTTCGCCGGACAGCAGTACGTTTTCGCCTCCGATCGACCCGGGCGCCGCCGCCGGACGTTCGCTCCGGTCGAGATGAGGCGCGACGCGGAGCGCGACGGCGAGCAGCAGGATCGCGACAGTCAACCAAAAACTTTGAGCCGGGCTCATCCGCGAAGCAACTTACCGCATGCATAGCGCTTTCGCCAGCAACTCTGCGATTGACATCGCTTCGCGTCAGCGGCTAGTCTCGACATGAAGTCTTCACCGGATACTGCATGAAAATCCTCGTCATCGGCGGCGGCGGGCGCGAGCACGCGCTCGTCTGGAGGCTGCGGCAAAGCCCGCGCGTCGAAAAAATATTCGCTGCACCGGGAAACGACGGGCTCGGCGAGAGCGCCGAGCTCGTGCCGATCGCGGTCGATAATATAGAGAAGCTCGCCGCGTTCGCGGAAAAAAACCGCGTCGATATGACCGTCGTCGGCCCCGAGCTGCCGCTGACGCTCGGGATCGCCGAATTTTTTCAGCAGCGCGGTCTCAAAATCTTCGCGCCGGGCCGCGAGGCGGCGCGGCTCGAAGGCAGCAAGGCGTTCGCGAAGGAAATCCTGCGCGAGAACAATATCCCGACGGCGGCGTTTGCGACATTTTCCGAGGCGGCTGCCGCGAAAAAATTTCTGAACGAGCTCAAGCCGCCGTACGTGATCAAGGCCGACGGCCTCGCGGCGGGCAAAGGCGTCCTTATCTGCGCGTCGCGCGGCGAGGCGGAGGTGTCGATCGACGACGTGCTGACGCGGAGAGTCTTCGGCGCCGCCGGCGACAAGGTGGTCGTCGAGGAATTTCTCGAAGGCGAGGAAGCGTCGTTTATCGTACTCACCGACGGCGAGCACATCCTGCCGCTCGCCTCGTCGCAGGACCATAAGCGCGTCTTCGACAACGACGAAGGGCCGAACACCGGCGGCATGGGCGCCTATTCGCCCGCGCCGATCGTAACGCCGGCGATCCACCGGCGCGTTATCGAAGAAATTTTCAAGCCGCTGCTCGCCGGCCTGAAGCGCCGCGGCATCGTCTATCGCGGGACACTCTACGCGGGCTTGATGCTGACGGCGGACGGTCCTAAAGTTCTGGAGTTCAACGCGCGCTTCGGCGATCCCGAGTGCCAGCCGCTGATGGTGCGGCTGAAGAGCGATCTCGTGCCGCTGATCGAGGCGACGATCGAAGGCAGATTGGATAAAGTCGAGGCCGAGTGGCGCGACGATCCGGCGGTGTGTGTCGTGCTGACCGCCCGCGGATATCCTGGCGATTACGCCAAAGGGAAAGAGATTCACGGCCTCGAGCGCTTGAAAGGCTGGAAGAACGGCGCGGTCTTCCACGCGGGCACGGTGAAAAAAGACGGCCGCTGGCTCACCAACGGCGGGCGCGTGCTCGGCGTCACCGCGCGCGGCCGCGACATCGCCGCCGCCGCCGCGGAGGCGTACCGCGCCGTCGCGGAGATTCATTGGGAAGGCATGCACTATAGGAAGGACATCGCGAAAAGGGCGCTAACATAGTTCAGATTACATTCCAGGGAGAAATCACATGGCAGACAAACCCAAGGTGGGCATCTTAATGGGCAGCGACTCCGATCTCGACATCATGACCGAGGCGGAGAAACGGCTGACGGCGTTCGGCATCGCCTCCGAGATTCGCATCCTGTCGGCGCACCGCACCCCGCACGAAACGCAGAAGTACGCCGAGTCGGCGATCGAGCGCGGGCTGGAGGCGATCATCGTCGGAGCGGGCGCCGCGGCGCATCTCGCCGGCGTGATCGCCGCGCACACGACGCTGCCGGTGATCGGCGTGCCGATCGACTCCTCGGCGCTGAAAGGCATGGACGCGCTGCTCGCGACCGTGCAGATGCCGGGCGGCATCCCGGTCGCGACGATGGCGATCGGCAAGGCCGGCGCGACCAACGCCGGCATCTTCGCCGCCGAGATTCTCGCGCGCAAAGACGCCGCGCTCGCCGAGAAGCTCGTGCGCTTCAAGCAGGAGATGACCGCCGGCGTGCTCGAAAAGGATAAAAAGCTCCAGAGTGAACGAGCCAAGCGCTGAGAGCTTCGCCGCCGCGCTCGCCGCGCTCCGCCGCGGCGAAGCCGTCGTCTTCCCGACCGAGACTGTCTACGGCGTCGGCGCGAACGCGCTCGACGCGGGAGCGGTCGAACGCGTCGCCGCGCTCAAGGGCCGCGGCGCCGACAGCCCGATCGCGGTGATCGTCGCCGACCGCGCGATGCTCGCGCAGATCGTCGACGATATTCCGCCCGCGGCGGAAAAACTCATCGCACGCTTCTGGCCCGGACCGCTGACGCTCGTGCTGCCGGCCAAAAAAGGAATCCCCGCGCCGCTCGTCAATAGCGCAGGCAAGATCGGCGCGCGCGTCTCCAGCCACCCCACGGCGGCGCGGCTCGCGCGCGAGCTCGGCCGGCCGCTGACGGCGACGAGCGCGAATCCATCCGGGAAAGATCCCGCGCGCAGCATCGCGGAAGCGAAGGCGCATTTCGCGGGTAAGATCGGAGTCTATCTCGACGGTGGCGCGCTCACGGGAACGGCCGCGTCGACGGTCGCGGAGATAAACGGCGGCGAGATGAAAATCATCCGCGCGGGCGCGATCGCCGAGGAGGAGCTGAAGCAATGGCTGTGAAAATTTTCTTGGCCGCGCTGATGCTGTTCGCCATCGCCGCGTGCAAGGACGCGCCGAAGGAAGACAAGGCGAAAGAAGCGGTGCGCGACGCGATTACGGGCGACTTTCGTATATACGAGGGCGCGAAGGACAAGATCAACGAGTCGCAGAAGCGCGAGGCCGAGCGGCGCGAGCAGGAAAAGCAGCTCGAGTAGATTATTTCTTTCCGGCGATGCGCTTCACCGCGCCGCCGTCCTCTCCCTCGTAATAGTTCACATCGTCCGATTGGCGAAAGAACGCCCGCAGCGTCGCGCCGCCGGGCGGACAGGTGAGCGCCCCGACCTTCTTCGCGTCGGGATATTCCGTGATGTCGGGGAACTCCATCGTGCTGGCGCAGAGATATTTGAGCTCGCGCGCGCCGGTGTTGACGAGCTGGTGCGGCTTGTCGCCGCCGGGCGGGAATGCGATGAACATGCCCGCCGCGACCGGCGTCTCGTCGACGCCGATACGGAGCGCACCCTCGCCCTCGAAAATATAGACCATCTCCTCGTTGGCGTGGTGCGCGTGGAACGGGAACGCGGCATTTCCCGGCGGCACGGTGAAGACGCTGTAGCCGAGCTTCGCCGCGCCGACGGCCCAGCCGACGCGCTGCCGCTTGCCGCCGAACGGCGATCCGTCGGGGCTTTTGATCTCTTCGAGCTCGACGTCCGCGAGCCGAACCACGTGCTTGTGCTGCGCCATTTGCTCCTCCGTTTTTGAAAATCCCAGCGTAGCACTTTTTTCTTCGCGTGTGCTATGACCAGTGCATGCTCGTGTTGTCCGAAGCCGACGTGCGCCGCCTCGTCGAGATCGACGCATTGATCGCCGTGCTGGAGCGCGCGCACGCGGAATTCTCCATGGGCGGGGCGGTCATGCCGGTGCGCCAGGTCGTGCCACTGCCGGAGATCGGCGGCCGCATCACGACGATGCCGGCGTATCTCTCGGCCGAGCGCGCGCTCGGGATGAAGGTCGTGACGTTCTTCAAGGACAATCCGGCGCGCGGCCTGCCGGCGATTCTCGGGACGATTCATCTCTACAGCGCCGAGAGCGGCAAGCTGGCCGCGATCATGGACGGGACGTACATCACCGCGATCCGCACGGCGTGCGCGTCGGCGGCGGCGACCAAGGCGCTCGCGAATCCCGCGACGCCGGTGCTCGGCATCCTCGGCGCGGGCGTGCAGGCGCGCTCGCACATCGCGGCGCTCGCGCGCGTGAGAAAAATCGAACGGATAAAAATCTACAGCCCGTCGGGCGCGAGTGCGCGCAAAGTGAAAGACGAGCTCGAATCCGTCGTGAATCTGCCGATCGAGGTCGCGGCGTCGGCCGAAGCCGCCGTCCGCGCCGCCGATCTCGTGGTTGCGGCCACGAGCGCGCCGACACCGGTGCTCGACTGCGCGTGGCTCAAGCCCGGCGCGCACATCAACGCCGTCGGCTCGCACCGCCCCGATCTCCGCGAGCTCGACGCGGCGACACTCAAGGCCGCGCGCGTCTTCGTCGATTCCCGCGACGCGATCATGGCGGAATGCGGCGACGTGCTGCTGGCGATCAAAGAGGGCGCGATTCAGGCCGGCGACGCGTCCACGGAGATCGGCGAAGTCATCGCCGGGAAAAAGCCCGGGCGGACGAGCTCGGCCGATATTACGCTGTATAAATCCGTCGGCATCGCGGCGCAGGACGTCGCCACGGCGGCGCTGGTCTATCGCAAGGCGCTGGAGAAGAAAGCCGGCGTCGAGGTCGACATCTGACGCGGCTCAGCCGCGCTTCTTGGCGACTTGCGCGATTCCCTTCTTTTCAATCTCCGCGTACCAGAAATGCGATCCCTGCGGCGCCATCGCGCACGGCGCGAACGGCACCGGCACGCGCTCGATGATCGTTTCGCGCGTCGGATCGTAGCGCGCGAAGAAATAGCGCGCGTGGCGCGGATCGCTCCAGTGCGCGAGCGGGCCGGGATCGGATTCGATCAGCCATAGCTCGTTGCGGTACGCGGCCGGACTGAAGGTCTCGTGCTGCGTGCGCACGACCCAGTTGGTCTTGCCGCTTTTCGGATCGATGCAGAAGAGCTTGCGGTTGTGGCGGTGCGGCAGCCAGAGCTTCTCGTCGTAGAGCGCGAGGCCGGAGCCGGCGCCGTCGGGGCAGCCGTAGCTCAGCTTCTCGCGCTCTTCGCGAAACGACCAGAAGACGATCTGGCGGTCGAGCTTGCCGCCCGCGGTGAGGAGCCAGACGCCGTCCTCCGCGGGACACACGTCCCATACTTCGTGAGCGTAGCTCAATCGCGCTTCCGTTTTTCCGCTCTCCGGATCGTGCGCGGCGACGAGCCGCTCCTCCGGCGCGGCGAGCCAGAGCAAACGCCCGTCGTGCGCCATGCCGCCGATCGCAAGACTCTCTAAGTCCACGGCGAAATGCTATGGCAATCCCGCCGTGCGATCAACCCGCAGCGTGCTAAGAGCAATCTCGAATCCGCGCGGCGAACGTATTATGATGATAGGAATGGCGGCCGGCGAAAACATCGAAGCCGAGACGCGCGAGATCGCGCGCTCGCTTTACCGCGAGGCGTCCGCGCACAAGCCGTCGCTCTTCGAGCCGCAGGACTGGATCGGCCGCATGATCGACAGCTCGCTCGCCGACGAATCGCTCCGCGCGGCGCTCTTTCGCTTTGTCGACGTGCTGCCGAGCCTCGACTCCGCTTCCGAGATCGGCCGCCACCTGCGCGAATACTTCGCGCGCGTCGACCACGCGCTCGGCGGCCTCGTCTTTCTCGCGCAGGCGCTGCACGCCGGCACGCTGGTGGCGCCGCTCGTGCGCCACAACGTCATGCGCCTCGCGCGCCGCTTCATTGCGGAAGAAGACGGCGAAGCGCTTTTGCCGGTGCTCGAAAAGCTCCGCGAGGAGCCCGCGGCGTTCACGCTCGACGTCGTCGGCGAGGCGACGGTGAGCGAGTCCGAGGCGGAGAAGATGGAGCGGCGCTATCTCGGTTTGATGCGCAGCCTCGCTGCGGCGAGCAGACAATGGAATGCGCTCCCGCAGATCGACGCCGGCCCGCGCGGGCCGCTTGCGCGCGTGAATTTATCCGTCAAGCTCTCCGCGCTCTGCGCGCGCTTCGATCCGCTCGACCCCGACACCGAGAAAAGCGTCAAGGAGCGGTTGCGCAGGCTTTTCCGCGAAGCGGCCGCGCTCGACGTCGCGCTCACGGTCGATATGGAGCAGTACGCGTACAAAGATCTCACGCTCGCGATCTTCCGCTCGCTGCTCGAAGAGGAGGAATTCCGCCGCACGCCCGCCGCGGCGATCGCGATGCAGGCCTATCTCCGCGACAGCGAGAACGATGCGCAGCATCTGATGCGCTGGGCGAAAGAGCGCGGGCGGCGCATCGGTGTGCGGCTCGTCAAGGGCGCTTACTGGGACAGCGAGATCGCCTGGGCCGAGCAGAAAAGCTGGCCGGTGCCGGTTTTCACCGAGAAGGCGGCGACCGACGCATCGTACGAGAAGCTCAGCCGCCTGCTGCTGGAAAACTACGACGCCGTCGACGCCGCGTTCGGCAGCCATAATTTACGCAGCGTCGCGCACGCGATCGCAACCGCGCGCGCTCTCGGCGTCCCCGACAACGGCTACGAGATCCAGATGCTCTTCGGCATGGCGGAGCCGGTGCGCCGCGCGCTCGTGCGGAGCGGCCGGCGCGTGCGCGTCTATGTGCCGGTTGGCGAGCTGCTGCCGGGCATGGCGTATCTGATCCGCCGCCTGATGGAGAACACGTCGAATACTTCGTTCCTGCGCCAGACCTACGCCGACGGGAAAGACATCGACGCGCTGGTCGCGGCGCCGGTGCCGCGGGAGAAAGCGATGCCGCAGCCGCGCGCAACGCGAGGCGTATTCGTCAACGAGCCGCCGCTCAATTTCTCGCGCCACGAGGACCGCGCACGCTTCACCGCCGCGCTGGAGGAAGTCGGAGGCCGCCTCGGACGCGAATATCCTCTCTGGATCGCCGGCGACGAGCGAAAGAGCGACGCCTGGATCGATTCGCTGAATCCCGCCGCGCCGACCGAGATCGTCGGCCGCGCGGCGGCGGCAACGTCCAAAGATATTGACGACGCGATTTCCGCCGCGTGGGAATTTTTTCCTTCCTGGCGCGCAACGCCCGCGCGCGAGCGCGCGGAGATTCTTTTCCGCGCGGCGGCGCTCACGCGCGAGCGGCGCGTCGAGCTCGCAGCGTGGGAGGTCTTCGAGGCCGGCAAGGGCCGTCGCGAGGCCGACGCCGACGTGATCGAGGCGATCGACTACCTCGAATACTACGGCCGCGAGATGATCCGCCTGGCCGAGCCGCGCGCGATGCAGCGGCTCGCGGGCGAGAGCAATGTGTATCTCTACGAGCCGCGCGGCGTCGCCGCGGTGATCGCGCCGTGGAATTTTCCGCTGGCGATCCCGGCCGGCATGACCGCCGCCGCGCTCGTCGCCGGCAACTGCGCCATCTTTAAACCGGCCGAGCAGTCGCCCGTCATGGGCTATCATCTCGTCGATATTCTGCGCGCGGCCGGGCTGCCGCCGCTCGCCTGCCAGCTCGTCCAGGGCGGCGGCGAGATCGGCGCGCGCCTCGTGCGCGACCCGGCGGTTCACGTGATCGCGTTTACCGGCTCGCGCGACGTCGGCCTGGAGATTCTCCGCGAGGCAAGCGTAGTCCAGCCCGGTCAGGACCACGTCAAGCGCGCGATCTGCGAGATGGGCGGCAAGAACGCGATCGTCGTCGACGCCGATGCCGACCTCGACGAGGCGATCGCGGCGATCATCGACTCCGCCTTCGGCTATCAGGGGCAGAAATGCTCCGCCGCGTCGCGGCTCATCCTGCTCGAAGCCGTGCACGACCGGCTGCTCGA
>DASWZY010000016.1:0-19681 GCA_036407055.1 Binatia bacterium
GCTTTCCGTCCGGCGAGTATTTGTGCACGCGCGAGTTGCCGTAGCCGTCGGAGACGTAGATCTCGTTTTTTGGCGAGAGCGCGACGTGCGTGCAGCGGTTGAACGGTTCGCCGCCCTGATACGGCGCCGGCTTGCCGGGGATGCCGAGCGTGAGCAGCACCTTGCCGTCGAGGGCGCATTTTCGCACCGTATGATCGCCGTCGTCGGTGAGATAGATGGTGTCGTCCGGCCCCATCGTGACGCCGTGCGCTCGCTTGAAGACGCCTTCGCCCCACGAGCGGAGAAAATTTCCCTCGCGGTCGAAGACGATAATTGGATGCTCGCCGCGCGTGAAGAGATATACCTGGTCGCGCCGGTCGACGCCGACGGCGGCGACTTCCTTGAAGGTCCAGCCGTCGGGCAGCTTGCCCCAGCCTTCGACGACTTTGTAAGTGAATTTACCCGTGCCAACCGTGACAGCCATAAATTTTCCTTCCGTAGGGCGGTTCGCGAACCGCCCCTACAACCCAGTCGATTTGCGCGTTCCTTTATACAGCTTGAGCGGAATCAGCACCACCGCGCCGAGCAGCAAAAATATTCCCGCGAGCCAGAATGCCGACAAGATGCCCGCGCGCTCGACGAGATAGCCCGCGGCGATCGGCGTAGGAAAGACGACGATTTGATTGATCAGCGAGGTCAAGCCGAACGACGATCCTTGAATGTGCGAGCCCGCGACGTCCATCGTCGCCGCGTTGGCTATGTTGATGAGCGTGTAGAAAAAGAGTCCGATCGCGCAAACGACAAGGCCCAGCTGAACGCCGGGAGCGGCGAACGCGAGGAGAAAAAACAGCAACCCGAGCGCCGCGTAGGACGGCAGCATGACGGCCTTCCTTCCGTAACGGTCGGAAAGATGCCCGAGCACCGGCTGCGACACCGTGCCCATTGCGTGCATCAGCCCGATGTAAACGCCGAGCGCGAACGGCGAGTAGCCGAGATGCTCCTGAATGTAAATCGGGATGAAAGTGATCACGGAAAGCCGGCCCATCTGCAGCAGCGCGGTCGCGGCGCAGACGCCGAGGAAGGCGCCGTTCTTGCCCAGCTCGTAGACATCGCGGAACTCCGCCGCGCGCCAGCTCCGGCGCGGCGCGTCGGCGAAGAAGGCCGCCAGCGCGCGCCAGACGAAAAATGCCAGCAGCAATCCCGGCACGAGCTGCAGCCGCAGCACCGTTTGCCAGGGGAGCGTCACGAGGAGCAGTCCGACGGCGAGCGGCGTGAGCGTGTCGCTCACCGTCGCGCCGATGCCGTGGATGGATAGCGCGGTCGCGCGCCGGTCGGGAAACTTATTCGACAGCGACGCCGCCGCGGTCGGGTGCCACAGCGACGTTCCAAGCCCGACCAGGCCCGCGCCGACGAGCGCCCAGAAAAGCGACGGCGCAACACCGATCAAAAAATACGCCGCCGCCATCGCGGCGAGCGCCGAGGCGAGAATCAAGGCGCGCCGCCGCACCTGCGCGTCGGAGAGCATGCCGACCGGAAGGTCGAGCGTCCCCTGCGTGAACTGGCGGGCGGAATTCAGTGCGCCGACCTGGACGTCGTCGAGGCCGAGGCCGGCCTTGATCGACGGCACGACGACGGGGAAGAGCTGCTGGAACCAGTGGATGAAAAAATGGCCGCCGGTGATGATGGAGAGGAATTTGACCCGCTCGGCGCCGATGGCGCGCACCGCGCCGGCGATCGCCGCGCTATTCAACGGCGGTTTCCTCGGGCGCGCCGCCGGAGCGCGCGAGGTCTTCCGCCTTGATTTTTTCCGTGTTGAATTTCGCTGCCGCCTTCTCCATGCGCTCGATCGTCTCGTCGAAATCGAGCGGCCGCGCGTCCTTCGGGCGGAAGCGCAGCGGGTTCAGGCGCGCGACGACGAAGCTCCTGAGATACGGGCTCGTCATGCCGCGCGCTTTGAGCGCCTCGACTTTTTCCATGACGAGATCGTCGAGCGCCATCAGCGCCTTGGCGCGCACGGTGCGGATCTTGAGCGCCGCCTTGAGCGGCTCCTTGAGGAATTGATCGACGCGCCTGAGCAGGGGATTGTACGCGCCGCCGCTGAAGCGCGGCCGCTCCTCGTAGCAGATGCCGAGCGTGATGTAGCCCGGCTCCTCAAACTCGAGCGCATAGCTCGCCTCGTCGGCGTCGTCGAGGCGCGCGAGTTCGCGCGCCATGCGGATCACCTCGAGCGATTTCTCGCGGAGATTGTGCGCCTTCTCGGTATTGAGCGCGAGGATTTGATATGCGGCCGCTTCTTCGGGCACGAGTATCGCCGTGATGCATTTGGCGCCGAGCGTGCGCATCGCCGAGAGCCGGTGATGGCCGTTCGGCGTCCAATAGCGCGCGCCGTCTTCCGACTTCTGCGCGCGCACGGCGATGATCGGATCGAGAAAGCGCCCGAGTCTGCCGATGACGTTTTCGAGACGCCGCGCGTGCGCGTCGGAGAGATTCCGCTGGTACGGAGTGGGCTCGACCTGATCGATGGGCAGCGCGGCGAAAATCACCCATTTGCCGCCGTAAGGCTCGGCGTACGCGCCGAGCACCTTGCCGCCGTCGCGCTCGACCTCGCGCCCGAGCTGCGCGACCTCCGCCGGCGCGGCGCCCGCCTGCAGCTCGGCGGCGGTGAGGCCGGACGCTTTTCCGCCGGGCTTGCGGCGCCGCCGGGTCTTCTTCGTTTTCTTCTCAGGCATGGCGCTTGATGAAGTCGCCGCAGGCGATCCGATGAAATCGCGTCACAGGCAGCGCGTAAAGATAAATCCAGCAGCGCGTCTTACCGCCATTCTCACGCCGGACCGTCGCTTTCAAGCGATGGAACGACCGATCTTCGTACGCATCGAGCGCGCTGAGCGTCCGCGCGGGCTCGCGCAGGCGGTAAATCTCGCCGCGCACGCGATCGCCGTTGCTGCGCGAGAGGATCGCGCCCGGATAGCTACCGAGATCGTAGAGCCGGCCGCGGAACGTGCCGGCGCCGACGAAGTCGGATTCGGCGCGAAGTTTTCGGTGCATCGGATGGCCGCTCGCGGCGCGCAGCGTGCCGTAGACGAATAGCAGCGCGCCGTTTTCCGCCGCGCGCGGCTTACGGGAAGATTTTCTTTCCCGAGGCTTCATCGGCGAGGAGAATCGCCTGCACGGGACAGAACTTCGCCGCCTTCAAGATGTCTTCGTCGCCGTCGCCCGCGGGATCGAGCACGACGGCTTTGAACTCCTCGTCGATGTCGAAGACGTTGGGCGCGATCGAGGCGCAGTTCCGCACGCCTTTGCACTTCACGCGGTCGATCGTGATCTTCATTACTCGTTACGTCGCGCTCGCCTTGAGCGATTCGAGCTTCAGATACCGGCGCATGAAATCCATCCAGCCGTGCAGCGTTTTATGCGTCGCGGGAATCTCGTAGTTCGCCGCCGTGTAGAGATAGTGCAGCTGGGTGAAGATCGCGATGTCCGCGATCGTCATGCGCCCGAAGATGAATTCCTTCCCCGTGAAGAACTGATCGAGCGTGCGGAAATGAATCGCGAGGTCCGCTTCGGCTTCTTTTTTCGCCTCCGGCGTCTCGGCGCGCCGGAGCGTGCGGATGGCGAGGTTCAGAACCTCGTCGGCCCAATCTTCGAGCATCAGGGCGAGCCCTTTGTCGGACGGCTTATCGGGATAGATGCTGTTTTGCGGATGCTGCTCTTCGAGAAACGCGGAGATAAATGTCGAATCGATGATGCACTTGCCGTTGTAGTCCATCACCGGGACCTTCCGCTGGCCGGAGAAATCGATCAGCGGCTGGCGGTTGGGCCGGACGTCGAAAATTTCGAAGGGGACGTTCTTCATGTGCATGACGATGCGCACCTTCTCGCAAAACATCGAGGTCGCGCTCTGATATATAGTGATAGCCATGATCTCCTCCGCTCCTAAGAGTTGTTGAAAAATTCATTTCGCCAGGCGGGGGACCACCTCGCCTGCCAAAATCTCCATCTGCTCCGGTAAATCGTACACGGGGTTAAGGTTGATCACGCGCGCCCCGGCGCCGATGATGCGGCCGAGCTTTTCCGCGCATTCTTCCGGCGCGCCCCAGATCGAAACTTTTTCGGCGAGGTCCGGCGCGCCGTAATAGGCGCCGAACCATTCCGCCAGCCGCTTGGCGGCGCGCTCGCGATCGCGGTCGACGGCGATGTAGACGCGCTTGCCGATCGCGAACTCGGCCGGATTTTTGTGCGCCTCGGCGAGCGATTCCTTTAAGACCTTCACCTGCTCCGCGAACGCATCGCTCGAAGACGAGCCCGCGCCCATGAAACCGCCCGCGCGAAACGCGGCGCGTTTCACCGCCGGCGGCGCGCTGCCGCCGATCCAGACCGGCGGATGCGGTTTTTGAAACGGCTTCGGTACGACCGTCGCGTTCTTGAGCTGCCAGAACTGCCCCTCGAACGTGACGTTGTCCTCGGTCCACAATTTCTGCATGAGCGTCAGCGCCTCGTTGAAGCGCGCGACGCGCTTGTCGGCCGAGAGGCCGTACGCCTGGTAGAGGCGCGTGACCGCGCCGAGCCCCATGCCGGCGATCACGCGGCCGCGGCTCAGCTGGTCGAGGCTCGCGATGCTTTTCGCGAGCCAGAGCGGGCTACGCAGGTTGATGAGAAATACCGCCATCGCGAGGCGAATGCGCTGCGTTATCGCCGCGGCATAGCTCAGCATCGTAATGCCTTCCATCGCGCTCGCCGCCTGGCGCAGCACGGCCTGCTCCTGCACCCATAGACTATGGAAGCCGAGCTCCTCGGCGCGCTTGATGTAGCGCTGAATGGAGTCGAGATCGAGCGGAAGCTGCGTATGAATCTGCGGCGCGGCGATGCCGAATTCGACCTTGTCCGTAGCCATGACTGCGCTCTCGATGGCAAACATATCAGCGTTTCGTTCGGCGGTTCAAGACGCATCGCTCCGTTTTGCAAAGGCGCGCGAGCGCTGTTAGCCTCCGTCTTCGATGAAGCTTCTATGCTTTCAGGCGAAGCGCTTCCGCTGGAAGACGCATTCGAAGACGCTGCCGGAAGTTCCGGACCGCGAAGTCGACGAGTCGGTGGAGGACGCCGTCGTTGTGTTCTTCCACGCGGAAGCCTCCGACGAAGAAGGGGAGCGCCGCGCCTCGGTGCTGCGCCAGACCCTGAAGCATCTCAAATGGCTCGCGAACAAGCGCGGGCTGAAAAACATCGTCCTCCATTCCTTCGCCCATCTCGGCGGCGCAGGCGCCACGGCGGACTTTACGGAAAAATTGGTCGAGGAGATCGCCGACCGGCTGCGTGCGACGGGATATTCGGTTCGGCTGACGCCCTTCGGCTATTTCTGCGAATGGGATCTGAGCGTCTACGGGGACAGTCTCGCCAAAGTCTGGAAAGAGATTTAACAAGCGGGGGGAATTTCCCCGGGTTGGCGCACGCCCGGGAAGTCCTATCTTAGAGTAGAGGAGAAGACCCATGGCAAGCCAAGCACAGAGAATTCCGGTCCGCGTTTACCGCGGCGAAGAGCACATCATGCTGGCGGCGCCTCTTCCCGGCCTGGAGCCCGAGAATATCTCGGTTGAGATTACCGGCGATACAGTCCGCATTCAGGGCGACGAACGCGGCCCCGGACAGCGGGACCGCGAAATGATCATCGAAGAATGGTCTATCGGACCGTATTTCCGCGAGGTGAAACTGCCCGAATTTGTGGACGCACAACTCACGAACGCGAGCTACGGCAACGGTATCCTCGTGTTGTCGATGCCGAAAAGCAAGCATACGCAGCCCGACTCGCACGCAAGCTTCAGACTTCATCCCGTCGATGCGACGCACGGCGAGCGGATAGGCCATACCGGAACGGACGTCTATCCGAAAGCCGCGGTGCAGCATGACAAGAAACACCAAGAGGAAAAGCGGGGCGAAGCGAAGATCTCGTCGCGGTAATCTTTTCGCCGCCGTACGAGCTGTCGCTTAGCACAGAAAGGCGGGCGGTTGATTTTCACGCCCGCTCTTTTTGTTTCTTGTAATCGCAAGCGTATATTTCTCAGCTAAAATTGTTATGAAGCCGCCGTGCGAAGATCTGAACGGGCTTAAAGCGACCGATTTTCCGCTCCCGCGCACGCCGGACGCGTGCGAGGAATGTCTGAAAGAGGGAACGCGCTGGGTCGAGCTCCGCGAGTGCCGCGCCTGCGGGCACGTCGGCTGCTGCGACTCATCGCCCGGAAAGCATGCGACGCGTCATTTTCACGAGACGCACCATGCCGTCATGCGCGCCGTCCCGCCTGATGCGTGGACGTGGTGCTACGTGCACGAAGCGATGGGCCGCTTGAGTTGAGTTCGCGCCCTATCCGGAAAAAAACCACCGCAAAAAAAACTTCGACGCTGCCGTTATTCTCTTCGGGTGATTTTTCACTCGCGAACCGGGTGATCTCGGTATTGACGGTTCAAAGCGCGCGGCTGAGTATCAATTAATCTCTGAGAAAAGAAAGCGAGCAGACCATGGGTGTATCTACGAGCGCCGAAACGAACAACGCTGCGATCTCGGTGACCGTCAACGGCCGCGCGCGCTGCCTCGAGCTGGACCCGCGCACGTCGCTGCTCGATGCGCTGCGCGAGCATCTTCATCTGACGGGCGCCAAGAAAGGCTGCGACCACGGGCAGTGCGGCGCCTGCACGGTGCTCGTCAACGGCCGGCGCGTCAACTCCTGCCTGACGCTGGCGGTCATGCACGAGGGCGATGAAATCGTGACGATCGAAGGTCTGGGCGGGCCCGAGGCGCTCCATCCTCTGCAGGCCGCGTTCGTCGAGCGCGACGCGTTCCAATGCGGCTACTGCACTCCCGGACAGATCTGCTCGGCGGTCGGCATGCTGGCCGAAGCGAGAGCCGGCTGGCCGAGCCACGCGACCGCCGATGTGGCGGGCGACGGGACTGTGTTGACCGGGGCGGAGATTCGCGAGCGGATGAGCGGCAATATCTGCCGCTGCGCCGCCTACCCGAACATCGTCGCGGCCATTCGCGATATCGTGGAAGGAGTGCACCGATGAGGCCGTTCACGTACGAGCGCGCGACGGACCCGCGCGCCGCCGTCGCCGCGGTATCCAAAGCCGGCGCCAAGTTCATCAGCGGCGGCACGAATCTTCTCGACCTGATGAAGCTCGACATCGAGCAGCCGAGCCATTTGGTCGACATCAGCCGTCTGCCTTTGAAGGATATCGAAGAGCTACCGGACGGCGGGCTCAGGATCGGCGCGCAGGCGGCAAACTCCGACGTCGCCGCCGACCGCCGCGTGCGCACGCGTTATCCGGTCCTCTCCGAGGCGCTGGTCGCCGGCGCCTCGGGGCAGCTGCGCAACATGGCGTCCATCGGCGGCAATCTGTTGCAGCGCACCCGCTGTCCGTACTTCTACGACACAGCAGCTTCGTGCAACAAGCGTATTCCCGCGTCAGGCTGCGCGGCGCTCGACGGCTTCAACCGGATGCACGCGATCCTGGGGGCGAGCGACGCCTGCATCGCCGTCCATCCCTCGGACATGGCGGTGGCGATGACGGCGCTCGAGGCCGAGATCGAGCTGCTCGGCGACCAGGGCGCGCGCCGCGTCGCGATCGGGGATTTCTACCGCTTACCCGGCGACACGCCGCACATCGAGACCGTCCTGCAGCCGGGCGAGATGATCACCGGAGTGATCCTGCCGAAACCGCCGCCCGGGCGGCAACTGTATCGCAAGGTACGCGACCGGGCATCCTATGCCTTTGCGCTCGTCTCCGTCGCTGCCGTCGTCGCGGCGGAGAGAGGAACGATCACCTCCGCCCGGTTGGCATTCGGCGGCGTGGCGCATAAACCGTGGCGCTCGGTCGAGGCCGAGAGAGTTCTCGCGAGCCGCCCCGCCACGATGGCCAATTTTCGCGCCGCCGCCGAGGCCGCCATGGCGCAAGCCGTGGGGCGGGGCCACAACGACTTCAAGGTCGAGCTGGCGAAGCGTACGCTCTGCCGCAGCTTGGCTCAGGCCACGCAGGCGAGTTGAGGAGGCCGTATGATCGGACAAGCCGTTAACCGCGTCGACGGCCCTTTGAAGGTCGCGGGCCAAGCTCCGTACGCTTACGAGCACTGGGAGGCGGGCCAACCGCTGTACGGCTTCATCGCCGGAGCCACGATCGGCAAAGGCCGTATTACGAAGATCGATACTACTCACGCCGAGCGCTCGCCCGGCGTGCGTCTGGTGTTGACGCATCGGAACGCGCCGGCGCAAGGCGCCCCGGACTTCTCCGTCGTCTCACAATACTCGCGCGCGTTCCCGGTATTGGATACTACGGAGATTCGCTATTACGGCGAGCCGGTGGCGCTCGTCGTCGCCGAGACATTCGAGCAGGCGCGCGCGGCGGCGCGTCTCGTCGACGTAGAATACGCCGTCGAGCCCGGGAATTACGATTTCGCCGCGCGCCAGGACCAGGCGTACGCGCCGAAAAAGATCAATGCCGGACTACCGACCGACAGCGCGGTGGGCGATTTCGCCGCCGGCTTCGCCGGCGCTGCGGTCAAAGTCGATCAGCGGTATTCGACGCCCTATTATTTTTCCCAGCCGATGGAGCCGCATGCGGCGATGGCACTGTGGAATGGCGATGATCTCACCGTCTACGTCACCGACCAGATCCTCGCCGAAGGCCGCACCTGCGTCGCCAGCACGCTGCGCGTCGAGCCGCAGCGCGTCCATCTTATCTCGCCCTATATCGGCGGGGGATTCGGCTCGAAGCTCGGCCTGCACCACGAGGCGATCCTCGCCGCCCTCGCCGCGCGCGAGGTGAAACAGCCGGTCAAGGTCGCGATGACGCGGCAGCAGATTTTTCATCTCGTCGGCCCGCGCCCGACGACGAGCCAGCGGGTTCGTCTGGGCGCCGGGAAGGACGGCCGGCTGGTCGCAATCGGCCACGACGTCACCATGTATACAAATCCCCAGTGGGAGTATGCCGAGCAGACCGCCGCGACAACGCGCAGCCTCTACGCCGCCCCGAACCGCTTGACGCGCCACCGGCTTACGCCTCTCGATCGGCAGCGCGGTGAAGACGTCCGTGCGCCGGGCGAGGCGCCGGGCCTCTTGGCGGTCGAGTCGGCGATGGACGAGCTGGCGTACGCCCTCGGCATGGACCCGGTCGAGCTCCGGATCCGGAATGAGCCCGCGCGCGATCCCGAGCGCGATGTGCCTTTCAGCGATCGCCGTCTGGTCGACTGCCTGCGCGAGGGGGCGCGCCGGTTCGGCTGGGAGAAACGCCCCACGAGCCCCGCGAGCCGGCGCGACGGCCGGTGGCTCGTCGGCTGCGGCATGGCGGCGGCAATCCGTATGCACTTTCAGGGAACGGCGAAGGTGCGGGTCCGGATGGGCCGCGACGGGATCGCCGTCGTCCAATCCGACATGACGGACCTCGGAACCGGGACCTATACGATTCTGACGCAGGTCGCCGCCGAAGCGCTCAGCCTGCCGATCGAGCGCGTGCGGATCGAGATGGGAAAGTCGGATCTTCCCGAGAGCTCCGGCTCCGGCGGCTCGTGGGGCGCCGCGAACTCGAGCATCGCACTCCATCGCGCATGCAAAGCCCTGCGGGAGAAGCTTGAGCATTCGGCGGGTGATCCCACCGACTTGGAAGCCGAAGGCGAAGTCGCCGGGATGTGGAAGGAGCCGACTTATCAAGCGTATTCGATACACAGCTACGGCGCCCATTTCGCCGAGGTCGGGGTCGATGCCGACACGGCGGAGATCCGTCTCCGGCGGATGCTGGGCGTTTTCGCGGTGGGCCGCGCGCTCAACGCCAAGACGACGCGCTCGCAGCTGATCGGCGGCATGACCTGGGGCGTGAGCGCGGCATTGCACGAAGAGGCCGTCGTCGACACGCGCACCGGCGCTTTCGTCAATCGCGACCTGGCCGAATATCTCGTGCCGGTCAACGCCGACATTCCCGATCTCGACGCCGTCGTGCTCGACGGCTTCGACGACAAGGCCAACGTGCTCGGCGCCAAGGGCCTGGGCGAGCTGGGCATCTGCGGCGCCGGCGCGGCCGTTGCCAACGCGGTGTTCAACGCCACCGGCGTGCGCGTGCGCGATTTTCCCATCACGCTCGACAAGGTGCTGCCCGCCTTGCCGCTCGCGGAAGCGTGAGCGACGCGGTCGGTTGGTGCTACGTGCACGAGGGACGCGATGGGACAGCTGGAGCCGAAGGTGAATCAGCCGCGGTAGAAATGCACCGGGCCGCTCCACCATGCGTCGGATTTCTTTCCGGTGAATTTGTCGTTGAACCAAAACGGCTTCAGCGCGCCGACCAGCGCGGCCACGACGAACGCGGCGATCATGCTGTAATACAATACCGCGGGCAAAATTCCTCCCGGCTGGCGCAATAGGCAAGCCTCCGCGACCGCGAGCAATGACGCGGAAACGCCCGCGATCATGGAACGCGCCAAAACGCCGAAATCTCCGACGCGTGAAAAGGCCATCAGGAAGATTCCGCTCATCAACGCCGAGAATGGCGCCAGAGGGAACAGTATCATTTCGGCAAGGATAGAATGAAAGTAGACGCCGCGTTCCGAGGATGGCTCTAGTAGGTAAAACCATGGGTCAATAGTCTCGATGATCTTACCGACCGAGTTTTCTACGGCTTCCTCGATTGTAAAATTATCTCTCCAAAATTGGCGGTTCTGGACCCATGCCAGTTGTTTCTCGACATACGTTATAGTGTCAGGCTGGGCGAATTTGCGGTTAAGATTCTCGCTCGTAGCTATTCTCGCTTCCCTGTTTCGGTATGCGATCACCAGCGCCACCGCGCCATCCGGCGACACTTTGTCGAGCTTTTCCCATACGAACAGCCGCCGCATGAAGTAGCTGACGTCCGCCTGATCGCGAAGCAAGACAATATATATGCCGTAGCCGGTTTGCTCGGCGTAGTGATTCAGCCGGCGGTTTAAGTCTTCGGCGTACGATCGCGAAAGAACCATGGCGTCGTCGGTGACATGTTGGTCGAGGGGGTCAGCGTTTGCTGAAGGCATTGTGCAGGGCTGCGCTAGAAACAACCAGCCCGCCGAAACAGCCGTGATTAGTCTCGTTCGCATCAAAACCGCTTGACTGTGGTAACGGAATAATCCGATTTTTCATTTCCGTTCAGCATGAATTGATAGGTGAATACCTTCCCAGAGCCGTCCTCGCCGCGCAAAAGTACATAAACGGTGCTCATTTCTTTCTCGGGCCGAATCTCGACAACTTTGATCGTTTTCGGATAGCCGTCAAAATGATAACCGGCGATGATGTCCCTAAATTGTTCCAGCGGAACATAGCTACGCGCCTTGCTTGACATCATCTGATACGCGCCGTCTAAATCCTGTTTGATCAGTAAGACCTCGGCGAATTCCTGCGCGCGTTTCGCTGCAAGCTCCTCGTTGTGTGTGATCGATTGCATGCCGGACCAGAGACCCCACAGCATCGCTGTGGCAAAGAGCGCAAGCAGCGCGTATCGAATATATTTCTGTGCAGGCGTTATGGCTTTCTTCGGCATAATTGACGAAAGCTACTCTAGGAGATTGGGAATTGTCAAGCGGGCCGCGTTGTTAAATTACGATTAAATGGTCTCCTCGGCTCCGAAATACTGGTGAAAAAGCTTCGACCCGCTGCGTATTCCCGGCAAAATAAATCATCTTTTAACGACGCGTGACGATCAAGGCTGCCGTAGCCCGGGTTAAACCTGCTTTACTTCCCTCCACGTTGGCGATAAAAGCGCTTCGCGCCCGAGTGCGCGAATCCGCCTTCGACTAACAACTGGAGGGGTTATGAACTACTACGGTCCGGCGTGTGCGGTCTCTGCCGACAAAGCAATTTTCTCCGCTTGGGATACGCAGGTAAAGGGCGCAGCCGACGCTCCCTGGCTGGAGCGGCTCCTGGCCGAGCGCGGCAACGAACTCTTTACAGTCTTCGCACTGCGCTACAACGAACTTCGCGTCTTACCGCGAAACGCGCGGCGCGCTTTACAGCGCAGCCTCGCGCGCTCGCGCGACTCAGCGGCCGTTCCGTCCGAATGGCGGCGCAAGCTGGCCTATTCTTTGGCCGGCGCGGCGTTTCTGCTGGCGCTCGGCCTGGCTTCCGCGCAGGCGGACACGATTACCGTCTCTTCCAAAACTCTTCCCGAAATCAACAACGGAGACGGCAAGTGCTCGCTCTTCGAGGCGATTCGAAACGCCAACGATATCTCTAACGGAATGGTTCACATCGACTGCGCGCCTGGTGATCCTTCCGGCGCGGATACCATTGTTCTGCCGAAAGGCACGCAAACGCTTACCCGCTCCTACAATACAGCTTACGGTACGACCGGCGTGCTGCTGATTACGAGCGAGATCACCATTCAAGGTAATAAGACCAAAATTATTCGTAAGAAGGGGTCGCCTCAGTTTCGTCTATTTACCGTTGCCGCTACCGGAGATCTCACACTCAACGGTGTCACTCTGAGCGGGGGCAACGGCGGCCAGGGCGGCGCTATACGTAGCGACGGAATCCTCGTCGTCAACAACAGCACGATCTCGGGAAACAGCAGCTCGCAGGGCGGCGCGATAATAAGCCTGGGGGATTACCTCGGCATCAACAACTGCATCATTACGAGCAACACCGCCACTTACGGCGGCGCCATCGCTAGTTATGGAGCTACGGTCCTTATCGACAATAGCACTATCTCGAAGAACTCAGCCGCGTCGAGTGGCGGAGGGATAAGAAGTCGTAGCTACATTCGTATTACCGACAGCATCATCACCGGCAACCACGCGGGTGCGCATAGCGGTGGCATTTATAACACCGGCAACGGCACGCTCGTCATCGACGACAGCACAATCTCGAAAAATTCCGCCGGCAGCGGCGGCGGTGTTTTGAACAATCATTCCTTCACCATCACCAACAGCGTCATCTCCGGTAATACGGCCACTTCGAGAGGGGGTGGCGTGTATAACGGCGGCGACTTTGAGCTTTTTTCCAGCACGGGCAATATCTTCACGAAAAACAAAGCGCCCCTGGGGCCGGATGTTTTTCCCTAATAGCCGGGAGAATTTTCTATGCGAAGTTTCCTTTTATCACCGGCGGACTTTACGATAAGCGCCTGATGGTCGAGACTTGATAGTCGGATTTTTCCGAGCCGTTCAGCATGATTTGATATTCGAAGACTTTTCCCGCGCCGTCCTGACCCCGCAGGATGACAAAGACCGTAGTGGCGTCCTTTACCGGACGAACGCCGGTCGCCTTGATTGTTTTGGGATACCCGTCCCGGTGCGAGCCGATCATCGCTTCTTTGAAACTTTGTAATGGAAGATAGCTGCGCGCCTTGCCCGACATCTGCTCGTACGCGCGGTCGAAATTCTGTTTGACGAGCGCGATCTCGGCGAATTCCTCCGCCCGCTTCCTCGCCAGCTCTTCATTGTGTGTGATCGGCTCCGAGCAGCCTGCGAGCAACAGAAGCAGGACGGGAACGGTCCATCGCAAATGCGTTCTCATCACGGCGCCCAAATAATTCGCCGAAGCTACTCTGAGCCGTGAGCGAAATCAAGAACGCTGCTTCAAGTAAATGCCCTCCTTGACTCGAACGGCGCGGGTGAAAAAATGTTGCCATGCAAAGCTCGGGGGGCGGCGGCCTGTTTTGGCCGATTTTTCCTTATTTCTGCGCTTTTTTCGCGCTAATAGCTTCTCCCGCATGGGGTCAGGAGGCATCGGCAAAAGCGCCCGTGCCGATTCCGCTTGCCGATGTCTCGGCGCAGGCGGAAGCCGTCGCGGCGCGCCTGAAGGATCTCGACGCCGCACTCTCTTCCGACCGTACGGCCGATACCGTCGCCGCGGACTTGCCCGCGCTCACGCGCGAGATCGATGTTCGGCTGCGCGAGAGCCGCAAGATCACCGCGCAGCGTCCTTCGCTCGAAATGCTCTCGCGGCTCGAAGCCGAGTGGCGTCGGCAGAAGGGAACGCTGTCGGATTGGTCGCGCGCGCTCGGCGGCCGCATCGAGCGCAACGAGTCGGATATCACACGCCTCGACGAACTCAGCGGAACATGGCAGCTGACCCTGCAAGCCGCCAACGATGCGCATGCGCCGCCCGAAGTATTGCGGCGAATCGCCGGCGTGATCGGCGCGATCGGCAACGCGCGCCAGGCCCTCGACCGCCAGCGCGCCGCGGCGCTCACCGTGCAAAACCGCGTCGCGCTGCAAGAGATGCGCATTACCGACGCTGTGGGCGCGATCGGTCAGGCGCGTGACGACGTCTTCGACCGTCTGTTCGTCAAAGACAGCCCGGCACTGTGGACCAGCGAGGCGCGCGCCCGCGCGCCGCGGGATTTACTGGCCGACAGCCGAAACTCCCTCAGTACGCAGTGGAGCGGGCTCGCGAACTATGCGCAGCGCGAGCCGCTGCGCTTCCTGATTCACGCCGCGCTCGTGCTGCTGCTCACCGCGCTGTTTTATCGCGCGCGCGGTCCTGTAAAACGGCTGACGGACGAGCCGGCCGCCGCGATGATGGTCGAGATGCCGCTTGCGACGGCGCTGCTCTTGTCGGTTCTCTTCGGACGCCTGATCTATCCCGACCCGCCGCGGCTGCTTTGGTCCGGGCTTCTTCTGCTTGCGCTGGTTCCCGGCATCATTATGCTGCGTCGCCTCATCAATGGAAATCTCCGGCCGATTTTCTACGCACTCGTCGTCTTCTTTTTCATCGATCAGGTGCGGACGCTCACGGCTGCAGTCGAGGTGCTGCCGCGCCTTTTATTCCTGGCCCAAATGCTGGCGCTCGTCGGCTTTCTCGGCTGGCTTCTGTATGCGCTACGACCCGCGCGGCCCCTGACAGCGGGCTCGGAGCGCTCGCGCAAAACGATCCGGATCGCCGCCGGCGCCGCGTTTGTCCTGGCGTCGATCGCCTGCACGGCGAACGCGGCGGGTTATGTGACGCTTGCGACCCTGCTCGGAAACGCCGTTCTCGGAAGCGCCTATCTCGCGATCATCCTCTACGCGCTGGTCGCGGTCCTCGACGGTCTCATCGCCCTCGCGCTCAGCGTCCGGCCCCTCGTTTTGCTCGGCGCCGTCAAACGACATGGCAGGCTCATCCGCCGCCGCGTGCGCCTCAGCCTCCAGGCCGCCGCGTGCCTGTTATGGTTTCTGGGCACGCTCAACCGGCTGTTGCTGCGCGAACGGGTCTTCCAGGTCGTTCAGCGCATCCTCACAGCCGAATTGAGGCTCGGCTCGCTGCACATCTCAACCGGCGATGTGATCGCGTTCGCCTTCACGGTCTGGGCCGCTTTTGTCGTCTCGCGCTTCGTGCGCTTTCTCCTCGACGAGGAAGTTTACCCGCGGGTCCGGCTCGGCCGCGGCCTGCCGTACGCGATCTCGACCGTGCTTCACTATGCCATTCTTGTCACCGGCTTCTTCGCCGCCGTCGCCGCGCTCGGCTTCGATATGACGAAAGTGACGATTCTCGCCGGCGCGTTCAGCGTCGGCGTCGGCATCGGCTTGCAGAATATCTTCAACAATTTCGTCTCGGGCCTGATCCTACTGTTCGAGCGCCCGGTGAAAATCGGCGACGTGGTGCAGGTCGAAGACGCGTCCGGCGTGGTCGAGCACATCGGCATACGCGCGAGCATCATCCGCACGCCGAATGGCTCGGAGATCATTGTGCCCAACGGCAAGCTCATCTCCGAGCGGCTCACGAATTGGACGCTGTCGAATCATCGGCGCACGATCGAGCTGCCGATCGCGGTCGCGCAGGGCGCCGATCCGGGCCGCGTCATCGCGCTGCTAGAGCGCGTTGCGGCCGAGCATCCGCTCGTCACGCGCGAGCCGCCGCCGCAGGCGCTTGTCGTCAAGCTCAGCCCGGACGGCGTCGGCTTCGAGCTGCGCGCCTGGACGGTGGAGATCGACCGGTGGATGCAAATCCGCAGCGAGCTCGCCATCAACGTGAGCGCCACGCTGGCGGCGGAGAAGATTGCGCTCCGCTGATCTTTGCTGCTCTTTAACGTCGGTCGGAGTTTCCCCGCGCGATAATTCGGGCGTTTACCTCAATGCGGCGCTCAGGTGACCTCGCTATGATGGGTTCAGAACCTGAATAGCGGCGAGTCTAATATCCTCGCTGCCGATTTCAGAATTCGGGGCCCCTCTCATAGAAGAAAATTTTTACGTCGAGGAGAAAGCACATGGCGATCAAACTCAAAAAATTGCGCGATCAGGTTATGGTGATAACCGGCGCGTCGTCGGGCATCGGCCTCGCGACGGCGCGTATGGCCGCAGAGCGCGGCGCCCGGCTCGTGCTCGCGGCGAGAAGCTCGAACTCCCTCAGGGAATTGGCCGACGAGATCACGCGGCGCGGCGGCGCTACCGTCCACGTCGCCGCGGACGTCGGCAAGCTGGAAGACGTGCGCGAGATCGCGCGCGCCGCCGAAGACCGCTTCGGCGGCTTCGACACGTGGGTCAACAACGCGGCCATCGCGACCTACGGCAAGCTCTTCGAGGTTCCTATCGACGACATGCGGCGGCTCTTCGAGACGAACTTCTGGGGCATGGTTTACGGTTCGCTGGAAGCCGCGCGCCATTTGCGGCGCCGCGGCGGCGCGCTCATCAATATCGGCAGCACGCTCTCCGACCGCGCGCTCCCGCTGCAAGGCATCTACAGCGCGTCGAAGCACGCCGTCAAAGCGTTTACCGACGCGCTGCGCATGGAGCTCGAAGAAGAGGGCGCCAGAATTTCCGTCACGCTCATCAAGCCCGGCGCCATCGACACGCCTTACACGCAGCACGCGCGCAACTACATGGACTCCGAGGCGCAGTACGCGCCGCCGGTATACGCGCCGGAGACCGTCGCACGCGCGATTCTCCATTGCGCCGAAACCCCCGAGCGCGACGTCTTCGTCGGCGCGGGCGGCAAGGCGATATCGGCCATGGGGCAGTACGCCCCGCGGCTGACCGATAAAATAATGGAAAAGTTCGCTTTCCGGCAGCAAAAGAGCGGCCGGCGGCCGAGGCGCGAGAACGAAGCCTTCGACCGGCCTTCCGAAAGCCTGCAGGAGCGCGGCGGTTACGAAGGGAACGTAGCCGAGACGAGCCTTTATACCCAGGCTTCGCTGCGGCCGGTGCTGACGGGCGCGGCGATCATCGGGGCCGGCATCGCAGCGGCGGCGCTGCTGCGAGGGTCGCAGCCGGAAGAGGAGCGTCGCGAAATACCCACGCATTAGAATTGGAAAAGGAGGAACTATGACGATGTATCCGACGAGCGAGAGCGGCCGGCGCTTAAGCGAGAGCAGCTTGTCCGTGCGGCGCTGGCGCCATGACCGCGGCAACGGCTTCAACCCGCGAGCATTCTTCCAGGACAGGGACGAAGAAGACCTCGCGCGCCTCCTGGGATGGTTCAGCATCGGCCTGGGCGCGGCGCAAGTCTTCGCACCCGGCGCGCTGGCGCACGCGCTGGGCGTAAAAAGACGGCCGGCACTCTTCGGCTTCCTCGGCATTCGCGAGATCACCAGCGGCGTCGGCATACTGACGCAGCGCCGGCCCGCCGCCTGGCTCTGGTCGCGGGTCGGCGGCGATATGATGGATCTTGCGCTGCTGGGACTGGCCCTCGTATTTGCCAGCCGCAGGCGCGGCAGGCTCGCGGCGGCAACGGCCGCGGTCGCCGGCGTCACGGCGCTCGATCTCCTTTGCAGCGAGCAGCTGACCGACGTCGTCGGGCGCGGCGGGGCGATCCGGACCGGCAAGAGCGTCCACGTAAACCGCTCCCCGGAGGAAGTCTATAATTTTTGGAAAAACTGCGAGAACTTTCCACGATTCATGTACCACCTGGAATCCGTGAAGATGGCCGGCGACAAACGCTCGCATTGGGTCGCGAAGGCGCCGGCAGGCACGAAAGTCGAATGGGATGCGGAAACGACGCAGGATATTCCCAACGACCGCATCGCCTGGCGGTCGCTGGAAGGATCGACGGTGCCGAATTCCGGCGAGGTCCGTTTCGAACGCGGTCCGGGCGGACGCGGCACGATTGTCAGGGTGGCCGTGGAATACCGCCCGCCGGCTGGGCCGGTCGGCGCCGCAATTGCCAAGCTCTTCGGACGCGAACCCGGGCAGCAGATTAGGCAGGATTTGCGCCGTTTCAAGCAGTTGATGGAAGCCGGCGAAATCCTAACGACCGAAGGCCAGCCCGCGGGCCGCGCGCGCAGCACGTCGCTTAAATTCGACGCGTCGTCGCGCCGGAGCGCGCACGCCAAAGGCGCGTTCGAAAAGAACAAGGCTTTCGAGAAGGAGGAACGGATATGAAAGCGAACTGCTGGTACGGCAAGCACGACGTAAAAGTGACGCAAGTGCCGGACCCGAAAATCATCAATCGGCGCGACGCCGTGGTGAAGATCACTTCGACGGCGATCTGCGGCTCCGACCTCCATCTGTACAACGGCTTCATTCCGACGATGGAGAAAGGCGACATCCTCGGGCACGAGTTCATGGGGGAGGTCGTTGAAGTCGGGCCGGAGGTGAAAAACCTTCGCTCGGGCGACCGTGTCGTCGTCGGCTTTCCGATCTCCTGCGGCGGCTGCTTTTTCTGCCAGAAGCAGATGTTCTCGCTCTGCGAAAATTCGAATCCGAACGCGTGGATCGCGCAAAAGCTGATGGGGCATTCTCCCGCCGGCCTTTTCGGCTACACGCACATGCTCGGCGGCTTCGCCGGCGGCCAGGCGGAATATACGCGCGTGCCCTTCGCCGACGTGGGGGCGCTCAAGATACCCGCCGGCATTGACGACGAAAAGGTCCTGTTTCTCTCGGATATCTTCCCCACAGGCTATATGGCGGCAGAGAACTGCAATATTCAGCCCGGCGACACAATTGCGGTATGGGGTTGCGGGCCTGTCGGTCAATTCGCCATAGCCAGCGCGAGGCTCCTCGGCGCCGAGCGGGTGATCGCGATCGATCGCTTCCCCGAGCGGCTGCGCATGGCGAGCTCGAAGAGCGGCGCCGAGACGATCAACTACGAGGAAGCGGACGTTTACGAGACGCTGATGGATATGACCGGAGGCCTCGGTCCCGACGCGTGCATCGACGCGGTCGGCTTGGAGGCTCACATGCCGGGACTCGCCGGCGTTTACGACCGCGTGAAGCAAGCGATGATGCTCGAGACCGACCGGCCGATGGTGCTTCGGCAGGCGATCCTCGCGTGCCGCAAAGGCGGCACCGTGTCGATCCCCGGCGTCTACGGCGGTTTCGACGATAAGATTCCGCTCGGCGCGCTCATGAACAAGGCGCTGACGATCAAGACCGGTCAGACGCATGTCCAGCGTTATATGAAGCCGCTGCTGGAAAGAGTGCAGAAAGGCGAGATCGATCCGAGCTTCGTCGTCACGCACCGACTCGCGCTCGAAGCCGCGCCCGAAGGCTACGAGATGTTCCTCAATAAGCAAGATGAATGTATCAAAGTTGTGTTGAAGCCGGGCATGACGACCTACCATTAACAATAATCGGACGGGCGCCGTCGGGCTTTCTCCGCGCGCGACGGCGCCCGCTGCATGGAGCGGCGATCATGGCTGCAAAGCTAAGTGCGATCAGAGTCGGCGATCAGGTCTATCTAAAAGAGGGCGGGGAGGAATGCGGCGCCGTGCGCGAGGTCGCGCCCCGCGGTCGCGATGAGATCACGGTCTAGGTCGAAAACGGCGGCGACTTTGCCATTGCTTTGGGCGCAAT
>DASWZY010000017.1:0-3898 GCA_036407055.1 Binatia bacterium
CAAAACGATGAGCGGGAAAGGGCCTTTGCCTTCGGGCCGCACGATAAACGCCTCGGCCTTGCCTCCCTGCGTTTCGTAAAAAAATCGCGTCGCCGCCGCCGGCGCGGCGTTTTCGAGCTGGCTCAGCTCCGAATTGCGCACACCGCCGCAGCCGGCGAGACCGGCGAGCGTGAGAAAGACCGTGATCCGTTTCCACATAAAACTATTTTCTAGACCCTATTTGCTTGAAATCAAATCGCGCGGTTGCGCCGGCTAGGGGCATCGAGTATTTATGCCTGCAATGAGATCGCGCCGATCGCTTTTTCTCTTGCTTGTATTCGCGGCCGCAACGTTTGCCGGCTGCGGCGGGGCGAAATCCTCCAAGGGCGTTCTCCGGGTCGGCTTCGTGCCTTCCGAGAATGTCCAGCAGGTCGCGCAAAACGCCCAGCCGATCGTCGAGATTCTGCACAAGGAGCTCGGCATGGATATCGAGCCGTTTGTCGCGACGGATTACACAGGCGTGGTCGAGGCGCTGCGCGCGAAAAAGCTCGACATCGCGTTTTTAAGCCCCGCTTCGTACGTCCTGGCGAAAAACGAAGCGAACATTCAGGTCGCGCTGAAATCGCACCGCAAGGGCTCCGCCGCATATTACGCCGCGATCATCACGCGCTCGGACAGCGGCATCAAGACCCTGAGCGATCTGAAGAACAAAACCTTCGCCTTCGGCGACCCGCTCTCGACCACCGGCCACATCATCCCGCGCAAGATGTTTTTGGAGCAGGGCATCGATCCGGGCAAGGATTTCGCGCACGTCATTTATTCCGGCGGCCACGACGCGACGGTCCTCGCGGTGTTGCACCGCAAGGTGGACGCCGGCGCGACGTTCGCCAACTTCACGGACGGCAAGGACGCCGCTTGGATGCAGTATTTGAAAAATCCCGAAGAGCAGAAGCAGATCCGCGCGATCGCCTACTCGGAGCCGATTCCCGCGGACAATCTCGTCTATCGCGCGGATCTCGACCCGGCCGTGGCAAAGAAGATCACGGACGCCTTCCTCGCACTCGGGAAAGATCCGGCGGGACAGAAGATGCTGCGCGACTTGTACCAGATCGACGGCTTCGTGCCCGCCAGCGATCAGGACTACGATTCGGTCCGCGCGGCGTTCAAGATCGCCGGCATCAATCTTAAAGAAGCGCTCAGGAAGAAATAACCAGGCCAATGAAAAAGGCTCATCTGCGTCGTTGCGCTCGCCCGCCTCGCTCGACGTACGAAAAAAGTACGCCTGCGCTCGTCGGACATCCCGCGCCTCGCATCTGAGACCTTTTTGCTTGGCCTGGAATGAACATGACGATTTTAGAGATCAAAGGCCTGCGCAAGAGCTACGGCACGACGGAGGTGCTGTCCGGCATCGATCTCAGCATCGAAAAGGGCGACTTCGTCGGCGTCATCGGCCTCTCGGGCTCGGGGAAGTCCACGCTCCTTCGCTGCGTCAACCGCCTCGTCGAGCCGACGGGCGGCGCGATTTATATGCCGCGCGCAATCTTCGATCCCCGCGCCGACGGCGCGAAGATCGACGTCGCAAAGCTGGGGCGGTCCGACATGCGACTTTATAGGCGCAAGGTCGGCATGATCTTTCAGCACTACAACATCGTCAAGCGCCTGACGGTGATCGAAAACGTTCTCTCCGGCGCGCTCGGCTACCAGTCGAGCGTGAAAAGCTGCCTCAGGCTTTTCAGCCGCGACGAGCGGCGTCAGGCGCTCGTCAACCTCAAGCGCGTGGGGCTGCTGCCGCACGCCTACAAGCGCGCGGATCAGCTTTCCGGCGGCGAGCAGCAGCGCGTCGCCATCGCGCGCACGCTGATGCAAAGCCCGGCGCTCATTCTCGCCGACGAGCCGGTCTCGAGCCTCGACCCCAAGCTCTCGCGCGTCGTGCTCGATATTTTAAAGCGCGTCTGCCGCGAAGACGGCATCACGGCGCTCGTGAGCCTTCATACGCTCGACGTGACGCGCGAATACGCCGACCGCGTCGTCGGGCTGAAGGAGGGCCGCGTTTTCTTCGACGGCCCGGTGAAGCAGCTGACTGACGCGGTCGTGGAGGACGTTTACCAGAGAAAATAATTTTTGGAGGTCGCGTGAAAACGCATACTGCCCTCATCCTGCTCGCGTTTTTATTTTTCGCATTTCCTCGTTCAGCCGGAGCTGCGGATGCGAACGGCGGCGCGGGGGAAAAAGTCACGCTCAAATGGCTCGGCGTCGTCGGCTGGGACATTAGGGTCGGCAAGACGACGATCCTGATCGATCCGTTTCTCACCCGCCGGACCGCCGCGCGCGACCGCGAGTGGCAGTCCGACGAGGCGGCCGTGCTTGAGGCGGTGCGCGGCGCGGACTACATCTTCGTCGGCCACAGCCATGCCGACCATGTCGCCGACGTTCCGTTTATCGCGAAAAAATTCGGCGCGAAGGTCATCGGGTCGCAAAGCACGGCGAACCTCATGCTGAGCGCCGGCATCGATCGCGCTCGATTGACGGTGATCAGGGGCGACGAGAAATTGGCCTTCGAGGATTTTTCGGTCGAAGTCGTCGAAAGCCGCCACGGCATCCCGCAGGGACAGTACGAGGTAAGCGAGACCAAAGAGCTCCTCGCGCCGGTGAGTCGGATCCTCGGCCGCCATTTCGTCGAGGGCGGCAGTTTCGTCTACTTCTTCACCTTCGGGAAACGCCGGGTGCTGCACCAGAGCACGGCCAATTTCGTCGAAGAAAAGCTGACCGGTCTCAATCCGGATTGGGCGCTCCTCGCCGAGCCCGGGCGCAGTTACAACCTGAAAACCGCGCTCCGCGCGCTCAAGCCCAAGACGGTCATTGTGCAGCATTTCGACGACTGGCGCGCGCCGTTTTCCCAGGCGCTGCCGTCACCAAGGATGAGAAGGGCCGAGCGCTTCAAACGCGATATCCTCGCGGTCGACGGCTCGATCAACGTCATTATCCCGGAATTTCTGAAGACCTACACGCTTGAATAATGCGCTCGGACTCGAATCTCAAATTTTCAGATCTCATATTTCATCATGCCGATTCTACGGCGAATTGCCGGGAATCGGGAATTTTTCAACGCCAGAGCAAGAAGCTAGAGAGATTTCAGGAAATACAATTTGAAATCTGAGATTTGCGATCCAGCAAGCGAAGCCTGCAGCCTCAGCCGATCAGTCCCAGATATCTCCAGAACGGAATCGCCGCGATCAGTGCGAGCAGGTAAGCGACGGCGTAGATCGGATTGATCCGCCCCATCAGGCGGTAGGAAAATCCCTTTCCTTCGGTCGTAGCCGTCGCGAGCGTGTGCCAGTCGACCTGGAAGCGGAAGAACCAGACCTCCGTGGAGATGAGAATCAGCATGATGATGATCCACGGGCTGATCTGCATGTCGACAGCGAGCGGAATCAATACGATCGAAAGCGTGATGACCGCCAGTCCGCTCGTGAAGAAGAGCTTCATCACGTAAATAAGCAAAGCGATGATGATGAACGAAATCGCAGGGTAGTCGACGTAGGGCATGATGAGCGGCGAGATGAAGCCGACCAGCCACTGGTCGATCTTGGCCTTGGTGAGAATCGCCGGAATACTGAGCGTCGCCCCGAGATAAATGAGCATCTCCCAGTCGATGCCTTTCTTCACCATGCCCCAGCCGAGCACGCCGCTGTTGATCAGCACGCAGAGACCGATCAGCGAGATCCAGGCGCTGTCAATCCCGTGATACGGCTGGGTCAGCCAGCCGCCGACCATGAAGACGAGCATCGCGAGCGTAATCCATTCGTTCTTCGATACCGGTCCGAGGATTTCCAGCTGGTTCTCGACCATCTTGTAGGAGATCTGCGGCTTCGACTCGGGCGGGTAGAGGAAGACGATCGCGACCAGCACGATCGCGATG
>DASWZY010000018.1:0-10683 GCA_036407055.1 Binatia bacterium
AGACGATGCTGGTCGGCTTCCAGCGCATCCCCGTGCGCAAGGACGTCGAGCCCAATCCCGCGCGTCTCTTCCGCGGCTCTCAGCGGATCGTCGAGCGCCCCGACGACTACAAATATTTCACGGAGAATGTGAAGCTCTATCAGGAGATCTTCAAGACGCGTTAGGCGAAGGTCTCGGCCGCTGCGGGACTAGCCGTCGCTGGGAATTTCCGTGCGCCGGCTGAGCGAGTCGAGCGCTTCCTCGGCGCGCGTGCGCTCGATGAAGTGCCCGAGCTGGATGCCGATCCCGGCGAGCGTGCGGACAAAATCCGGATCCGGCACGCGTATTTCGCGGCTATAGCATTCGACGAAGCCCAGCACCTCGGCGCCGAGCTTGATCGGAAAACAAAAGGCGGCATGCAGGCCGCTCTTCCGCGCCGCGTCGGCGCGCCTGTAGTAGCCGGCATCGGTCGCGACGTCGGCGATCCATGTGGGCTCGCCGCTCTGCAATACGCGTCCGAGCAGCCCGATGCGGTCGGTCAGTTTGGAGCGCCGTCCCAGCGTCGCGGTTTCGAGCTCGCCGATTTGCCGACCCGGCGGATGCCAGACTTCGGTGCATACGTATTCGTGCGCCGCGCGATCCAACTGCCACAGGTTGCACATGTCCCACTCGCCCAAGGTCCCCAGCGTTTCCATCAGCTTCGGCGCCGCGTCTTTCAACGTTCGTCGCTCGGCGAGGATCGCGTTGACCGCCGCCCTGCCCTCCCGGCGCCGCTCCTCGCGGCGGCGCTCCGTCGCGTCGCGATTCGTCTCGAGCACCACGCGCCGGCCGTTGGATTGGGTCACGAGAACCTGGCGGCTGTCGACGAACACCTGTCGGCCGTCGTGCGCAATGTGGACGAACTCGCCGGACCACTCGCCGTTTTCTTCCAGCGCGTCGCCGATAAAGTCGATGCCGCGGGGATGAAACGTCTGGAGCAGCTCGCGCGGCGTCCGCCCCATCGCTTCGGCTTTCGAATATCCATAAAGCATTTCCGCGCCGCGGTTCCAGTATTGGATCGGGCCCTGCCAAAAATCAAAGACGAAGATAGCATCGTGCGTTTGTTCCAAGAGACTCGCCTGCTGCCACAGCTCGCGCTCGAAAGCGTCGCGCTCTTTGGCGCGCTCCTCGATCTGCCGCCGCGCGCTCAAGAAGGCGTCGCGCAGCTCGGCGACTTCGGCGATGTCCGCCGGGACCGCATGCGGCTCGACGGCGCGGCCGGCGGCGAGATCGCCGGCCAGAGCGGAAAGCGCTTCGATCGAGTGCGCCGTGCGGCGGCTGAAGAGAAGCGCGAAGACAATGCCGAGAATCAAAAAGCCCAGGCCGAAGAGCGCCGTGTAGGCGACCCGGCTGTGCAGCGGGCCATCGACGAAGGCGGCGGGAATCCCCAGGGCGACGGTCCAGCCACTAAACTCCGATCGCTCATAGGCAGTGTAGACGCTGTGTCCTTCGAGCGTCGTGCCGCGGAACCATCCCCCGGCCGAGGCCGCCAGCGCAGCGCGCAAAGTATCGGACGCGCTTTTTCCGATCATTTGCTCGGGATCGACGCTGCGCGCGACAATCATCTGCCGGGCATCGAGCACTCCGGCCACCCAATCGGAGGGCAGCTGCTGCTCCGCGAGCCGACCCTGAATCGTCTCCGGCGCAATGGCGGCCGTTAGCACGTATTTGATCTCGCCGCCCCGCGCGACCGGGACGCGGATGGGAAAGTTGAGATTCGTGACGATCGGTCCGCGCACGATAACGCCGACAGCAGGCTTTCCGGTGCGCAGCACTTGCTCGAAGCTCTGCTGATCGGCGACATGCGGCAGCCTGGTTCCGAACGGACGCCGCAGGTTGAGAATCTGGTCGCCGTTCCTGTCGATGAGAATAATCGTGAGCCAGTCGGGCTGGCTCTTGAGCACGCGCCCGGCCTCCTCGTAGAAGGCGTGGAGATCTTCGCCGTTCAATTCGTCCGCCGTCGCGAGCGCCTCCAGCGTCGTGATCGAGCTTTTGAGCTCCGCGTCGAGGGTCGTCTTGATCGCCCGCACGCGCTCGATCGCACCCCGTTCCAGCGTGGCGCGCTCCTGCTCCGCCGAGCGGTAGATCATATAGACCGCAAAGACGAAAAGAGGCGCCATGGCGATCAGGAATAGCGTGATCAGATGGGCGCGGAGGCGCGGCGGGCCGGTGCGGCGGGTGAAAAGGTTACGAAGCATGCGGCTTATTTTAATTGCGCGCTACAGCGGGACGGCTCAATTGCCCCGCGAGATGAGTCTTTATTTTCCACCACGCTGCGCAGATCAAGTCAATGGGTCCGGGGAGGGCACCAGGGAGGATATTTTTCGAGGACGAATTCGCCTACGACTGCATACCGTGGAGGCGGTAGTAGACGCTCCGAGCGACGCGGTAAGAAGATGACTCGGGAGGCATGAGGGCGCGAAGGATTCCCGCCGAGCGATTCTGCAGGCCGTGAAAGAAGTGATCGAGCGGCGCGCGCCTGCGGTAAGCCTCAAAATAAGCTTCCACCTCGTCGTATGTTTTCGCGCGGCCGTTGTCGGCGTACTTGGCGACGTACGGCGTGAAGTCCGGGTAGAGCGGCCGGACCGGACGGTGGCCGTGGAGCGTCGTGCGCATGAAGTTGCCGATGAGCATATCGTCGAAAATCTCGTTTTCGATCGCCGTCATGAGCGAATGGCGCGGCGCTTCGAATGTAATACCGCAGTTATTCTTGACCCCGCCCAGATCGACCGTATGTTCTCTCCCGCCCACGCGGACCCGGATGAATTGATAGTGCCGGCGCAGATGCTCGATCGTGGAAAAATAGGCTTTGATCTTTTCGATCTCCGAGCGCATCAGCGGGTCCGACCAGTGGTCCCCGAAGGCTTCGGGGGGCCACACGGTTTCATGCAACGGAGACGGCGCGATCTCCTCCACCTGCTCACGCAAGCAGTCGTAGCGGATAAAAGCCGGAAGCAGTTCGGTCATATCCGAGTCGAAGCCGTTGGCGTAATCGGCAAGATGCGTCGCATATCGATTCGCCCAGACGCTGTCCGCGCGCTGGTAGCGGTGCATCGAGCTGAACGGCACAAAGTACTTGACGCCGAATTGTTTCGTGAATAGTGCGATTTGCCTGCCGACCGGTCGCCGCTTCGCGGCCCACGGCATAATCCACGCGCCGTCGTCGTCGAAGCAATTGTTCATGTCGGCGTCGCCGTAGCCGGAAATTTTCAGCAGAAACGAAACCTTGTAAGCCTGGACGACTTTTTTGACGAAGCGGCCCCAGCCGTTGTCGTTCGCGTCGTTCATGTCGACGACGAGCTTGCCGCCGATGTCTATCAGCAGAATGCCGTCCTGGTTGTAGTCGGCGATGGACAGGACGCGGACGCGGTCGGAAAGCCACGTCCACTCGCGGTCCTTGAGGACGTAAACGATATAGCCTTGCTCCTTGAGGCCGCGGTAGATACGCCCGCCCTCGTGGTCGGGCAGAAGAATGATCTTGTCCTTAAACTTTTCGATCGAGGTAGGGCTGAGGTGGTCGGGATGACCGTGCGACAGCCAGACGTAGCGGCAGGCCTCGATGCTCTCGGTTTGTTCGCGCGGGATCTCGTGCGAAAAAGTCCAGCTGCCGAAATAAGCGGCGCCGTCGATCCAGGGATCCGTCACCAGCAGCGGGCGGCGGTCGTAGCAGACGAGCGTCGCGTTTCCAATCGTATCGAAGCCGAGTTCCATTACGGAGAATCCAATCAATGGTCTCAAATTTCACTTTATAGGCGGCGCTCTTTCACGGAAAGATAGCGCAGTAAATTTTACATGCACCGGGTGATAACCCTAGGATTGTTACAGAAAACTCAGTGAAATCGAGCCTCGACCAAAATTCGGGTTCCTGATATGGAATTCGGACTACGAGAAAGGAAAAAAACTATGCCGAACGTCAAGCTGCCCACCGGCGTCGATCTCCATTACGAATCTCACGGCCGCGGCGAGCCGCTGATCTTGGTGCCTTCGACCGCGTTTTCGTGCGATGTGTGGAAGCCGTCGCAGATGGCGCTCGCCGACTCGCTCAACCTTGTCATTCACGACCCGCGCGGCTGCGGGCGCTCGGTCGCGCGGCAGGATGTCTGGACGATCGAGCAAATGGGCGCCGACATTGTCGCGCTTATGGATCATTTGGACATTCCGGCGGCGCATCTGCTCGGCCACTCGATGGGCGGTCGCATCGCGCTCGCCGTCGCCGAGAATTTTCCCGGGCGCGTGAAGAGCCTGATCATGGCGGCGAGCGGTTCGGGCCCGGCGTCGCGGCCGGGGCCTGACTGCGTCACGGGCCTGCCGCACAGGACGGTTTATGAGCTCGTGAGCCTCGGCCTGGAGGGAACCGTGCGGCACGAGATCTGCGGGTCGGACGCGTTTTTTACCAAAGACTATCGCGAGCGCCATCCCGACAAGGTCGAGGCGTTCTTCCAACTCGCCTGGCCGACGCACGCCAAGCTCTCGGAGTTCATCCACATCATCATCGCGCGGCACAACTTCGAAGGCACGCACCGGCTCGGCGACGTGCGCGCGCCGACGCTCGTCGTCATCGGCGACAACGACAGCGGCCGCAGCAATCACCTGGCGCAGGCCGAAGTGCTCGCGAGAAGAATACCGGGCGCGGAAATGAAAATACTAAAGGGACAGTCGCACGGCTTTTTCTGGCAGGCAACCGAAGAGACGAACGCGTTGATTTTGGATTGGGTGAAAAAACACGCCGCGGGACGTTAGCGGATCGTCGAATAGCAAGAGCCCGCGCGGGTTTGACAACTCCCCGGCGCGACGATATTTCTCGGATAGAAATAGATATTATCCATCGAAACAGGACCAGGAGGCAGAATAAATGGCAACCGAAACGGAGCGCCCTCTCACCGACGCATTAACTGCAATCAAGACGCGCCGCGCGATCAAGGAGTACCTGCAGACCGAGATTCCTCGAGAATGGATCGAAGAGCTGCTCGACGCCGCTCATTGGGCGCCCAACCACAAATTGACCCATCCGTGGCGTTTCCACGTCTTCACCGGGGCGGGGCGCGAGCGATTGGTCGCCGCCCGGCAGGCGGCGGTGCGCTGGGCCGCTGAGAAAAAGGGCGCGCAGCCGAGCGAGGACGAGCTCCGGTTCGCCAAGGAAAAATGTTTTTCGTCCCCGGTCATCATCATCGTTTCCATGGTGGGCGACGAGAACAAGATCACCGATCAGGAGAACTACGCCGCCTGCTGGTGCGCGATCGAGAACCTGCTGGTTGCCGCGGCGTCGCGCGGCCTGGGTAGTTATCCGAGCACCGGCGCCTGGATCGACCAAAACTTCGTCGGTCCGGTCCTCGGCCTCAGCGAGAAAGAGCGGCCGGTATCGTGTATTTTCCTGGGGTACTCCGAGCAGAAAACGATGGCCAAGCGCCTGCCGGTGGAAAAGCACACGACCTGGTACACGGAGTCGTAAAAGAACCGGCGTCACCTCGTTTATACTTCGGCGCGGTTATTTTGTCGTTTGATAGAGGTCGCGAAACGACCTCTAACCTTGTTCGGCGGGTTTTTCTCTGGCCTGGTATTCCCCGAGCGTGGCGCGAAGCGTTTGTTCGCGTCGATCGCGTTGAATCGTGACATCCACCGCGGTTCCCGGCGGCGTGTCCGCGACCTGATTTCGAAGCGTATTACCGTCGACGACCGGCTTTCCGTTGAACGCGACAATCACGTCGCCGCGTCGAATCCCGGCCTTTTCCGCCGAGCCATTGCGAACGACATCGTTGACGATCACGCCGCGCGCCTCTTTCATCCCGAGCGACGCCGCAATGTCGGGCGTCATCGGCTGGATCGACACGCCGAGCTGCCCGCGGCGGACCTTGCCGCTCTTGATCAACTGATCGCTGACCTCGCGGACCATATTCGAAGGCACCGCGAAGCCGATGCCGATATTGCCGCCGGACGGCGAGACGATCTGCGAATTGATGCCGATCAAGTCGCCGTTGGCGTTGACGAGCGCCCCGCCCGAGTTTCCTCGATTGATGGGCGCGTCGGTCTGCAGGAAGTCTTCGAAAGTCCCGTCGCTCAGCCCCGTTGTCCGCCCTTTGGCGCTGATGATGCCCGCGGTCACGGTCTCTCCGAGACCCAACGGGTTGCCAATGGCCAAGGCGACGTCGCCCACGCGCACGGCGTCGGAATCGGAGGGCGCCAGGGCGGCGAGCTGGCCGGCATCAATCTTCATGACCGCGATGTCGCTGGGCGCGTCCGAGCCGATCACTTTGGCATCGAGCACCCGGCGATCCGCCAGCTCGACTTTGATATCTTCGGCGCCGTCGACGACGTGGTGGTTGGTGACGATGTAGCCTTCGGAGCGCACGATCACGCCCGACCCGAGCGCCTGCACCCGCTGCCCCGACCGCGGGGCGCTGCGCGAAGGAGCGCCGAAGAACTGGCGCAGCAATGGGTCGTCGGAGAATGGAAATTGCTGCGGCGCCCGCACGCGCCGCTCCGAATGGACGGTTACAACCGCCGGGCTTACCCGGTCGACGATGTCGGCATAGGAAGTCTGCCGGACGAGCGCTTCCCGCTTTGCCGACTGCTGCTGCGCCGGCGGAGGTGTGACGGCGGCCGGCTGCTGCGGCTTGCGGCATCCGAAAACGGCAAAAGCGGCAATGGCGATGATGGCGTACGCGCAGCGGCGAAACGCGCGCCGAGAATGCCGCCGATTTCGGCAAGTGTTCATTGCGTATGCGCGGAAGACAAATCCGCTGGGAAAATTCTGATACTTTACTGCGTTCCGGCGAAGTCGGGTTTATCCTGCAAATTGGGGCGGAGACAAATTCGAGGAAGGTAAATACAATTGCTTTCGCTAAGGCGCCGGAGTCGCTTCCCCCCCGAGCGGCGGCTTCGGCGACGGGCAGCGTTTCTTGGCGACGGATCCGATCAGCTTCTCTACCGACCGGAGGCCGTTATCCAACAGCTGTCTCTGCCTACCGCCCCGGCCGAAAAGGACGCCTCCTTTCTTGTCGATGAATACCTCTTCATCGAGAAGTCGCACGGCTTTGAAGCGGACCTGGTTGTTATCGAAGCTTCCCGTTGTCGCCATGCGCAGCGTTCGACGCAGGCTCTCGGCCTCCTTGCCGCGGAAGAGGAGCGTAAAGCGACAGGTGCCTTTATATGTTTCGAGGGTGTCGATCGTAACCGGCGGGGAAGCTTCGGCTTCGAACGGCAGATAAAAAATCGTCACGTCGGCGACATCCGCCGGCGAGGTGCTCGTGCTGCCGCAGGCGGACGTTTGAAGCATGAGCGCGAGGCAAATCAAGCATAATTTTCCTGCCATGTCGCCTCGCCCCGCGCGCCTCTGCGGCCACGACTTATCTATTACCGAACATCTCCACCGGCGTCTGGCGCGGGCCGAGGCTCTCGTAGTACTCGTTTTTCTCCGGATTGTATCTTCCCTGATTGAAGCCGCCACCCTTCTGGCTGCGGATGATGATCGCGACCGTGCGCTCGCCCACGGTAACCTCGGTGTGGACTTCGTATGGGCGCACGAGATCGATCTCGCCGGGGCCGACGAGCACGTCGCTCGCCTTTTTGATCACGGCGTAGCCGGGCTTGCTGCGGTCGTCGAGGCGGTCGTAGCGCTCGACGCGCTCGTGCCCGTCGAGCACGCCGTAGAGCGTATAGATGTGCGCGTGGTCGTGAATGCGCGCGCGCCCGCCGTTCCCCTGCCGCGCCTCGCCTTTGGTAAGGCCGTTGACCGCGAAACCGAAATCCGGATCTTCGTAGAAAAGCAGATTCTCCGCGCGGCCGTCTCTCGGGACGCAGTCGGGCCAATGCTTCGAGGCGGCCTTTACTTCGGGGTCGGCGAGCAGCTCGGCCAGGGCCGGCGCGAGCTGCGTCCAGCGCTTCTCCGGATCGCTCTCTTTGCCGAACAGCGCGCGCGTTTTCTCGACGAAGCGCTCAAGCGCGTTTTGCTTATTAGCTTCCATGATCGCTTCCATGATCGCTGGTTCCTTTCGTTGCGCCGGCCGCGGTTTCTTCCATTCCGTAGAAGGCGGCGCAGTTGTCCCAGAGAATTTTCCGCTTGTCTTCGTCGGCGAGCGGCAGCTTGAGAAAACATTCCACCGCGCGCGGATAGCGCGAGTCGCCGTGCGGGTAGTCGGTCGAGAAGACGATCCGGTCGCTGCCCATCTCTGCGATCATGTGGCGCGCAGGCGTCTCATCGGGCTCGACCGCGACCCAGCACTGCCGCTTGAAGTATTCGCTCGGCGCCATCGTCAGCTCGGGCATGAAGACATCGCCCTCGCGCTCCCACCCCTCGTCGAAGCGCCACAGGAGCCACGGCACCCAGGAGCAGTTCGCTTCCAAGAACGCGACCTTGAGCTTCGGGTGGCGCGCGAGCACGCCGCCGCCGATGAAGCTCCCGAGGCCGAGCATCTGCTCAAACGGCTGCGCGTAGACGCGCCGGATGCCGAAGTTCGGCTCGAACCAGTCGCCGGTCTGGCGCGCGCGCGAGCCGGTCGCTTCGTGAAAGCCGACCGGAATATCGAGCTTCTCGAGCGTGCTCCAGAGAGGATCGTAAGACGGATCGTGCCAATTTTTTCCGTTAATAATATTCGAGCGCAAGAAAACGGCACGGAAGCCCAGCTCTTCGACGCATCGGCGGCTCTCGTCGACGGCGTCCTTGATGTCGAAGACCGACAGCATCCCCGCGCCGATCAGACGCGCCGGATCTTCCTTGCAGAAATCCGCCATCCAGTCGTTGTACGCCCGCGCGATCGCCGCGGCGAAGCGCGGCTCGCGCTCGGGATTGGTCAGCACGCTCAATCCGCGGCTGGGAAAAAGCACCGCGACGTCGATGCCTTCGTTGTCCATCGCTTCGAGCTGCACGTCCGGTCCCCAGCCGCGCCGGGCATCATCCTTATATAGAATCTGGTTTTTCTCGTAATTGCGTCCGCGGTGCGGCACGCCGCTCGTCGTCCGGATGCCGTTCGGCTCGCCGCCCGGGAAGAGGATGCCGAGATCGCGCACGTTGTCGGAGGTCCGGCCGCGCGGCGCGACGGCCTTGAATTCCGGCGCGATGTAGCGCTCCCAGAGGTCGGGCGGCTCCATCACGTGGAGGTCGCTGTCGAAGACCTTGAATCCATCCTTCATGAACGCTCCTTTATCACTGCGAATAGACCTTGTCGATGAATCCGCTTTGATCGAGCTCGCGCACGATGCCGTCGTCGACCATGTCCTCGAAGCGAAACCGCGCGCCCGGCCTGCGCGCCACGGCTTCCTGAATCTGCGCGTCCATGCCCGGCCGCGTCACGAGCGGCACGCGGTCGTAGAGCTTCGCGGCAGCGTTATAGGAGTCCTCGAGATAGGCCGCGTTCGTGAGGCGGCTGTATTTGGAAACGATTTTCTTCGCGTCCTCCTTCCGACTCTTGAAAAAGTGCGTCGCCTCGATGTGCGCCATCACGGCTTTCTTCACGGCCTCGCGCCGGCGCGCGAGAAAAGCCTTCGTCGTCGTGGCGCATATATAAGGAAACTCGAAGCGCGTCTTGAAGTCGGCGGTACCGGCGAGAATCCGAAACGTCATATTGGTGAGATGAATGACTCCGGGCGGCGAGGGAAAGCCGGCGATCTTGCCGGTGCGAAACGCCGCCGCGCGCTCCGCCGGCCCACCGACCTGGATGATCAGCACCTGCTTGTCCGGCTCAAGCCCCAATCCCTTGAGGAGGACGCGCGCCGCCACGTCCGAGGCGCTGCCGATGCGGCTGATGCCGATGCTTTTGCCCTTGAGATCCTCCGGTGATTTCACCGACTCGTTCACGACCAGCTCGTAGGGAAGAGAATTTTGATAGCAGGCAACCAGCACGAGAGCGGAGCCGGCGACGACGGCGCTGGCGACGCCGCCGCCGGAGGCGTTGGCGAGCTGCACGTCGCCCGAGACCAGGCTGACGACGCTGGTGGTGGTGCTGGGAATGAACAGCAGCTCCGCGTCCAATCCGTTCTTCTTATAAAATCCTACGTCCTGGGCGATGTACCAGACGGCATTGTTGGCCTCGAGCGCGCTGTGGGAGAGGCGGATTTTTTCCTGCGCCGAGGCCGGGGAAAAAGCGGCGGAGCAAAACAACAGCGCGCCGCATACCGACCAAAATCTCCACGGAAGGCCCGATCGCTCCATGACCTCTCCTGAAGACGCGAAATTTCAAGCAAGCTCTAGCGCGATAGCGGCGAGATGTCCATAGAGACCGTCACGAGCTCTCATGCCCGCCGCGGATTCGGGCGGGTAGCGCGCCGCCGCCGGCTACGACGAAAGTCGTATAAAACGCCGCCGACAGTTATGTACAATTAATGCTTCTTATAAGTAACGCCACGCGCTAACCGGCCCGCCCTTTTTTGACAACCGGCAGCGGACGGTTCCGCCGATTTCCTTTTCGCGCGCGAAAGCCCCGCAGAGTGCCGCAGTTTGTCAGTGTGCGGCGGCACAAGTGTTCTCTTTCATACCCTCCGGTTCCCTTTCGCTCCGTAGACTGCGGCAGACGACTTTTGGAATGACGCTTGCTCCACCTTCGCAACGAATTTCTAAACCGTAGGCGCGATCGCCGACTAACCAAGGAGGGTTGGAGTGAAAAAGTTATTGGTGTGGACTCTCGCTGCCTTGGCGGGGCTGCTTTACTCGGCGGCGCCGGCCGACGCAGTGAC
>DASWZY010000019.1:0-4592 GCA_036407055.1 Binatia bacterium
GTAGTTCGCGGGGAGCTTGACGCGGAAGGTGACCGGATTCGCCTTATCGATCGGCCCTTCGAGCACGGCGACCTTCGCCCCCGGCAGCCCCGGCAGGTCTTCCCATTTGACGTCGCCGGGCATCACCATCATGTGCCCATCGGATTGGGCGAGGGCAGAGAAGACGGAAAAGGAAAGACCGAAAGTAAGAAGAAGGGCAAGCACGCCGTTCAACATCGTCATGCACGAGTTAAGAAGCACGTAACCTCCCGAAGATTTCGGCACAGCGTGCGTGTTAGTGCGCCGCGCGGAACGCGGCGATTGTAATTACAGTGCCGACGCCCATGAGGAGATAGCCGATTTTGTAAACGCGCGACCACCGCCGCGTCATTTGTCCCGGACCCCATGAAAACCAGATGCCGCGCCGAAACAGCGAAACTTTAGCGGCCAACAAACAGAGAAAGCCGCCCCACAGAAAAAGTTGAGTCATTCGTAAGGGACCCCTTTGCAGTAAAAAAGGGAAAAACATAGCTGCCAATAGGCCAAGTATTACCATGGCGGGAAGTATCGAAGGCATGATATAGACCGCAATGACATACGGCTTTCCGTCTTTATCCTTTTTATAGAGCCATAAGGACATCGTCCCTCCGCATCACTTTTTTTCCGCCGCCGGCAATCGAAACTCTTTGACGGCGCGGTCGAGCTCCGTGACGAGCGCGCTCTTATAAAAGACTTCGAGGAATTTGAGCTGCTCCGGCGGCGCGGATTTCAAGTTCTCCTTCGGGGGCGCCTTGTCGAGCTCCTGCTGCTGGTTGATCTCGACGGTCGAGAGAATTTTGAGATCGTTCATGTCGACGAGCGCGACGTTCACCGCGAGCACGGCCACGGGACCGCTCCGGCCGAGCAGCGACGAGCGGTTCGTGACGGCGGCGCCGCGCACGAACTGGCCGCCGCCCATGTCGCGCCGGGCTTTGGCGACGAGGATCAGCAAGTCGACGCCCGGAGTTTTTTTAAGACGCGAGAAAGCCTCGCGCGCCTCGCCGAGATCGTAGTCCGCGTAGGGCGTGCGCGTCATCGCGCGATAGATCGGCTCGAAATCGGCGTATTTGTAATTAACCTTGACGAAGCGCAGCTTCGTCTTCCCGGCGAGGCTCGTTTGGAGCTGCTCCACGACGAAGCGGTCGAGCCCCAAATCCGCCGGCTCGTCCTTGTCCGGCGCGACGTTCACTTTGTCGCCGAGGAGCGATATCGCGCCGATGGTCTTCGCGTCAGAGACCTCCTTGGCGGGAGCCTTATTAAATAAGCCGCTGAAGGTGCCGCTAAAGGAGCCGCAGGAGGTCAAGAGTAAAAGCGAAGCGGCAAAGCAGATTGTTCTCATGCTGCGAGTCTGTGTCAGGGACGGCGCGCTGTCAACCCGTACGCGCCGCCGCGCGCTAATCTTCGATGATCGCGAACGTGCCGGTGACGACGAGCACGCGCGAATCGATAGGATCCGCGCTGTTGATCCCGAGAAACTCGAACCTGCCGGTCGTGAAGTCGGTGCTTTGCGTGAAGGAGTCGACCACGAACTTCACATAGGAATTGTTGGCGGTGTACATCGTGTTGTCGATCACGATGTTGACCGTCGCCGTCGTGTCCGCGACACCGACTTGCAGGCCGGGACTGCCGCCGCCGGCGAGTATCGTGAGCGTCTGGACGACATTTTGCGGCCTCATCTGACAGACCGGCGCGGGCGGGCTCGGAGTCACCTGGTCCATGCTGAAGACGCTGGACTCGAGACTGCTGTTCGTGCTGGGGTCTCCCCAGCGGCCGTGCAGCTTGAATTTCATATTCGCGGTGTCCCGCGCCTCGCAGCCGGTCAGTCCGCCGATGCGCGTGTCGGTGATCTGCATCGTGCCCTGCTTGAGCTGGCTCACGATGCCGGATCGGATCCTTTGCGGCACGTTGCCGTAGCCGTACGTGAATGTGACGTTCTGGAGCTGAGCTTGAATGCCGGGCGAAGAGATGAGCGGGCACCCCGAAGTGGCGAAGGCCAGGATGCAGGCGATCGCCGGCCGAATCCACATCGTACGCTTCATACCGCCTCCTTCGACGCCAGCGCGAGAATGGTTTGTATTTTACGTCGCGCATCGTCGGCGCCCATCAAGTCGCTGATGATCGCCGCGCTGTCGCCGCCGGCTTGCCAGACCGAGGCGACGTTCTTCTCGCTGATGCCGCCGATCGCGACGACGGGAATGCTTAGCGCATTTTTGATCTCGCGCAGCATCGCGAGACCGCGGGGCGAGTGGCCGGTCGCCTTCGTGGTGGTGGTAAAAATCGGGCCGAAGCCGATGTAGTCGGCGCCGTCCGTTTCCGCGCGGCGCGCCTGGTCGAGGCTGTGCGTGGAGACGCCGACGATCAATCGATCGCCGGCGATCTTGCGCGCGGCGGCGAGCGGCAGATCTTCCTGCCCGAGGTGCACGCCGTCGGCGCGGACGGCGAGCGCGATGTCGATCCGGTCGTTGACGATAAGCTTCGCGCCCGCTCGGCGCGTGGATTCGCGCGCCGCCTCGGCGAGCGCGAGGAAGGCGTTCGAGCCGCAATCTTTGGCGCGGAGCTGGACCAATTGCACGCCGGCCCGCAGGAACTCCTCGAGGATAGGGACCGGCTCACGGCCCTTGCACAGGCCGATATCGAGAATCGCGTAAAGCGGGGGCAGGTGACGACCGTTCGCCATGGGCCGATCAGGCGTCTTTTTTTACGACGATATGCAGCTCGGAGATTTTTTTTCTCAGCGTGTTGCGGTTGATGCCGAGAATCTCCGCCGCGCGGATCTGGTTGCCGCCGGTCTTTCTGAGCGTGAGCTCGATCAGTGGGCGCTCGACGCGCTCCATCACGAGCGAGTATAGGTTGTCGACGTCGACGCCCTTGGTGCGCTGGAAATAATCTTCGAGCTTGTGGTGGATGATCTCTTCGAGCGACAGATGATCGACCGCCGGCGGCGGCTCGCCCGGGCGGCTGTTGTGGAACGTGAAATCCTTCGGGAAGAGCACGGCGCCGGGCGAGAGGACGGCGGCGCGGATGAGCGCGTTCTCGAGCTCGCGCACGTTGCCCGGCCAGGCGTGGTCTTCGAGCAGCTTCAGCGCATCGGGCGAGATGCCCGAGATGCGCGTGGCCATCTCGCGGTTGATCTTGTCGAGGAAGTAGCCGACGAGCTGCGGGATGTCGCCGCGGCGCTCGCGCAGCGGCGGCAGATAAATCGGAATCACTTTAAGCCTGAAATAGAGGTCCTCGCGGAACGTTCTTTCGCGCACGCCGCGCTCAAGGTCCTGATTGGTGGCGGCGAGAATGCGCGCGTTCGCGCGCAGCAGCTCGCGGCCGCCGACGCGGCTGTACTCGCGCTCCTGCAGGACGCGCAGCAATTTCGTCTGCAATTCGACGGGAATGTCGCCGACCTCGTCGAGAAAAAGCGTGCCGTCCTCGGCGAGCTCGAATTTGCCGATGCGCCGCTCGAGCGCGCCGGTGAAGGAGCCTTTTTCGTGCCCGAACAGCTCGCTCTCCAGCAGCTCGCGCGGGATCGCGGCGCAATTGACGGCCGTGAACGGCTTGTTCCAGCGCGGCGAATTGTAGTGAATCGTCTTCGCCACAAGCTCTTTTCCCGTGCCGCTCTCGCCCTGGATCAGGATGCTGGCGTCGGTGTTCGCCACCTGGCCGATGATCTTGTAGACCTTCTGCATCGCCGGGCTCGTGCCGACCATGTTGCCCGGCTCGTAGGTTTTGCGCACCTCTTTCTTCAGCTGGTGAAAGTCGTCCACCAGCTTGCGGCTCTCGAGCGCGCGCTTGACCTGCATGGATATCTCGTCGTTTTCGAACGGCTTGGTGATGTATTCGAAGGCGCCGTGTTTCATCGCATCGATGGCGTTGCGCATCGTATTGCGCGCGGTCATGATGATGATCGACGCGGTCGAGCCGGTTTCTTTGGTTTCCTTGAGAAGCTCGAGGCCGTCCATGTCGGGCAGATTGATGTCGACCAGGCAGACGTCGAAGTCGTTTTCCTTGAGCTCGGAGCGCGCACGCTGGCCGGTCTCGACGGCGCGCACCCAGTAGCCGTCGTCTTCGAGCAGGCCTCGCAGAACGGCAAGCACGGACTTGTCGTCTTCGACGACGAGGACTTTTCCCTGATTCATGGGCTCACGCGACGAGCAGCGAGACTTTGAAGCAGGCGCCCGCGCCCGCGCGGCTCTCGACGCGGATCAAGCCGCCGTGCTCGTTGATGATGCGGTAGCAGATCGCAAGCCCGAGGCCGGTGCCGTTGGTCTTGGTCGAGAAAAACGGCGAGAAGATATTCGGCAGGTCGTCCTCTTTGATGCCGGGCCCGTTGTCCTCGATATCGACGCGGATGAACTTCCCGCGCTCGCGTCCCTGCTCGCGGATGTGAAAGTCGGTCTCGATGCGCGTGGTGACCGTTAGCGCGCCCTGGCCGTTCATCGCCTGAAACGCGTTCTTGACGAGATTTAAAAAGACCTGCATCAGCCGCGCGCGGTCGCCGCTGATCGAAGGCAGGCTGGGATCGAAATTCTTCCTGATCTCGATGCCCGCGCCCGCGGCGTCCGCTTTCTCGAGCAGCAGCACAT
>DASWZY010000020.1:0-9756 GCA_036407055.1 Binatia bacterium
GCGACGCTGGCCGCGGTCGAAGGCGGCAACGTCGATGCCGGCTTCGTCTACAAGACCGACGCGGCAATTTCGAAAAAAGTGAAGATCGTCTATGAAGTGCCGCTCGACAAGGGGCCGAAGATCACGTATCCGGCGGCGATCATCAAAGAATCCAAGCACAAAGACGCCGCGCGCGACTTCATGAATTATCTCTCCAGCCCGGCCGCGAAGACGGCGTTTCAGAAATACGGCTTCGTCGTACTGAACTGAACGCTGTCGCAGCGGGGCGCAAGCAGAAGAGTGGCCGCTTAAAATGTATGGTTCGGTAAGACGATTTCCCCTCCGGTGACGATTACTATTTGCATGATGGCTTCCCGCGCCTGGATTTTTCTCACCGCCTCATTAACCTCACTGCTTCTTCATAATGCCGCATGGCGTCTTCTTTTCTCCCCTGCTGCGCGAGTGCGCGGGCGAGTTGCTCGTGGATCTCGGCCACGTTCGGCTCTTTCGCGATCGCACGTTGAAAGTGTGAGGTGGCGTCGTCGAGTCGACCCTCGCTCGCGAGCAGCTTGCCTAAATTGTAATGCGCCCGCGCATGGTTCGGATCAATTTGGATCGTACGCATGAGTTCCGCTCGAGCCTCATCGTTTTTACCTCGTTTCATTAAGAGCAGCGCGAGATTGTTGTGCGTATCCGCGTCTGTTGGCTCGATTGCTGCCGTTCGGCGATATTCCGAGATTGCCTCGTCGATATCGCCTTTCCTCGCGAGAAGCCGCGCGAGATTATAGCGCGCTTCGGCGTAAGCCTCGTCAAGCGAGATGGCCTTCCGATAGTCGGCCATGGCGTCTTCGATATCCCCTTCGGCCTCCACGGCTACGCCCAAATTATAGTTCGCGACGCTGGATTCAGGCATTACAGATACGGTGTGCCTCCACAGTGTACCGGAATCGTGCCAAATAAATGCCTGCCTCCATGTTGCGAGACCGAGGACCAGGAGCAGTATCGACCCGCAGGCGAAGACCATGTGTAATCTCTGAATTTTGAAAACAAGCTTATAGCAGCCAGCTCCGGCAAGAAGTGCCCACGCCAGACAAGGAAGGTAGCTATACCTATCGGCCACGAATTGAATGCCGCTCTGGGCGAAACCTGATACAGGCGCCAGAAGCGCCAGATAGCAGAGCCATGCCGCGAAAACGCCTGGGGCTATTTTTCTCATCGCAAACAGAATGACAGTGATCGCAGCGAGCGCTACGCCAGAGATTGTAAATACCAAAAACCAACTGTCGGCCTGGAAGGGCACTTGATACAGCGGTGAGAGGTAACCCGGCGCGATCGTCTTCCAAATATAAAAAACGGCCGAGTAAACCGCCTGTCCAAGGCGTCGACCGACACCATAGGCGCCGACAGAGACGAGCGCCCCCGCTTGTTTTTGCGCCGTTAAGGCGACGATACCTGCGACCATGCCTGGGATTAAGAACGTGACTTTTTCGAGCCAAACGGCACGGTAACGATGCGCAAGCCACTCCGATGGAGAAGACGGCAATCTTCGCAGCGGATAAACGTCAAGCACAACAAGAACCAAAGCTAGAGTCATTCCACTCGCCTTGGAAAGAAGGGAAAGACCATAGAAAAGAAGCGAGCCGACGAGCAGACGAGCTCGTCCCGATTTTTTCTCGGCTACGCGCAGATAAAGCAAGACCGACGCGAATAAGAAGATTCCGGAGAGCACGTCGCGCCGCTCCGTTATCCACGCGACGGATTCGACCCGAAGCGGATGAATGGCGAAAAAGAGCGCAGCGAATGCCGCGCTCCGGCGGAGAGCGGCGGTTTCAGCCGCCGCAAACGATAACCGCAGCAGCCGCAAGCAGACAAAGTAAAAAAGAACTGCCCCGACCGCATGCAGCAGGAGACCGGTTAAATGATAGCCGAAGGGGTTTAATCCCCACAGCGAATAATCAACGCCGAGCGTCAGCCAGCTGAGGGGCTGGTAGTGGCCCAAATGAAAGGTGGTAAACATCCATGTGATTTGTTGCCATCCCAGGCCGCGATAGTTTGGATTTTGTAAGAAATTTTGCTCGTCGTCCCAATTGACGAAGCCGTTTTCTAGCGCGGGAAGAAAAGCTGCAAAGGCAACCGCAGCGATCGTGGCCGGGATTAGTAGTCTAATTGCCAATCCGCCTGGAGTTGGACGGCTGGCGGGTGACTTATCGCGCGCGGCTGTCTTACGTGGGGCTTTCACGAACCGATAGAGGAGTGAGATTACTATGAATTAAAATCATGTTACAAGTCATAATCTCTCCACGGACTTGCATTTGACGTTGGGTCTACGTAGGCGGAGCTGGGATACTTAACGAAAATCTTGTGCTGGGATTCGCAGGGTTTCTCGGCTTCAGGCTGTCCTCGGCATTACTGCGGATTCTTTTCTGAAGAAGGTCTCGACGCCGATCCAAATTTTCGATCGGTATTATTTAAAAATTTGATCGCGTAGGTACCCTACACCCGCGTTTCCAGGTTGTCTCCAACCTGCTATGGTCCGGCTAGTTATGAACGCCGCGGACCCGCAATTCTTCATCTTTACGCTTGCGCTGGTCGGTATCGTCATCATCATCGCGGCGCTGCTGTCGGGACTCATCGACAAAAGCGACGTGCCTCAAGTCGGCGTCTTCCTCGCGCTCGGCGCGAGCCTCGGCCCGGCGGGGCTCGGCCTTCTCGACGTGCAGCTCGATTCGCCGAAGCTCTTCGTCGTCGCGACACTCAGCCTGACGCTCGTCCTTTTCACCGACGCGGTGAGCCTGCCGATCGCGGAGGTGCGACGACACGCGCGGCTCGCCTTCATCGTGCTCGGCCCCGGCACAGTGCTGAGCGCCTTGCTGACCGCGCTGGCGGCGTGGTATCTGCTCGACCTCCCGCCCGCAGCGGCGGCGATTCTCGGCGCGGCGCTCGCCTCGACCGATCCGATCATGCTGCGCGGCCTCGTGCGGCGTCCGGGGCTCTCGGATAACGTGCGCCTCGCGTTGCGCCTGGAGAGCGGCCTCAACGATGTCGTTCTCCTGCCGATGATTCTTGTCGCGCTGCCGTTTTTGAGCGACGGCAGCCGGCTCGGCCCCATCGATTGGGCGCGGCTCGTGCTTGATTTCCTTTTGCTCGGTCCCGGCGCCGGCATCGCTGTGGGACTCCTCGCGCTCGCGGCGCTCGACATGATCCGGCGCAAGATCGGCGTGCGCCGCGATTACGAGTCGCTCTATTCGCTCGGCGTCGCGTTCGCCGCGTACGCCGCGGCGGAATCGGTCCACGGCAGCGGCTTTCTCGCGGCATTCACGGCCGGGCTCACGATCGCGGCTCTCGATCTCGACCTCTGCGACTGCTTTCTCGAATACGGCGAGACTACCGCCGAGATGGCGCTGCTGTTCGCGTTCGTGCTTTTCGGCAGCTCGCTCATCTGGACCGGTTTCACCGTCCTCAGCTGGCCCGTGCTGCTGCTCGCGGTGTCGGTCGCGCTGGTCCGGCTCGTCGCATTTCTCGCCGCGCTCTCCACGACGCACCTCCAGCCGAAGGAATGTATGCTGATCGCGTGGTTCGGCCCGCGCGGCTTGAGCTCGCTGCTGCTCATCCTGGTTCCCGTCTTCGCGGGGGCGCGCGGAAGCGAGTACCTCTTTCACGTCGCGTGTTTCGTCGTCATTTTCTCTGTCGTGCTGCACGGCGGCTCGCTGATGTTTCTCGGCCGCCGCCGGCGGCCGGGCAGAGTGCGCGAGGCGGCGCCGGCGACGGTCGATGCGGTATCTATCGACCATCCCGCGCAAGAGACGCCGGCCGACGGATCGGGCGACCGCATAACGATCGGCGAACTGAAGCGGCTGCGTCAAAGCGGCGAGCCGGTGGTCGTCCTCGACGTCCGCTCGGAGCACAGCCTGTTGGACGACGGGCGCGGCGCGGAAGGCGCGATCCGCATACCCGCCGAGCACGTCGTGCGCCGCGTGGCTGAGCTCGGTATACCTAAGAACACCTGGCTGATTCTTTTTTGCGCCTGACCCGACGAAGCGACCAGCGCCCGTGCGGCGCAGCAATTGCTAAAGGCGGGGTGGAATCGGGCGCGTGCGCTCGTCGGCGGCTGGCGTGCCTGGATTGACGCAGGACTGCCCGTTGGGGAAAAGGACGCGGCCTGAAAACGCAATTTCTTGCTTTCGAGTAGTTCTGGCATTCGCGGTAATCCTGCCGATAACAACTTTTCTCCGGTAAATTCCGCAGATGGGAAAAATTTACCCGTTTGCGGCAATGGCAGGTCGAAAAATCCTTGAAAATCCGGGCTTGGCACCTCGCTTGCTGGTAATCCAGCGGTGGGGTGCTTTATGAAATATACGCCGTATATTCTCGCGTTTTTGCTCGCGCTTCCCGCCGCCGGAAGCGCGGATGATCGCAGCGAAAAGCCGTCGCAGACGTCGCGGCTGCGTCCCGAGCTCGCGGCGCGGCCGTATTCATTCGACGATTACATCGCCGACCTGAAGCAGGCCGCCGCGCGCAAAGACCAGCCGAAGCCGGTCAATCCTGTGACCGAGGAACAAGAGAAAGTCGCGGCGAATAAGCTTCGCGGCTACCGGCCGCTGAACCCGTTCGTGGTGGAATGGTGAGACGCCGGCCTAAAGTTGTGCCGGGAAACCATTAAGATTTTGCCGGCCACCGGCTCGCGGAATTGCCCGCTTGCCGTGTAAGTCGCTGCTTTTTATCTCCTGCCGCCGCTGTCGTTGCCGCCGCCACCGCCGCCTCTGTCGCCACCCCCGCTGCCGCCGCCACTGCTTCTGTCACCGCCACCTCCGCGCGCTGCGCCCGAGTCGCCTCGTTGCCCGCCGCTATCGCCTCGTTGCGTACCAGCGTCTCCCCGTCCAGCGGTTTGGTTGGCGTTATGCGAGGGGAACATCTCCCGCACGCGCGCATGGTCGGTGTGGGGCGGATGATCCATATCGATGCGCACCCGGTCGCGATCATGCAAGTTGAAGCGCGCCGGCGGCCGATCTCCGTTCCTCCAATTATTGCCGTCGCGCCACCAGTATTGATGCGACCGCGGGTAATAATAAACCTCGTAGTCGGGATAGTAATAATAAGCGTCGTAGCCGGCGTAGCCGGGGTAATCCGCTTCCACGGCGCATCCCGAAACAAACGCCAACAGAGCTGCCGCGACAACGGCCAGCGCAGTTTCTCTGACCTTCATGGCCTGATCCTCCTGGTTTCAATATGGCACCGGAATGACGAAGCACAATCGCAGCCGGCCCGGACATGTTGACAAGTTGAAGGCGACGGACTTAGGGTGCGGCAGGAGGGAATTTTTATGCCGACGCTATTTATCGTCATCGCTGCAATCTTCCTTTTGGTTTTTGACGGGGCGGGATTCGCGCAAGAGAAATCGAAGGACGCCAGATTGAAAAATGCCGCCTCGTGCAACGAGTTCGCGCCCGCGGCGAAGCAGGTCATGGGAAAAAGCGTCGGCGTCGAGCAGTGCTATATCGTTTCCGATGAGACGGTCTTCAACATCAAAGGCCAGCGCTTCCGCCGTGTCGAGGTGCGCCTCACCGGCACGGTCGAAGGCTGGGCGTCGATGCAGAAAGGACAGCGCGCGATCTATTTCACCGACGGACCGGACTTCGTCTTCGTGCAGTCGGGCTTGAAGGGGCCGCGCGCGCACGGCGTCGGCCGCTACGAGGCAGCCACCGGCCACGGCATGACGATCATGTATCCGGAGAACGCGCGCGATTGGAACGGCAAGCTCTTCGTCTGCGCGCACGGCGCGGGATCGTACGGCGACGTCGGCGCGCTGCTGCCGCGCGACCCGCACGCGAAATACAACCGGCTCGCGGACGTGAACCGCTACACGACTCTGATGATCGATAAGGGATACGCCGTCGCGCATACGATGCGCTCGTCCGATCGCAGCAACGGCGACATTACCGTTACGCTCGAGGACGGCAGCACGACGGCAAAGAACAACGTGAGCGCGCACGCCGGGCTCATCACCTCGTGGACCCAGCTCGCGCAGAATATGATCGCGAAGGATTTAGGATCGAAGCCCAAGCGCACGTACTTCTACGGCCATTCCGCCGGCGGCTTTCTCGGCCGGCTGATCAACTATTTGCCGGGGGCGAACCGCGATAACGACGGCAAGCGCCTATTCGACGGGTTTCTGTTGGACGACGCGGGCGGCGGCATGTGGCTGCCGAAGCTCGTCGTCGACGGCAAGGATACGCTGTTCACGACGGACGAAGGTAGAAAGGCGTTCGCCAAGCAGATCGACGTGACCCACATGCTCTATCTCGGCGAGACCGGCGACTACGTTCCGAACAAGCGGCTCAATGCGACCATGCTGCGAGACAAAGGGCTCGGCGGCGAGCACCGCATGTACGAGATTCTCGGCGTCAGCCATTTCGACGCCGGTCAGGTCGATCGCGCCGATCTCGTGCCCCAGAGCCTCGATCTTTCGGGATTGTACGATTCGTTGATCGACCGGCTCGACGCCTGGGTCGACAAGGGCGTCGCGCCGACGGCGACGAAAAGCGATATGAAAGAATTGGGCGGCGGCGCGGTCGCGCTGCCCGAAGTCGCGTGTCCGCTCGGCGTGTATCATGTCTTTCCGCTCGGAATAAATCCGGGAAGAAGGGGAGGGCAGGAGACGTCGCTCGCGCGCTTCGACGGCATCAATCAGGAGCCGCTCGACGCGCGCGGCGAGTTCGTCGACATGAACGGCAACGGTACGCGCGACAAGCGCGAAAATGTGACGCAGGCATGGCAGCGCGTCGGCCTGTTGAAAAAAGGCGAGACGTTCAACCGCAACGTGTATGTGAGCTGCGTCAAGGCGGCGGCGGGGAAGCTCGTCAAGGAAGGTTTGCTGCCGCAGAAGGTCGCGGAGGATTACGCCGAGCAGGCGGCGAAAGTTTCGCTGCCCGATCCGCGCGCGAACTGACGCGCTTATATGTCTGCTGAAGTCATCAATTCAAAACGTTTCTTTCAACTCTGGAGTTACTCAGTGAGTCATGGCGAGTTGCTTTTCCGGAGTACAAAATCCGAACTGTTCCCGACACGCATAGACATACTTTTCAAAGGCGTAACAGAATTTCACTTGCCTACAATATCCACTGATCTTTCAATAACAGAGGCGTCGGATATCGAGATCAGAGACCTTTATACCCTCTCGCCAGCATCATCTAAGGATACCCATGTGAAGGTTTATGTAGTCAAGGGCCGCCGCGCTCGTTCGGTGGACGACTATCTTGGCTACATCATTGCGTTAGCTGCTTTCACTCATGAGGACGAAGGTGAATACCACGAGCCGAGCTTCTTTGATTCATTAATGGCCCCAAAATTCCCCTAATGAGGGGAGACTAAATGAGTCATCATCCCGCCGGCAGGCCGAAGACTTCGCGAAACAGCTCGATCGACTGCGTGAGATTCTCGTCCTCGACGTCCTGCCCGACGCGTGCGAAGCCGCGGAAGAGCCGCGGCGGGTCGGGCTCGACGTCGACGCGCGACGGGATGCGGTTCATCTCGCGCAGCTTAATCTGCGAATTTTTCGAAAAGAGAAAATCGATGAATAGTTTCGCCGCGGCCGGATGCGCCGGCTTTCCCGCCATGCTCACGCTGTCGAAGATGAAGACGACGGGCTCGAGCGCGACCCAATCGATCGGCGCCGCCCGGCTCGTATAGCCCTGCACGTGCGGGCCGTAGGCGATCGTCAGCGGGAACTCTCCCGCCATCACGAGCTGGATGCGCCCGCGGCTGCCGCGCTGGAAGACCTGGTCCTGCGCGGCGAGCTTGCGGAAATAGGCGAGGGCTTTCTCGCGGCCCCAGTATTTGATGAGGCCGTCGAACCAGGCGAAATTTTCCGTGTCGTTGGAGATCTTTTTTCCCTTCCAGCGCGGCTGGAGCAGGTCGTCGTAAGTCTTCGGTGCTTCCGCCGGCTTCACCATCCGCGTGTTGTACGCGAGCACGATCGTGTTCACATACATCGCGCTCCAGTAGCCGTCCTTGTCTTTCAAGTCGTTGGCGACGAATTTGTACTCCGGCGATGGATACGCGGCGATGATGCCGTGGCGCCGAAACGCGGGAATCACTCCGCGGCTGGAGATGCCCTGCACGACGTCGAAGCGATAGGACTTCGCGGCGTACTCGCTGACGATGCGATTGGCGATCGCGCCGGCGCCGGAGCGGAAGATCTCGATGTGAATGGACGGATACTGCTTTTCGAATGCGGCGGCGAATTCTTTCGCCTCCGGCACGGACAGCGTCGTATACCACGAGAGCGCCCCTTCTTTTTTCGCCTGCGCGGCTAGGTCGGGATTCGCGGTCTGAGCCTGCACGAAGCCCGACGAAGTCAGCAGGGCGAGAAAAGCGAGCAGAAGAGTTCTCATCGCCGTCACTGCGTCGAGCCTAGTCGAACTCTCGCGGCAGCGTCAAGCGCATTGACATTGCGTTATCAAAGCGGGAAAAAACCAGCGAGGGAAAAGATATGGCGGAAAACTCACTGGTCGTAAAAGGCGGAAACTTGATCGACGGCACCGGCCGGGCGCCGATCGAAGATGCTGTCGTCGTCATTCAAAACGGCAGATTCCAAGCGGTCGGCCGCAGCGGCGCAATCGCCGTTCCCGCCGGCGCCGAGGTGATCGACGTCAAAGGCCAGACGATGCTCCCCGGCTTCATCGACGGCCACGGCCACCTCGAAGACTTCCACGGCGAGCTCTATCTCCACCTCGGCATCACGACCTGCGCATCGATCGAGCTTTATCAGGACGGGCCGTGGACGCGCGCGCAGAAAGAGGGTACCGCGCTGGGCAAGATCCGCGGGCCGCGCATTTGGATGACGGGCCGCGCGATCGGCGGCGTCGGCACAGGCCACGACGCATTCGGCTCGCGTACGTTTCGCGACAATATCATCGTAACGAACCCAGACGAGGTGCGCCGCGCGATCCAGCGCAAAAAAGAATTCGGCTGCGAGATTCTCAAGGTCAACGAGTTTTTGTCGCTGGATCTTTTGAAGGTCGCGTGCGACGAGGCGCACCGGCTCGGCATGCCGGTCGCCGCGCACAGCTGGGACGCGGTGGGCTCGTCCAACGCCGGCGTCGACGCGATCGAGCACATCTGGTCGGTGGGCTACAGCTCGATTCCCTATGCGCCCGCGCGGCGCAAGCTCGCCGAGGACCGCCTCGGCGGCGTGATCGATCAGGAGCTCGCCGGCGCGTACTATCAGACGGAAAACTACGACGAAGTCATCGGCGCGATGGTCGAGCATGGCGTCGCGTGGACGCCGACGATCGCCAAATGGCTGCGCCCGTTCTCGCCTAGTGCGGAAAAGTTCCGCGCGCGCGAGAACGAGATTCTCGACAATCCCGACGCCGATCTGCCCGCCGCCGTGCGCACCGTGACGGACAACGCCTATGAAAAATTACTCAAGCGCTACATGCCGCAGCAGCGCGAGCAGGCGAAGCGTGGCTATGAGAAGGCGAGCGAATTCATCCGCCGCTTCGTCGCGGCCGGCGGCATCCTGAAGGAAGGCTCCGATCCGCCGCGCGGCATGGCGGCGCTTTTGATGCACCAGGCGCTCGCGATGGACGTCGACGCGGGCGTGCCGCCGATGAAGGCGATCCAGGCGGCGACGCACAACGTCGCGAAGACATTTAAGAAGGAAAAGGACTACGGCAGCATAGAGGCGGGTAAGGTTGCCGACTTGATCGCCGTCGAAGGCGACCCGCTGAAAGACATCTGGGCGACGCAGAACGTGAAGCTGGTCGTGATCGACGG
>DASWZY010000021.1:0-27104 GCA_036407055.1 Binatia bacterium
GATCTCGTCGTTCCGGAAAACCTTCACCTCGGCGCCGAGCTCGCCCAGGTAGTGGTAGAGATTGTAGGTGAAGGAATCGTAATTATCGATCAATAAGATCATGAGTAAAAAGTCAAAAGTAAAAATCAAAAATAAAAGCTCCCGGTTTTACTTTTTACTTTTGCCTTTTGCCTTCCTCCAGCTTTCCGCCAGCTCGATCGCCTTTAGCATGCCGCGCGCCTTGTTGAGCGTCTCCTGATACTCGCTCTCCGGGTTCGAATCGGCGACGATTCCCGCGCCGGCGTTGATGAACGCTTGCTTGCCCTGCATGACGATCGTGCGGATGACGATGGCGGTGTCGAGATTGCCGTTGAAGCCGAAGTAGCCGATGGCGCCGGCGTAGAGGCCGCGTTTTTCCGGCTCGAGCTCGGCGATGATCTGCATCGCGCGGATCTTCGGCGCTCCGGAAACCGTGCCCGCAGGGAAAGTCGACACGAAGAGGTCGAAGGCGCTTTTCCCCGGCGCGAGTTTGCCGCGCACGTTGGAGACAAGGTGGATGACGTGCGAGTAGCGCTCGATCGCCATCAGCTCGTTGACCTCGACTGAGCCGATGGCGGCGACCCGGCCGACATCGTTGCGCCCCAGGTCGACGAGCATGATGTGCTCGGCGCGCTCCTTCGGGTCGGCGAGGAGATCGGCCTCGAGCATGCGCTCCTCGTCGGCGGTCGCGCCGCGGCGGCGCGTGCCGGCGATCGGCCGCAGCTCGATTGCCTCGCCGGTCAACCGCACCATCGTCTCGGGCGACGAGCCGATCACCTTGAGGCCTTCGAGCTCGAGATAATACATGTAGGGCGACGGATTGATGAGCCTGAGCGCGCGATAGATTTCGAAGGGATCGGCCTCGGTCGTCGTCTCGAGCCGCTGGCAGAGCACCGCCTGAATAATGTCGCCGGCCCGGATGTATTCCTTCGCCTTGCCGACGGCGTCTTTGAAGGCGCGCGGAGTCAAATTCGAGCGGAATTTTTTCTCGCGCGCCGGCGCGGCGAGTTCCCGCGAAGCGGTTTTCCGCGCCGTCTTCTCGACCGCGGCGACGAGGCGTCGGATGCGCGCGGCCGCGGCGTCGTATTTCTGCCGCAGATTCGCGCCGTCGCCCATGCGCACGTTGTCGATGACTTTGATCGTGTGCTTCAGGTTGTCGAAGGCGACGAGCGTCTGGACGAAGATGAAAAAAATCTCGGGCACGCCGTGCGGATCGCGCTTCGCGTTCGCGATGCGGTGGAAATGCTCGACCGCGTCGTAGGCGACGTAGCCCAGCGCGCCGCCGAAAAACGGCGGGATGCCTTCGACCGCGACCGGGCGCTGCTCCTTGAGCAGTTGTTCCAGAACGCGCAGCGGCTCGTGCGCCTTGAGACTTCTTTTCTTTCCGTCTTCGACGATCTCGACATCTTTGCCGCGCGATTTGAAGACGAGATACGGCCGCGTGCCGAGAAACGAGTAGCGCGCCCAGCGCTCGCTGCCCTCGACGCTTTCCAGGAGGAAGGCGTACCGGTCCCGCTCGAGGCGCCGGAAAAAAGAGAGCGGCGTCTCGAGGTCCATGAGCAGCTCCTGGTAGACGGGGATCAGGTTTCCCTGTTTCGCCAGGCGAGCGAATTCTTCGAAAGACGGATGCAGCATTTCTTACGCTTCGTAAAAGCAAAAAGGCCATAGGACGTCCGCCTATGGCCTTTTGAAAATCGCTGAATAAAGCTGGAGCTTAGCCAAGCGGCGGACGGCGATCCGAGTGCCGCCACCACCAACGCGCCGCGTTTTTCTCCAGCCGAATCATGGCCCTATTTTTAGCGTAACCGCGCGTCGGCGTCAAGCTGAAGCAAAGTGTTGAGTTTTGAATTTTGAGTGTTGAATCGAGCGGCGGAAATCTCAAAACTTAAAACTCATCACTCAACACTCCTCAAATGTAGTACATTTGAGGGCGGTCTTCCGGCTTGCACAAGTCGGCGACGGTGACGTCTTCGAGAATTTTTTCTGCGCTCTCGACGGCGCGCGTCCAGGCTTCGATGAGCCGGCGCGCGGGCGAAGATCCCAGCACGCGTTCGCGGGGATTCCTGATGTCGACGCCCATCAGCGGACCTTCCAGGACCTTCAGCACTTCGGTTACGCTGATCTTCTCCGGCGGGCGCGCGAGGCGATAGCCGCCGCCCGGCCCGCGCGCGCCGTGGACGAGATTGGCGCGCTTCAAGAGCACCATGATCTGACCGAGGTATTCTTCGGGTATGCGCTGGCGCTTGGCGATCTCCTTCACCTGCGCGAGTTGCCGCCCTTTGCTGTTCTGCGCGAGATCGACGAGCGCGAGGATGCCGTAGTAGCCCTTCGAGCCGACCTTCATAGTATGAGAGCTTTTACATGACGGCCGGTGAACGTCAAGTTGGGAAGGCGCCGCGGACAGATTGACAAAGCCCCGCGACGGGGAATAAGTTAAAACGTTTTTTGATTCCGCCGGCGCGCGACCAAAAGTTTCCGGAGGGATGATGATTCGGCGCGAAAAATCCAACTATGCGATCCAATCGGTGTCGCATGCCCTCGACGTGCTGGAGCAGTTCAACCAGAACGCGGAGGAGATCGGTGTCACCGAGCTGAGCAAGCGGCTGAAGCTCCATAAGAACAATGTCTTCCGCCTGCTCGCGACGCTCGAAGCTCGCGGCTACATCGAACAAAACCGCGCGACGGAAAACTATCGGCTGGGACTCAAATGTTTCCAGCTCGGTCAGATCTATGTGAACCAGATGGGTTTTTTGCTGCAGGCGAAAGGCATGCTTGAAGAGCTCGCGAAATCCGCCGACGAGAGCTGCTATGTGGCGGTGAAAAAAGGCGCCGCGATCGTGCCGCTCGACTTCGTCGAGCCGCAGAACCCCGTCCGCGTGGTATCGCTGGTCGGCCGGACGCTGCCGCTCCACTGCACGGCGCCCGGCAAGGTTCATCTCGCGTTCGAGGCGGGCGAAGCCGCCGCCGAGGCGCTGCCTGACAAGCTCGTGCGCTTCACCGACCGGACGATCGTCGACCGCGACGCGCTGCTGCGCCAGGTGCGCGAGGTCGCGGGCGTCGGATACGCCACCGATCACGGCGAGTACATGAACGAGGTCGCGTCCGTCGCGGTGCCGATCCGCGACTACACGCGCGGCGTCGTGGGCAGTCTCGCGATCGCCGGGCCGGCGCAGCGACTGACGCCGCAGCGCATCGAGAAGGAAATCGTGCCGCTGATTACGGAAAGCGGCAGCCGGCTGTCGACGCGCCTGGGATATAAGCGATAGCCGGCGGCAGTCCCTACCCGTGATTTTCAGTTCCATTCCCGCGGTATGCATCGTCAGCGTCTCGGTACGGTACGAAATTTAGCAAAGCTCCCGCGAACTCTATATAATGCGCCAGGTATCGATATAGTGCGGAGGCGAAGACATACGCGATGCTGACGACGGTAGAAAAAATCCTTTTTATCGCGCTCGCCCTGGCCGCTTTGTATTTCGCGGCCACCGGCTTTTATCAGGTATTCAAGACGATCCGCCGCGGTAAGCCGGAAGACCGTTTCGACGGTCTGCCTGAGCGCATCGGCCGCGCGCTCTGGATCGTCGCCACGCAGCAGTCGGTGTTCAAGAAGCGGCCGCTCGTCTCGTTCCTGCATGCGCTCGTCTTCTACGGTTTTCTCTTTTACTTCCTGGTCAACGCGGTGGACGCGGTGGAGGGTTTTTTCCCGTTCCGCGCGCGTGGCGCCGGCTGGGCGCCGTTCAATCTCGCCGGCGATTTCCTGACGGCTGGCGTGCTTCTGGGCATGATCGGCCTCATCGTGCGCCGCTTTTTCGTGCGCCCGCGCGATTTCTCCTTCGCGCCCAACGTGCCGCTGCACGAGGACGCGCGCGGCGGCGTGCGGCGCGACTCCTCGATCGTCGCGGCGTTCATCCTGTTCCATGTCGGGAGCCGTCTGATGTCGCGCGCGGCCGTCCTGGCGCAGGAGGGCGCCGATCCTTTACAGCCGGTGGGGTCCGCCTTTTCGGCGCTGTTCGCGAATCTCAGTCCCGGCGCGACGACCGCCTTCGAGCATATCTTCTGGTGGGGCGCGCTCGGGTCCATCCTCGTTTTCCTGCCCTATTTTCCGCGCTCGAAGCACATCCATTTGATGCTCGCGCCGATCAATCTGGCGCTCAAAAAGAAAAATCCCGGCGCGCTCGCGACCATGGATTTCGAAAAAGAGGAGTCTTTCGGCGCGGCGAAGCTCGAGGAGTTTTCCTGGCCGCGGCTGCTGGATGCCTACAGCTGCATCATGTGCAACCGCTGTCAGGATGTCTGTCCGGCCTACGCCACGGGAAAGGCGCTGAGCCCGGCGGCGATCCTGATCAATGAGCGCTTCGAGTTGAATCGCATCCGCCCCGAGTTCAGCGAAGGCAAGGAGAGCCCGCGCCCGCTGCTCGACTTTGCGCTCAACGAACAAGCGGCCTGGGCCTGCACGACCTGCAACGCCTGCATCGAAGTCTGCCCGGTGGGGAACGAGCAGATGCTCCACATCGTCGACGTCCGGCGCGAGCGGGTGCTCTCGGCGGCAGAGTTTCCGGACAATCTGAAAAAAGCCTTCGGCGGCATGGAGCAGGTGGGCAACCCCTGGGCGATGGCGCCGGAGCAGCGGCTCGACTGGGCCAAGGGGCTGCCGTTCGAGGTGCCGACGGTCGAAAAGAATCCCGCTCCCGACGTCCTCTACTGGGTCGGCTGCGCCGCCGCCTTCGACCCGCGCGCGCAGAAGATCGCCCAGAGCATGGCGTCGATTCTCCACGCGGCGGGCTTGCGGTGGGCGGTGCTCGGCAAACAAGAGAAGTGCACGGGCGACGCGGCGCGGCGGACCGGCAACGAGTATCTCTTTGCCCAGCTCGCGGCGGAGAACGCCGAGACTCTGAACGGCCTCGCTCCCAAGCTCATCGTCACGACCTGCCCGCACTGCCTGCACACGATCAAGAACGAGTACCCCGAGTTCGGCGGCAAGTATGCGGTCAAGCACCACACGGAATTCATCGACGGGCTGATCAAATCAGGCAAATTGAAGCTGAACCCGGCCGCCGACGGCGCCGCGACCTATCATGACCCTTGCTATCTCGGACGCCACAATCAAGTCTTCGACGAGCCGCGGCAGGTGATCGCCTCGGCCGGCGTCAAGCTCGCCGAGCCGGCGCGCAACCGCAGCAACAGCTTCTGCTGCGGGGCGGGCGGCGGCCAGTTCTGGAAGACCGAAGAGCCCGGGCGCGAGCGCGTGACCGCCAACCGCTGGCGCGAGCTCAAAGCCACGGGCGCCAAGACCGTCGCGACCGGCTGCCCGTTCTGCATGAGCATGTTCACCGAGGAGGCGGCGCAGGAGGAGACCGGCGCGCCGGCGATTCAGGACATCGCAGAGATCGTGGCGGGCAACCTGGCGAAGTAGCGCATTGCCGGTCCGAAGTATATTCGCCCGGACGCATCGTTTGACGAATCCACAGAAAAAAGTTCCACGGCTCGTAGTGGCCGGCTGGCTCGCGCTGGCGCTTTACTTCACCGCCTGCCGCGGCGACCCGCGCGTCGTCATCGCCACACGCGGCGGGAGCGAGGCCGCCTTCGAAGTCGAGGTTGCCGATACGCCCGCGAAGCGCGAGATGGGCCTTATGTACCGGCGCGAGCTGCCCGCCGATCACGGCATGCTGTTTATCTTTCCGGACGAATCGGTGCTCACGTTCTGGATGCAGAACACGCCGATCTCGCTCGACATGATCTTCATCGGCTCGGATTTGAAGATCGTCGGCATCGTGCGCGACGCTGTCCCGTTTACGACCTCGGCGCGCTCGGTCGGCGCACCGAGCCGCTACGTGCTGGAGATCGGCGGCGGTGTCGCGCAAAAGCGCGGCATCGAAGTCGGCGATAAAGTGCGTTTCGAAGGCGTGGCGGCGGAAGTTAAAGAGTAGTTATCGGGTTTTTGGGTTCTTGGGTTCATCCCAAAAACCCAATCAACGCAGAACCCAACAAACCTTTTCTAGATTTCCTGAAAAAAGTACGGCTTCAGCACCTCGAGGTGCTTCTCGTAGTTGTCGGGGTACAGAAACCGCAGCGTCGCGGCGAGGCTGCTCGACAATGAATTGCCGTCCTGCGGCGTGAAGCACATGCCGACGATCTCGTTGTCGTCCTTGAGCGCCAGGGCCTGGCTGACGATCACCGTCTGATTGAGAATGCGTCCGAAGAGGCCGTGGTCGCGGCCGAACGAAAAGACCGATGCGGACGACTTTTTGTTCGTAAGCGCGACGCGGCCGTTGGCTTTGAGCCGGCGCATGACCTCGTCCATCGTCACGCTGCGTTTGAGCCGCAGGTTGAAGTGGATGGTGTGCATGTACTGGGTATTGAGCTTGATGGCGGAGGAGTAGATCGGCAGATCGAGCCCCATCGTTTCGAATAGGTGGTGCGCATCGCGGCCCTGGTGCGTGCCGAAGCGCGAGTCCTCGTGCTTGCCCACCTCGGGTGCGGGAATGAAGTCGCCTTCCTGGCTGAGGTCGTTGGCGCGGCGCATGCAGACGAAAAGGCCCTCTTCGAGGTTGTCCTCTTTTTCGGGTCCGAGCGCGAGCGTGTCGATCAACACCGCCAGGTTGTGTGTATTGCAGCTGACGACCTGGACGAACTGGTCTTTGCCGTTGAAGGCTTTGTCATTGATGCCGCGGGCGTACATCTTGCCGAAGCCGAACTCGCTGCCTTGCGCGATGAAGCCGCGGCCGTTGCCGGCGTATTTATTATAGAGCTTCTCCTTGTTTTCGTTGCCGACCGGCGTGCAATCGATGATGACGCTTGCGCGCTCGATCGCCTCTTCCGCCTCGAAAGTGGGCTCCATGTCCATGTCTTTGAATTTGCCCCAGCGGTCCTTGTCGACGGCGAGCTTGGCGCCTTTGTGGGCGAGCGCGTGGACCTTGGAGCGATCGGTCAAAAGCGGGGTCCGCTTGTGGAAAGTGACGTCGTCCAGCCCCCATTGCTGGCGGAAGGTCGAGAGAATGCCGATCAGCGGCTCGCCGATCGTGCCGGTACCGACGACATGAACTATTTTTTTCTTTATAGCTGACATGGCGTCCTCAGTCCCTTTCGTAAACTTTAAAAAACCCAGTAGTATATACTATAGAAAGCGCACAAGGGGAAGGGTGCAGAACGAAAACCCGCGAACTTTTCGTCAACTTTTAAGACCTTTTTAAAGATGTTAGGAACATAAGGACATAAGATGGCACAAGAGATCATCAAAGCTGAAAATTTTTTCGACCGGCGCTTCGGCGTTACCGGCCGGGATGTGCAGAAGCTGCTGTCCCAGGCGCTCGAACGGAAGGCCGATTACGCGGACCTTTATTTCGAGTACCGCGTTAACGAAGGCGTAAGCCTCGAAGAGGGACTCGTGAAGCAGGGCTCGCGCTCGACGTCGAACGGCGTCGGCGTGCGCGTGCTCGCGGAAGCGAAGACCGGCTACGCCTACACCGACGACATCACAATCGACAACCTTGCATTGGCCGCGCGCACGGCGCAGGCGATCGCTCAGAACCGCGCCGCAGACACGCCCGTCAAAGTCGGCGGCGAGCGCGTCGCGGCGCACGATCTTTACCCGGTAAAAACGCCCCCGACGGATGTCGCCCTGGAGCAAAAGACCGCGCTGCTCTATGAGATCGACCGCCTGGCGCGCGCGCTCGACGCGCGCGTGAAAAACGTTTTCGTCTCATTCGCGAGCGAAGAGAAAATCGTGCTCGTCGCCTCCTCGAAGGGCTGGCTCGCCGGCGACATCCAGCCGCTCGCGCGCTTGAACGTTACGATCATCGCCGAGGAGCGCGGCAACCGCCAGGTCGGCAGCTACGGCGGCGGCGGGCGCGTGGCATTCGACTTCTTCCTCGACAAGAACAATTACGAGCGCTTTACGCGCGAGGCGGTAAGGCAGGCGATTTTGAACCTCGAAGCCGAGGACGCTCCGGCCGGGACGATGGACGTCGTGCTCGGCCCCGGATGGCCCGGCATCCTGCTCCACGAGGCGATCGGCCACGGTCTGGAAGGCGACTTTAACCGGAAGAAGGTCTCCGCGTTCAGCGAGCGCATCGGCCAGAAGGTCGCCTCCGAGCTCTGCACCGTCGTCGACGACGGCACGCTGCCGTCGCGCCGCGGCTCGCTCAACCTCGACGACGAGGGGACGCCGACGCAGCGCACCGTGCTGATCGAAAAAGGCATCCTGCGCGGTTACCTTCAGGACCGCCTCAACGCCGGCCTGATGAAAATGGCGCCGACCGGCAACGGCCGGCGCGAAAGCTACGCGCACATTCCGATGCCGCGCATGACCAACACCTTCATGCTCGCGGGCGAGAGCGCGCCGGAAGACATCATCCGCTCCGTTAAAAAAGGACTGTACGCCGTTTCGTTCGGCGGCGGGCAGGTCGACATCACGAACGGCAAGTTCGTCTTTTCGGCGAGCGAAGCCTACCTGATCGAGGACGGCAAGGTGACGCGCCCCGTGAAGGGCGCGACGCTCATCGGCAACGGCCCCGACGTGCTGACCCGCGTCTCGATGGTGGGCCACGATCTCAAGCTCGACGAAGGCGTCGGCACCTGCGGCAAGGACGGGCAGTCGGTGCCGGTCGGCGTCGGTCTGCCGACGATCCGCATTGACGGCCTCACCGTCGGCGGCACGGCCGCGGAGAATAAATAATCATGGAGCGTCTCGAATTATCCGCCGAGCTCGCGCTCGATATTCTCAAGCAGGCGAAGCAAAAAGGCGCGACCGCCGGCGACGTCATGATGGCGGAGAGCGACAGCTCGTTCGTTTCCGTGCGTCTGGGCGACGTCGATAAAGTCAGCCAGGCGCAGGAGAAGCGCCTCGGCCTCAGGCTTTTTTTCGGCGCGAGCTCGGCGAGCGCATCGACCTCGGATATTTCGGCCGGTGCGATCGGGCGTCTCGTGGACGATACCTGCGCGCTGGCGCGCGCCACGGCGAAGGACGAATACAGCGGGTTGCCGGCGCCCGAAGCGCTCGCGAAGGAGCTGCCGGATCTCGATCTCGACGACGGGCAGAATCGCGCCGTGTCGGTCGACGACAAGATCCGCCTGGCGCTCGCGGCGGAGAAGGCCGCGCTCGATTTCGATCCGCGCATCACCAACTCGGAGGGCGGCGAATTTTCCGCCAGCGCCGCCCGCGTTCTTTACGCGAACAGCCACGGCTTTACCGGCGAGTACCGCGGCTCGAGCTACGGCGTGTCGGTCGCGCCGGTCGCGAGCTCGAACGGCGCGATGCAGCGCGACTACTGGTACTCGTCGCAGCGGAAATTCGCGCGGCTCGAAACCCCGGAGGCGGTCGGCCGCCGGGCGGCGGAGCGGGCGCTGAGGCGGCTGGGCGCGCGCAAAGTGAAGACGCGCGAGTGCCCGGTCGTCTTCGATCCCGAGATCTCCGCGAATCTCCTGCGCCACCTGTCCTCGGCGCTCTCCGGCTACGCGCTCTACAAGGGCGCGTCGTTCCTGGTCGGCGAACTCGGCGAGAAGATCGCCTCGGAGAACGTGACGATCGTCGACGACGGCACGATCCCGGGCGCGCTCGGCTCCAAGCCGTTCGACGGCGAGGGGCTGCTGACGGTGAAAAAAACGATCGTCGATCGCGGCGTGCTCAGGAGCTATCTGCTGGACACCTACAGCGGAAAAAAAATGAAGCTGTCCTCGACCGGCAACGCGAGCCGCGGCATCGGCGATTCGCCCGGAGTCGGCCCGCTCAATTTCTATCTCGCGGCGGGCCCGCACGCGCCCGGGGAGATCGTCGCGTCCGTGGAGGACGGATTCTATGTGACCGAGCTCATGGGTTTCGGCGTCAATCTCGTCACCGGCGACTACTCGCGCGGCGCGGCGGGCATCTGGATCGAGAAGGGGAAGCTCGCCTATCCGGTCGAAGAGGTCACGATCGCGGGGAATTTGAAAGAGATGCTCGCCAATATCGAGATGGTCGGCCGCGATCTCGAATTCCGCGGCAGAATCGCCGCGCCGACGCTCAAGCTTTCCCGCATGACCGTCGCGGGAAATTAAATGATCTGGTAGCCCGCTTTTAAAACGGCACGCATGAGCTCGTCGACGATCGTGTGCTCGCCCTCGAACTCGACGACGGCGACGTTCCGCTCGAGATTGAAATCGATCGACTGAACGCCAGTGACGGCGCCGAGCGTCTGCTTGAGCGCCGGCAACGCGTCGGCCTTCAAGTCCTTGATCGAGATGATCGCCGTGCGGCTCTTCATCGCCTTCCCACTTTAGCGGACGCTTTTCGCTTTGCAATAAGCTTCGGTTTGCCCTTTTTCCCGTAACATGGAACAAGAGAGCTTCCATGTCTGCCGAATTTTTCGCGCTTTCGAACGCGTTTCTCTTCGCGCTGCACAATCTCTTCACGAAAAAAGCGCTGCGCACATCGAATCCCGCGACCGGCGTGATCACGAGCCTGCTTATCAACATCGTCTTTCTCTGGACCGTAGCGCTGTTGATCGTGCCGATTGCTTCCGTGGCGAGCGCGTCGCTCCTGATTTTCGTGGCCGTCGGCTTTTTTCAGCCGGGGCTCACGCGGTTGCTCACGTACAAAGGCATCGATGCGCTCGGCGTCGCGATCACCGACCCGATCCGCGCGACGACGCCGATCTTCAGCGCGGCGATGGCGATCATCTTTCTCGGCGAGAAAATCACGGTGCCGATCGTGATCGCGACGTTCATGATCATCGCCGGCATCACGCTGCTCTCGTGGCGCGTTGGCTCGATGAAGCTCACCGGCTCGGCCATGTTTCTCTGGTATCCGATCGCGGCCTCGGCATTGGCGGGCGCGTCGCAAGTCGTGCGCAAATTCGGCCTCGCCGCGATCCCGCATCCGTTCCTGGCTGCGGCCGTTACCGCGACGTCGTCATTCGTCGTCTCGATCTTGACGCTCTGGTACGTCGAGAAATCTCAGGAAACGTGGAAGATGAACCGCGACTGTTTCGGCTGGTTCATCGCTGCGGGCGTCACGGTCAGCCTCGCGATGACGTGCATCTATTACGCGCTCGACTTAGGCAAAGTGTCGGTCGTCATTCCGCTCAGCAGCACGGGGCCGTTCTTTTCGCTCATTTTCACTGCGCTGTTTCTCCGCGACGTCGAGCGCGTGACGCTCCGCATCGTCATCGCCGCGTCGATGATCATCGGCGGGGTATTGGTGATTACGCTGTGGAAATGAGAAAAAGAATGATTATTATTCGGCGATGGATGTAGATACGGCAACCGTGTTGATGGTGCGTTCGAGAAAGACTACTACCGCAACTGTATGAATCGGAGGCGTCGAACGCCCCAGAGAACCGTGCCGCATTGACAACTTGTTACCGCGTAGGCTGACATCAAAAGTTCCAGTGCCCTCGAAATACGCCTTTCCCTTCACAAGATATGGGTGAAGAGATGAATGCAATGAGCGGGTGTAGCGCGCAAGCTCACGGTGTGCTTTTGCCTCGCTTAGCATCCAGCCGCGACTGTTTGCGAATAATGGATTGGCAGCCTCCGTTTCGCGTCTTCTGGCATAGGCGTCTGCCGCTGAAGCTTGAGCCGATAGCATTTGTTTTGAATCGAAATCTTTTCCTGGGAAAAGTACGTTCAAAGAATCTTGCGATATAGCGATGAAGTCCTTGTCGCCGAGCAGGGCTAGCGCTTTCGCCTGACCTTCATCCGGAACTCGGAAGATCCTCGATTTGTAAATTGGCACTTGGGCTGGATCGAAGCCGCGTCCATCAGATAGGAGCGGTCCAACCTGGCAGAACACAAAGCCCGCGAATGCGAGTAGGAAAGCCGGCAGAAATAAAATTGGACTGGAGCGCGGCCGGTGGTGTGACGCCCAATTATTAAGTGGACAGGTCAATCGAGTGACTCACAACGAGTCAGTTCGGCAATCGGTCTTCGATCTCGAAGCCCATGTCGGCGATCATGCGGTGCGTTTCGCTCGTCTCCATGCCCGGCGTGGTGAGATAGCCGTTCACGAAGAGCGAGTTCGCCGGGTAGAGGCTCAGCGGCTGGAGCGAGCGCAGGTTGATCTCCCGCCCGCCGCCGACGCGCAACTCCTTGTCGGGATTCACGAAGCGGAACATGCAGAGGATTTTCAAGCAGCGCTGCGGCGTTAGCGTCTTCACGCCTTCGAACGGCGTGCCGTCGATTGGATGAAGGAAATTGAGCGGGATCGAATCGACGCCGAGTTTTCTCAGCGAGACTGCGAGGTCCATCAAGTCGCCGTCGGTCTCGCCCATGCCGACGATGCCGCCGCAACAGGAGGAGAGGCCGACCGATTTGACGTTCGTCACCGTGTCGACGCGGTCGGCGTAGGTGTGCGTGGTACAGATGTTCGGGTGATGGCGCTCGCTCGTGTTGAGATTGTGATTGATGCGCTCGACGCCGGCTTCTTTCAGCGTTTCGATTTTCTCCTCATCCATCAGGCCGAGCGAGCAGCAAATATTGATATCGACGCGGCTCTTGATCTCGCGCACGACGCCGCAGATGTCCTGAATCTCCTTCGCCGTCGGGCCGCGCCCGCTGTTGACGATGCAGAAGCGCACGGCGCCCGCGGCCTTCGCTTTCAGTGCGCCGTCGATCAGCTTTTCCTTCGTAAGAAACGGATACTTGTCGATCGGCGCGTGCGATACCGACGACTGCGAGCAGTAGTGGCAGTCCTCGGGGCAGAGGCCGCTCTTGGCGTTCATCAGCATGTGGATCTGCACGCGCTTGCCGAAATATTTCCGCCGTACCTTGAACGCCGCCGCCAGAAGCTCCGGCAAATCCGTGTCCGGCGCGTCGAGCACCGCCTGCATCTCCTCGCGCGCGAGCAGCTCGCCGCGTAAAGATTTTTCGGCCAATTCGTCGTAATCCATTGCAACTCCTAGTGAGCCGCTTTACCACGCCATTTGCGGGCTTGCAAACTTTCTGCTGTCAGTCAGCAACGCTCGTCCGCGGCGTCTCCGCCGCCATCGCCTGCGCTTTTTTCAAATCCGCCTTGCCCGAGCCGAGCAGCGGAATCTCCTCGACGCGGATGAGACTTTCCTTTTTGGGTATCCAGAGCTTGGGCAATTCGGTTTCGTTGAGCGCGCGCCAGAGCTCGTCGGGCGCGACGTCGGGGCGCGAATACAACACGGCCAGGCGCTCGCCCTTCTGCTCGTCGGGGACGGAGACGACCACCGAGCTGCGCTCGCCGAGAATCTCATTCACGGTTTCTTCGATCTTCACGTGCGGCACCATCTCGCCGGCGATTTTGCTGAAGCGCGACACGCGGTCGGTGATGCGGATGAAGCCGTCGTCGTCGATCGCGGCGATGTCGCCGGTGACGTACCAGCCGTCGCGAAAGACCTCGCTCGTTTTCTCTGGGTCGCTCAGATAGCCGATCATCCGGTTCGGCCCTTTGACGAGCAGCAATCCCTCGGAGTTCTCCGGCAGCGGCTCGCCGCTTTCAGGGTCGACGACTTTCGCCGCGACGCCCGGCAGCGGATGGCCGACGGTGCCGAATTTCCTCCCAGTCTGATGCTCGGCGCCGTCGGCGACGTCGGGGATGTTGACCGAGATCACCGGGCTCATCTCGGTAGCGCCGTAGCCTTCCAGAAGATCGAGGCCGTACTTCTCGTTGAATTCCCGCGCGATCGATTCGCGGAGTTTTTCCGCGCCGGTCACGGCGTAGCGCAGCGTCGCGAACTGCTCGCGCGGAATCCGCCGCAGGTAGGCGGCATAAAATGTCGGTGTGCTGATGAGAATCGTCGCGCGGTATTTTTCCGCGAGCTCGCCGATCGTTTTGCCGTCGAGCGGATTCGAATGATACACCGCGCCGAAGCCCGTAATCAGCGGGAACCAGAGCGTGCCCGTGAAGCCGAACGAATGGAAAAACGGCAGCACGCCGAGCATGCGGTCCTCCGGCGACACCTGGAACAGCTGCGCGAACGACTCGATGTTCGAGAGCACGTTTTCGTGCGAGAGCATGACGCCCTTCGGCGAGCCGGTGCTGCCGCTGGAGAAAATCACCGCGGCGAGCGCGTCGGCGCGCAGCCGGTCGTCGCCGTAGACGCGCAGTAAAAAGCGAGCGGGTAAAATAAACGCGAGCGCGGCGGCCCGGGTTTTCTCCTTCGGCTTCAAATCGCTGAGCAGTTCCTCGAGGTCGATCATGCCCTCGGCTTTCGCGAGCTTCGTGCGCGCGAGGAACTGACGCGAGGTGAGAATCGTCTTGACGCCGCAGCGCTGCCGCGCCTGTTCGACCGCGTCGCTTCCCGCGGTGAAATTCAAATTCACGGCCGTCTTGCCCGCGATGGAGACGGCGAGATTCGCGAGCGCGCCGCCGATCGAGGCCGGAAACAGCAGGCCGATCATCGGCTCGCCGGCGCATTTTTCTTTGAGCCGGCGCGCGAGCAGGAGGCTCGCGGCGAGCGCGCGGCCGTAGGTTAGCGCGCGCCCGGTCGAGTCCGCCATGCAGAACGAGTGCCAATGGCGCTTCGCAGTCTTGATGAAGCGCAGCGGCAGCGTGTCGCTCGCCACACGACGGTAGCGCACGGCCTCGCTGCCGAGCTCGGCGACCGCCAGACGCGCGTCGTGCGCCGTCGCGGACGGCGGCAGCGGCGCCCCGAACGAAATGGTGACCGGGTAAGGAATCCGCTCGGGCCGCTTCCAGAAGAAGCGGCCTTGCTTGAAGCTGAAGACGCTGCCCCAGACGCGGTCGAGATGGACCGGGATTACCGGGACGTCCATGCCTTCGACGATCTTTTCAAAGCCGCGCTTGAACGGCAGCAGATTGCCGGTGCGGCTGATGCCGCCCTCGGCGAAGATGCACACCACGTGACCATCGGCCAATTCCCCGCGCGCCCGCCTGAGCGATTCGACAATCTCGCGCCGGTTGCGCGCCGAGACCGGAATCGCCTTCATCAGCCGAAAGAGCCAGTTGACCGAGCGCATCTCGTAATACGGCGCGTACATCATGAAGCGGATGAAACGCTGCACCGACGCGCCGACCAGAAGCGGGTCGGCGTAAGACACGTGATTGCAGACGAGCAGAGCCGGGCCGCGCAGCGGCACGTGCTCCTGGCCGACGATGCGGATGCGGTAGATCGTGTGCGTGAGGAGCCACAGCGTGAAGCGCGCGAAATAATCCGGCACCAGCCGCATAACCATCGCCGTAGCCGCGAGCGTAAACGCTCCGAGAAGCAGCGCGATGCGGTCGGGTGCGACGCCGAGTGCGCTGCGTAAAAGCCAGTGCGCGCCGGCCGCCAGCGCGATCGCAAAGGTATTGAGGAAATTATTTGTCGCGATGAGCCGGCCTTTCTCGTCGCGGCCGCTGCGCTGCTGGAGGAGCGCATTCAGCGGCACGGCGAAAAGGCCGCCGGAAAAACCGAGAGCGATCAGCGCCGCCGAGGTCGCGGCGTAAGACCATCCCGTGAAGGCGAGCAGCGCCAAGGAGATGCCCATCGCGATGGAGCCCGCGGGCACGAGGCCCAGTTCCACCTTGTCGCCGGAGAGGCGGCCGGCGGCGAGGCTGCCGGTGCCGATGCCGATCGCGAGGAAAGTTCCCAGCAGCGTGATGTGCGCTTCGTCGAGAGCGAGCAGCTCTTTGCCGAAGAAGAGCGTGTCGAGCTGCACGAGCGCGCCGACAAACCAAAAATAGGAGATGCCGAGGACGGTCAACCAAAGCGCGCGGTCGGGATAGAGCCGCTTGATGCCCTCCCAGATCTCGCCGAAGGGATTAAGCCGCAGCCGCCGCGGCGCGGTAGACGCCGGCGGCACTCTAGGAATTCCCAGGCTCGTCCACGTGCCGATCACGGCGATCGCGACCAGCAGAATGCCGATCCATGCCGGCCGGCCTTTCCATGCCATGTAAATCGGCCCGCTCAGCGACGTGCCCAGGATGATCGCGACGAACGTGCTCATCTCCAGCAAGCCGTTGCCGCGCGAGAGCTCCGCGTTCGGAACCATCTCCGGGAGAATCCCGTATTTCGCCGGGCTGAAAAATGCCGTGTGCGCGCCCATGAGAAAAACGATCGCGAGCATCGGATCGATGCCGCCCGCCGCAAAGGCGACCAATGCGAGCGCCATGACGAAGATCTCGAATACTTTCACGGCGACGAGCACGCGTCTTTTGCTGTAGACGTCGGCGAGGTGGCCGGCGTAGCCGGAAAAGAGCGCCGACGGAAGAATGAACAGCAGCGCAATGAGATCGACGTAAAAACCGCCCGCGCCGCTCACGACGGCGTTCAGCGCGACCAGCGAGACCGCCATCTTGTAGAAATTATCGTTGAACGCGCCGAGAAACTGCGTCCAGAAAAAAGCCGCGAAGCCCGGAAGCTTGAAAGTGTCGGTGTAGTTACCAGCGGCCATGTCGGTTACAGGTCAATGCTGCGAGGCTCCGGAAATATTTTCCTGAGCGCCGCGTGCGTCACCCCGGTAGAGATCAGCGTCGCTGTGATGAGTGCGCCGAGCCAGAGCGCGGGAGGCAGCCACGTCTGCGGGCGCTCATCGCTGAATCCGTACACGTAGTTCACGTTGACCGCCGCCTGAGGATTGCTCGCCGGAGCCGGCGGCGCCGGTCCAAAGACGTAGCACACGACCAGCACCGCCGCGATAACAATCGCCTCTAAGCCGAAACTCCGGCGGTCGTATCCCAGCCGGCTCAGTAACCATAGCAGCAGCAGCGGCAGCCAGCCATGAAACGATGAGAGCGCTCGCACGAACATCGGAATGCCGCCATCGAACATGTATGCCGTCATGCCGGTCACGTGATGGCCGCTCACGAGACGTACGCCGAAATCCGCGATCCAGAGCGTTTGCGGCAGCAGAATCCCGACCGCTTGCGCGCCGATGATAAGCGGGCTTTCGAGCCAAAGGCCGACGCAAGTCAGCAGCAGCGCGATATCGCAGAAGAACAAAAAATTCCACGGCGTATAGGTCTTCCAGTAGTAGGGAACGAGAACGGCGACAAAGGCGGTGAAAGCCAGCTTGACGATCATCGGAATGCGCCGGCCTCGGACCCTAGTCTTGGGCTCCATCTGTCTCAAGTCCTTAGGTGAAACCGAACCGCGACGCAACAAAGAATTCATGTTCATCGGAATGTGCAAGCACGGTGCCAGAGACGGCGCGCGGGAAAGTCCGGACGCTTGCTGGATGAAGTTATGTTTCGACCCCACAACCGCCTAGCTGCTTCGACGGTTGGCGCGCGCGCGTGGGCAGCCGATTAGGCGGGGGAATTTACGGTTTGACGGCTGCGAGATCCCGGAACGAAATGCCGAGATTTTTCAGTACCAGCGCCTGGCGGTCGAAATAGTTCGCGCGCGCGGCGTCGGAGTAGCCGTGCCCGATGGACGGATAGGCGAAGACCGGCAGCGGATAATCGGTGCCGAAAAGCAGCCGCTCCTGAATCTCCGGGTGGCGCTTCAGGATAAACAGCATGTCGGCGCGGTTCGGCAGCGTGAGCGCCGAGGCGTCGAGATAAAAGTGCGGATAGCGGGAGACGAACTCGCGCACGGTCTTGAGATGCGGCTCGTAGCCGAATAGCCCTTCGCTACAGCCATGCGCGCCGATCACGGTCACGCCTGCTTCGAGCGCATTGCGCAGCCGCGCCGGATCGCCGGCCGATTGGTCGCGCCCGGCGAGGCTGAATTCGTAGCCGACGTGGCTCAAGAGCGGAAGCTTCAAGCGCGCGAGCGCGCGATAAAAGGGCAGATAGCGGCTCTCGGCGGGATCGAAGCACTGCGCGTTGGGAAGGATTTTCACCAGCGCCGCGCCGCCGGCAACCGCGCGTTCCAGCTCGTCGAGCGCATCGCGCCGCTGCGGATTCACCGACGCGCCGGCGAGAAAGTGATCCGGATGCTTGCTCGCGACCTCGAGCGCATAGGCGTTGGAAATGAGGAAATCGGTCCGCGCCATGTCGAGATTTCCGCCGGCGTCGTAGACGCCGTCGAGCGCGAGGAGGACAGCTTTTTCGACGAGCGTCGCGCGCTCCAGCTCGCGCAGCAGGCGCTCGACGTAGAACGCGTTCGCCTCCGTGGGATTGCGGAAGTCGATGCCGAACTTCCACATGACGAAGCGCGAGAGCGGCCGGCGCAGCATCTTGGCCGAGATGTAACAGCCGTTGCCGCGGTCGGGGAGCGCCGCGAGATGCACGTGGACATCGATCACGGCCTGCGATTATATGGCCGGCCCGCGGGAATATCCACGCGCTTCGGAAACTACCCAGCGGCGGGGAGCGCGAAATATTCGTCGCTCTCCGCCTCCACACGGCGGCCGTGCAAGTTCCGCATGATATCGCGGTAGCGGCGCTTGCGCGCGGCGAACTGCTCCGCGTTCCAGGTATCGCGCCACAAGCGCATGACGCCGTCTTCCAGCTCCTCGACCGACATTCCGCGCGGGCGGAAGTTGACGTCGAACAGCGTGCAGCGATCCCACGCGCCGGGATAGAGCAGGCGGCCTTCACGCGCGAGCCGCTCGTATAGCCGCGTTCCGGGAAAGGGCGTGAGGATCGTTGCCTGTACTTCCAGCAGGCGCGAGCGCTCGACGAATTCGCGGATCTCGTCGAAGATGTCCGGCGTGTCGGAGTCGAGCCCGACGATGAAGCAGCCGCAGACGCTGACGCCGCGGCTCTGGATCTTCTCGATCGCGTCCAGATATTGCGGCAGACGGCCCGCCTTCCAATTCACGCGGTCGAGACCGTCGAGGCTCGCGCGTCGCGGGCTCTCGAAGCCGATCAGGATTTGGCGGCAGCCGCTCGGGTAGAGCAGGTCGAGCAGCTCCTCGTCGTCGGCGATGGAAACGTCGCTCTCGGTGAAATAGCGAATGTGGCGCGACGCGAGCTCGCGCAGCAGGCGCTTGGCCCAGCGCTTGTTGACGAACGTGTTGTCGTCCGCGAACTCGATGAAGGGCCGCCGCCACAGCGCGCGCACGGCGTCGATCTCCTCGAGCACGCGTTCGACGGGCTTCAAGCGGTAGCCGCCGTAGAGCCGCGACGCGGCGCAAAACTCGCAGTCGAGGGGGCAGCCGCGCGTCGTCTGAACGGTGATCCGGTTGTACGGCCCCAGGCGGTTCAATTGGCCGGTCGCGCGCGGATCGATCTCCGTCGATTCGGCGGCGGGCGCGGCGAGAAGATCGAAGCGCGGCAGCGGCGCCGCGTCGAGGCGGAGCCTTCCCGGCGCCGGATCGCGATAGATCTTTTTCAGCGTTGCGCGCCCGCCGCGCTGGAAATCGCGCACGACCTCCGGCCAGACCGCCTCGGCTTCCCCGGCGACGACCGCGTCGGCGTGGAGCGCGGCCTCGTCGGGCTGCACCGTCGCGTGCAGGCCGCCGAAGACGACCGGCACGCCGGCCGCGCGGTACGCATCGGCGACGAGATAGGCATCGAAGGCGCGCGCGGTGTAGGTGGAGAGCGCGACGAAATCGAATTTAAGCCGCGGCTTCGCCGCGAACGACGCGACGTCGTCCACCTCGACGTATTCCAGCTCGACGCCTTCGGGCGTCGCGCCGGCGATCGTCAGGAGCGCCAGGCTCGGCAGCTGCGCGATCACGCGCCCGCGGTTGACGAACTGCGGCAGCGTGATGCCGAGGTCGATGAACTTACGCGTCTGCAGCTTGACGCCTGCGATGGCGATGAGGCCGATCTTCATCTGCTGCTCCTTTCCTGCCGAAAACTTGACAAAGAGAAATCAGCGCCATGCCGGCGACGATTGCCGCCTCGTGCGCGGCACGGATCGTAGCGCGCAGCACCCCGTCGTACGCGCCGGCGAAATTTCCCAGCAGCGGCGCGTCGAAGGCGTACAGTCCCATGACGAGGCCCGCGGCCGTGCCCGCGGCGACGAGCCGCCACCCCCACAGCTCGGGCCTGGGCGCGCAACGGCGCGCCAGGAGTGATGCGGAAAGCGCCGCATAAACGACGGCAAGCGCCGGCAGCGGCAGAAGCATCCGCAGCTCGATTCGCGTGAACGCCGCCGCCGTGAGAACCAGCGGCATCGCGGCGGCGCCGAACAGCATCGCGCGTCGCGCGTAGTCGCTTTTTCCGTCTTCGCCGCCAACGCGTGCCGCAAGATCCGATGAAAATATGGCGAGAAGCGGCAACGCAACGGCGGCGACGCGCGCGAGGTGAAATAGACGCATGCGGAGGCCGTCCGCCGCGCCGAGCGACAGCGGCGGGTAAGCGAACGCCGCCGCGTCGAAGAGAATGCCGAAGACGAGCAGCCTGAGCGGCAGCGAAACTTCGGCTTTCCGATCCCCCGCTTGCATGTCCTTGCTCAGGCGATCCGCGCGAAGATTTTGAACGTCGCCCAGCCGAGCGCGGCGCCGGCGGGGAGATCGGCGAGATAATGCTGCTTCGTGAAAACCGCGCTCGCGGCGATCAGAATGGGAAAGAGAATCGCCCACGGGCCGAGAGTCGGATAAAGATATAGCGCCGTCAGCGTCGCGACCGAGACGTGCATGCTGGGGAAGCAATTCGACGGCGCGTCGACGCGCTGCACATAGGCGAGGAAGCGCTCGGCGAGCGTCCGGCGCGCGTTGAGCTGCCGCCAGCTCGCCGGCGTCGCCACGGGAAAGCCGATGAAGAACACCATCTGGAGCCCGAGCAGCAGAAGAAAGTTCGCGGCCATGCGCGTGAACTGCGCGGGCGAGTCGACGACCCAATTGAGATAGAGGATCGCCGGATAGTAGAGGAAGCTGTAGATCCAGACCCAGTTCGGCCGGTACGGGATGCGCTCGTCGAGTTTTACCTTTAGCTCGCGTGATGCGGCCAGCGGATGGCGCTGGCACCAGAAATAAAACTGGTACGCGCCGACAATGAGAAAGACGCTGAGCATGAGATCGAGCGAGTAATCGATGAAGTTCATGAGCGTCCTCCTGAGGGGCCGAGGAGCAACGCGCATGCCACCCAGATGGCGAGAAAAATCACGCGAAAATCGCAAAAATACCGTCGAAATCGGGAAATGCGGCTAATTGCTTAGGCGGTGAGATTAAGGAGGTGGCTAATGCGTTAGGCAGCTATTTTTCCTGCAGATTCAAGGGCTTTGTCGTTTTACGTTTACGTGGCTCCGGTATTAACCTGGCGCCGTTTGCGGTTCTTTACTTACCTTTTTCTGTGACCCAAGCGGGTAGCATAGTATAGGAGGCTTCTTTATCGCTCATAAATCAAACATCGTAGCTGCGGCAATCGGATCTCTTGTCATAATTTTGCTCGGATGCACGGCGGCACAGATCGAGCACAGCTGTGGCGCCGCCGTTCCTCGACCTGCGCAGTCAGTGGAGGTCGATGGCGTGTCGGTCAATTTTCAGGCCAGCCTGAAATCGAATCGATCGCCGACAGTCGTTTTGATCCACGGATTCGGAGCTAGTCTCGAAACGTGGCACGACATTTATCCAGCGCTGTCGGCGGAATTTTCGACCGTCCGATTGGATCTAAGAGGCTCCGGATTTACCTCGAAACCGCACGATCAAAAATATTCTCCCGACGATCAAGCGGAATTCTTGATTCACTTTTTAACGAGACTTGGATTGAGGCGCGTCGTGCTTGTCGGCCACTCGCTCGGCGGCGAGATTGCATTGCTGACGTATCTTAAAGTCAAGGACCACCCACAGCCATTGACCATCGACGGTTTAGTATTGCTCGATAGCGCAGGGTATGTACAGAGACAGCCACCCATCGTTGCGGCGGAAAAAAATCCCTTCTCTCGTTTTTTTATGTCGTATTCAATTCCTCCACAGCTGCGCGCGAAGCTCATGCTCGAAGCGCTCTTCGCCGACAACGCGCGAGCTACGCCGGATCGAGTCTGCCGCTACGCGTATTTTATGGATGTGCGAGAAACTAGATATCCAATGGAGCAGACCGCCAAACTGATCGAGCCACCCGACGCAGAGTCCAAAGAAATCCGCTTTAAAGACATCGACGTGCCCACTTTAATCATATGGGGAGCGGACGACGCGTGGATACCGATCGAAAATGCACATCGCTTCCATAGCGATATCAGCCGATCAAAATTAGTCATTCTGGAAAATACCGGACATGTCCCTCAGGAAGAGCGGCCGCAGGATGTTTTGCAGCATCTCAAAACGTTTCTGGCGAAGCTTCGATGAGCGACGGCTTTCTTTAAGATGCTTTCGCGCGGAGGCCGAACGCCTTCATCTTGTTCTGAAGCGTAGCGCGGGACACCCCGAGCGCCTTGGCGGCGTGAGTGACGTTGCCGCCGCTCGCGGCGAGCGCGTCGGCGATCGTTTTTTTCTCGATGACGTCGGCCGACGCGCGCGCGATACCTTTCAAGCCTGTGGGCGCCTCCGCGCGGGGCGCGGCGCCGGCGCGCATCTCGGGCGGCAGGTCGGCAACGTCCAGGTCCTCGCCCTTGGCGACGACGATCATGCGCTGGACGACGTTCTCCAGCTCGCGCACGTTGCCCGGCCACGGCCACGCGATCAGCAGCGCCATCGCCTGCGGCGTGACGCCGACGACGTTCTTCTTCAAGCGTTCGTTGCTCTTCTCGATGAAATGCGCGGCGAGCGGCGGGATGTCCTCGGCGCGCTCGCGCAGCGGCAGGATCGTGAGCGGGAAGACATTGAGGCGGTAGTAGAGGTCCTGGCGGAACTGGCCGGCTTTGACGAGCTCGTCGAGTTTTCGGTTGGTCGCGGCGACGACGCGCACGTCGACCTTGATCGTCTCGCGTCCGCCGACGCGCTGGAGCTCGCCCTCCTGGAGCACGCGGAGCAGCTTTACCTGCGTGCCGGCTGAGGTCTCACCGATCTCGTCGAGAAAAAGCGTGCCGCCGTGCGCCGCCTCGAAAATGCCTTTGCGCTGGGCGGCGGCGCCGGTGAAGGCGCCTTTCTCGTGGCCGAACAGCTCGCTCTCGAGCAGCGTTTCCGAAAGCGCGCCGCAGTTGACGCCGATGAACGGCTGCGCGCGGCGCGCGCTCTGAAAATGGATCGCGCGCGCGATCAATTCTTTCCCGGTTCCGGTCTCGCCATCGATCAGGACCGTCACGTCGGTCTCGGCGATCGAGCGCACGAGCCCGAAAAGCTCCTGCATCGGCTTGCTCCGGCCGATCATGCCGGCGAGGCCGAATTCCTGCGCAATCGCGCGGCGGAGCGTGAGGTTCTCGCGCTGGAGGCGCGCCTTCTCCGTCGAAAACTCGGCGATGCGGATGTGGCTTTGCTTCAGCTGCTTCAAATGATCGAACAGCAGGCGGGATACTTCTTTGCGAATCGCTTCGGCCGACACTTCCTGCCGGCGCTCCGCCGCCTCTTTCCACTCGAAGCGGAAACGGCAGTAGGGCGCGCCGTAAATCCCCCCCTCGTTCAAAGCGTACTTGAGCGGCCCGGCGCTCAGGACGCCGGCTTTGACGATGCGGTACGCCTCGGCCGACGAGGCGCTTCCCGCCGCGGCCGCATCGCTCGCCGTCAGAACTTCGATCGCATTGTTGCGCTCGGGCACGACCGGCACGTCGGGCGTGTAGAGCGTGAATTCGTCTTTCACCGGCACGCGCTCTGAGCCGAGCGCGATTTTTACCGCTTCGACGACCGGCTCGCCGGACGAGGCGCAGAGCGCGACGCGGTCGCCGTCTCGCCGGACGGAGTAGCCGGGAAATTCTCCGGCGATCTCTTCCAGGCGGAGCTGCGAGAATTCCTCGACGCAGCGCGCGTCCTCGATGAACGGATAGAGACGCGGAAACCCTTCGGTGAATCCGCGGAGCAGATGGATCGCCGCCAGCCCGGGCGCGGCGTCGGCGCCGAACTGCGCGAGCATAAAAAGCTCCGGTTTCGCGCCCGGCCGCTCGAACGACTGCAGCTTCAAATAATTCGTCTGCGCCGCGGCCCAGAGGTTCGCGAAGACGAGCGCCGTGCGCACGTCGTTGAGCACGCGCACGATGATGTCGAAGAGCGACGGCAAGTGACGCTTGCCCGGCGCGAAATAGGCCTTTGCGGCGTGATACGCGAAATCCTTTTTGCCTGTGAGCTTCTCGCACTGCGCCTCCAGCTCGCGCAGTACCGCGAGCGGGATCCAGTTGGCGGGATCGGTCAGGAACGCTTCCGGATCGGCGGGCGCCTCGAAGCCGTCGGCGGCGGCGAACAGAGCGGGGCAATCGATCGCGCCGCCGCCGGACTCCGCCTTGACGTGGCTCAGCAGCATATCGGTCAACAGGCACGTGACCCAGCGCTGATTCCCGCCGCTTCCGCTTATTTCCATCGTGAGCGGAAATTCTGCTCGGCTCGCGGCCGATTTGCAACCGGCGCTTGCAACCGGCACGGCCCGGGCCGCATAATAGACGCGATGGACCTTCGCTGGATCAAAGTTCCCGCATGGGAGCGCCGCGGCGCGCCGCTGCACGGCTTTCTCGGCCGGCGCGGAGGCAAGAGCGAGGGCGCGTTCGCGGGCCTGAACCTATCGTTCCGCGTCGGCGACGATCCCGCGCTCGTCAAGGACAACTTCTGCGATGTGAAGAAAGCCGTCGGCGTGCACAATCTCAAAGTCGTCACGATGAAACAGGTGCACGGCGACCACATCGCCGACGTCGCCGATCCGAAGGTGAAGGACATCGGCGAAGCGGACGGCATGGTCGCGGAGAAGCCGGGCATCTTTCTCGGCGTGCTGACAGCGGACTGCGCGCCGATTCTTTTTTCGATCCCCGAGCGCAAGCTCGCCGCCGTCGTGCATGCCGGCTGGCGCGGTACGCTCGCCGGCATCGCGCCGAAGATGGTGCGCCATTTAAAAGAGCGCTACGGCGTCCGGCCGGAAGAGATCGAGGCCACGCTTGGACCGACAATCGGCGCTTGCTGCTACGAGATCGGCGCCGACGTCGCCGAGCCGCTTATCGCGAAGTGGGGCGACGCGGCGAAAAGCGCGATACAGTCGCGCGGCGGCAAACGGTATCTCGACATCCGCGAGCTCAACCGCCGCCAGCTCGAAGCCGCCGGCGTCGCGCCGGAGCGCATCGCCGCCGCCGGACCGTGCACGTCGTGCGACAAAGAATTTTTTTCCTACCGCCGCGACCGCGAGACCGGCCGCCAGCTCAGCTTCATCGGTTGGGCGCCTTGATGTGCGCGAAGAGGGCGTGATGAATCACGCCCCTACATCCTGAAAATCTCGCTGTCCATTTTTATTTGTAGGGGCGCAATTCGATTGCGCTCAAAATCTCGTCATTTGGTTTTTTATTGACTTGAGCTGTCCGCTTCCTTACACTGTTAATCAGCAGGGAAAGGAGGTGGTCCAGTGATCAATGACAAATGTACGGACTGTGAGGTGGCTGGGACCTAGCGTCTGAGCCAGCCAATTGACGGGGGTTCGGGCTCAGGCCTGTAAATCCCCCCAGTCACCGGGGCCCGCTTCTTCGTTTGTAGCGAAGGGGCGGGCCCTTTTAATTTTCAGGGTTCAACGAGTAGACGATCGCCGCCGGCCGCTTGCGATCCTCGTCGAAAAAGAATACCGCGGCCGCGCTCGCTTTGCCTGGGTTCGCCGCCGGCCAGCGATAAGCCCAATACGGCGACTGCTCCCACAGCGAAAGCACCAGATACTTTGGCTTGTGCTCCGCAACCCTACGCTCGAACTCTTCCTGCTGCTGCGGGATGGCGTAGGAGCGCCTTTCTGAATAATACGTATTTTGCGGCACGCTCGAAGTTATGACCGAATCACCCGGCTGCGAATGCGCCTTGATCCACAGCCCGGCGTTCTGGATCGCCGCGAAGGAATTGAGATTGTCGGCAATGACGGCGTCCGAGCGCAACGCCATCGAAACCGCCGCGTAAAGCAAAAACAACGTGACGGCGGCCGCTGCCATCGAAAAGCTGTACCGCTTGAGAAAATTGTATCCGGCGTCGATGGCGGCGCCGGTCAGGAGGAAAACTGCGGGGAAGATCATCGATAGAAATCTGTCCTCGAAGTGATCGACAAAAAATCCAAAGAAAAGGAGAGGGATCGCAATCCAGAGAAGCAAGAGTGCATAGGCCTGGCCGGCACGATCGGCTCGCACGGTTGCGAAACAACGCAACAGATAAACAGCCGCCACAACCATGCCGGCAATAAATACGACCGTCACCGCAATATTGGTATAGTTTGGAAAATACTGGATGTACTCCGAAAATACTTTTCCGAAGGAATTTCCCGTTGCTCCCGGAACTCGTAAAACGCGCTCATAGAAAAACGGATACAGAGGGTTTCTGTCTTCAATCCAGTAGTAAAGCATCAACGGAAGGAGCGTGACAAATGCCAGTCCCGCCGACACTTGCCATTCGCGCTTTTTGAGGATGCGGGTTCCTTGCAGCCCAAACAAAAACAATCCGACGACAGCGAAAAACAAAACGGCGGTAAAACGCATCGCCGTGCCTATAACGATCAACGGCGCTACCGCCCATGCGGTGTATTTTGAGCCGCCGCCGTATAAATAGCACACGAGCGAAAGCGCGGCCGCCAAAATAAAGAATACCTGGGCGGTATCGACCAAGAGGCGTGTGTAATAAAACAGATCGACGTAAAAGACCGACATGAGAATCGCCGCGTAAAGCCCGACCCGTTTGCCGATGATCGCCGCTCCGATCCGGTAAAGCAAAAATATTCCGGTTGTGGACAGTACTATCCATAAAAGTCTTATCGCAGTCTCGCCGAGGCCGATCTTGAAAAAAGCGGCGGCGAGCATCGGCAGAAGCAGCGGCCGGGTCTGACGCCATCCGGTCTCGGGCGTTCCGTAGACCAGCGCCTTGGCTTTCAACATGTAGGCGGCTTCGTCCCACCAGAGGGGCTGATCTCGGGTAATGAGGAAATAGTTGAGGCGAATCAAGAAGGCGAGAAGAAGAACTCCGAGGAAGATCCAGTCGCAGATGTCGAAGTGGAGAGGTGTTTTTGTTTGCCGCTCTTCATTCACGATTGTAGTCGAGATCCTATTTTCGCATTCCTAATCAGATTTCGAAGACAAAGAAGGTGTGTGCCTGACGACGCTGATTAACTCTGGTCGCGGGAAAGGTCGCGAGACTCTTTTCTGAAGCTGCTCACAGACGTACACGCCGGAGCCCTGCGCCGATATATTGCGCGCGCAGGAGACTGCCGGCCCGAATCCCGTAAACGTAGCGCGATGTTCGGACCCGAATCGTCCGAGAATAACCTTGCCGAAGCAAATGCCCACGCC
>DASWZY010000022.1:0-8889 GCA_036407055.1 Binatia bacterium
ACGTGGAGGTGATCCACATCCGCGGCGGCGCGCTCATCACGGCGACGATCATGAGCGGCAGCGTCCAGTTCTCCGGCGCCGGCGCCGAATCGGTCGTCGCGGCGCGCATCGAGGGCGGCGACGTGACGATGCTCGCGTGCCCGGTGGATCAGGACGCGGTCTACCTCGTTGCCCGTCCGGAGATCAAAAGCGCGGGCGATCTCAAAGGCAAGACCACCGCCGTGACGCGTCTCGGGTCGACGACGCATTTCTACCTGCGCGCCGCGCTTAAGCAGGTCGGCCTCGACGAGAAGGATGTCACGATTCTCCAACTCGGCGCGGGCGGCGAGATCGCGGCGGCGATGCTCGGCGGGCGCGTGACGGCGGCCGCGCTCACGATCCATAACGCCTACCCGTTCATACAGATGGGCTGGCCGGTTTTGGCGGATTTGTCGAAAGGCGATTTTGTTTATCCACCGTCGTGCGTCGCGACCAGCCGCGCGCTGATCAAGAGCAGCGGCCCGATGATCGAGCGGTTTCTCCGCGGCTATACCGAGGCGATCCGCCTGATCAAAAAAGACCCCGCTTTCGCCGAGCGCACGATCAGGAAATGGCAGCGCGAGACCGACCCGCTCGTGGTGAAAAGGACCATCGACGTTTACGCGCCGCTTTTCAAAGCAACCCCCAACGTGCCCGACAAGGGCATCGAGGCGGTCCTCCGCGAGCTCGCGCGGCGGCGGCCGGTGCCGAAAGAATTTCAGAATCTCGAGCTCTATCGCGATCAGGCGCCGCTGGACCGTGTCGTCCGCTCGGGCTGGATCGACCGGCTTTATAAATCATGAAGAAAATCGCCCTCGTCGCCGGCTCGATCATCCTCGTCGTCTTGCTCGCCGCCGCGGTGGGCTTTCATTTCGCCGTCGCGAAGCTGAAAGAGCGCGTCGTCGCCGCGCTCGGGCCGGGCACCGAGCTCAAACAATTGAACGTGCGCTGGAATTCGATCGAGATGGTCGGCCTCGCCGTGCCGGGACCGAAGGGCTGGCCGACCGCGCGGGCGCTTGAAGCCGACAGCATCAAGCTCGTGCCGAGCTTGCGCAGCCTGCTCTCGAACGACATGAAAATCGCCGCGATCGAGATCGAAAAGCCGTATCTGTCCGTCTACCGGACGCCGGGAAAAGTCGCGCTGGTTCCGATGATGCTTCACGCCGGCGAAAAGCCGGACGGCGAGAAAGCGTCGGCGCGCACGGTCACGATCGACCGCATCACCGTGCACGACGGCGTCATGGAGATTTACGATGCGACGGTCGCGGCGAAGCCGGTGAAGACGCGGCTCGAAGCGATTCAGGCGACGGTCAAGGACATCGTCGCGCCGGCGCTCAACGACAAGGCCGAGTTCGACATCGACGCGGTCGTCAAAGGCGCGCGCCGCGACGGCAAGGCTAAAGTCACCGGCTGGGTCGCGCAGCACGGCCGGGATTCTTCGTCGCACATCGTCCTCGACGGCGTCGATCTCGTGAGCCTGCAGCCCTATCTCGCGCGTAAAGGCGACGTGCGCGTCGAGCGCGGCAGCCTCGACCTGAACTTGAAGTCCGAGGTGCGCGACAATCAGCTCGACGGCAAAGGCAAAGTCGTCCTGCGCGATTTACAGCTCGCGCAATCCGGCGGCTTCATGAGCACGTTCATGGGCGTCCCGCGGAACGCGGTGCTGAACTCGCTCAAAGACCATAACGGCGTGATCGATCTCGATTTCACGCTCAAGGGTGACGTCAGCCGCCCGAGCTTCTCACTCAACGAGCAGCTCTCGACGCGCATCGCCGCCGGCCTCGCCGGCTCGCTCGGCGTCTCGGTCAAGGGCTTGGTCGAGGGCGTCGGCGGCCTCGGCGAAAAAGGCGTCGAAGGCGTCGGCAAGGCCGCCGGCGGCATCGGCTCGACGATCAAGGATATATTCAAATAGGAATTGGAGGTTGGCGATTAGGGCTAAGAGACCGGTACGATTGTGTGTCTCGATCCCCAATCCCTAATCTCCAATCCCTGCTTTCCTCGGCGCCTGCACGTTCATGATAAGGAACGCCGAGGCGAGCAGCGCGCCGACGAAGACCGTGAACGACAGCGTGTAGCCGCCGGTCAGGTCGAAGAGAAAGCCGAAGAACGGCGCGCCGCACGCGGCCAATACGTTCGTGAGAAAGACCCCCATGCCGCGCACGGTGCCGAGCGATAGCCGCCCAAAATAATTCGCCCACACGACCTCGCGTAGGACGAAACTGCCGCCGAGTCCGATGCCGTAGACGAAAAATCCCGCGTACAGCAGATCGAGCCGCGCCGACATGAGCGCGACGATGATGCCCACGGCCTGGATTAAAAATTGCGCCATCGCCGCCTTGCGGATATCCATCCGCTCGGCGACGAGCCCCCACAAAAGCGTCGAGGCGAGCTGCGTGAACGCGACCGTGCTCATGACCGTCGCGGCGGTCAGCGCCGGATAACCCAGGTCGGTGACGAAAGAAAAAATATGCAGGTTCAATCCGGCGATGCCGATATTCGCGATGCCGAATGTGATGCCCAGGAGCCAGAACGCGCGCGTGCGCAGCGCCTCGCCGCGCGTCCACGGCACGTCGGCCTCGGCGGCGGTCTGGACGGTCGGCGACGCCGCGATCGGATCCTTTTCCGGCGGCGGGGCCGGCTCGCCGTCGGGCCTGAGCCCCATGTCCTCCGGGCTGCTGCGGATAAAAAGCAGCGCCGGTCCGACGACAAGCAACAGTGTAAATAATGCGAACAGCGCCCAGCTTTGCCGCCAGCCGACGGAGACGAAGAGCGCCGCCGCGAGCAGCGGCATGGTCACCTTGGCGACGCCCGTTCCGAGATTCGCGATGGCGATCGCGCGGCCGCGCTTGCGCACGAACCAGTGCGAAATGATCACCATCACGACGACCGATCCCATCAGCGTGTCGCCGGCGACGACGAGCGTGCAGCGGACGAGAAAAAACTGCCAGAAATTCTGCACACGGCTGAGCAGGAAATAGCCGGCGGCGGCGATGATCGCGCCGGCGACGATCAGCTTGCGCCCGCCGCGCCGGTCGACGATGGGGCCGACGAGCGGCGCCATCGCCGCGCTGACGATAATCTCGCCGGTGCGGACGAGCGAGAACGCGCCCCGCGAGACGCCGAGGTCCTCGGTCACCGGCTTTAAAAAAATGCTGAGCGTGCTGGAGAGCGAGAAGACGCCGGCGATCTGCGTCAGCACGCCGACGGCGACGATCCACCAGCCGTAGAAGATGCGGCCCCGCGGTTTTGAATAAACGTTGAGTTCCACTCCGGTGTGTCTTCCGCTGTTTTGCTTACCACGAAAAATCCGACGGTGACAAAGCTTGACGCGCTTGCCGATTCGGGATTAGGAATTGGCAGTTAGGTTTTCGACGTCCACTTACAAGGAGGCTACCATGCCGATTTGTTTATCCCCCGGAGGCCAGATGACGACGCAGGGCGACGCGCGTCTCGAGACGCTGCTCGTCGGCACTGTCGATGGAATCTTCGCGTTCGACCGCAGCGGCGGATCGTGGAACCAGCGCGGCCACTATCTTCCCGGCGAGCACGTGAGCGCGATCATCGAGGAGCCGTCGACCAAGACGCTCTTCGCCGGCACCTTCGGCGCGGCGCTCCACGCCTCGACCGACGGCGGCAAGAGCTGGGAGCGGCGCGACAGCGGGCTCCGCGGGATGGAAATCTATGCGCTCGCCGCGCACGGCATCGGCGGACGGCCGCGCGTTTACGCCGGCACGCAGCCGGCGCATCTGTTCCAGAGCGACGACTTGGGAAAAAGCTGGAGCGAATTGACCGCGCTCCGCGACGTGCCCGGCGTCGACCAATGGACCTTCCCCGGCCCGCCGCATCAGGCGCACGTTAAAAGCCTGGCCTTCGATCCCACGCGGCCGGAGACGATCTACGCTGCGGTCGAGGTCGGCGGGTTTTTAAAGAGTGAAGACGGCGGCAGGAGCTGGCAGACGGTCGAAGGGCTCAATCCCGACGCGCACCGCGTGCTCACGACCTCCGAGCCGGGCAGAGTCTATCACGTCATGCCGACGACCAACTGCGGCCCGGAGACGACGGCCGGCGTTTGCGTGAGCAGCGACAGCGGCAAATCGTGGACGAGCCTGACGCCGCGCGATTTCCGCATCGGCTACGTCGATCCCCTGCTCGTGCATCCGTTCAAGCCAAACCTGATGTTCGTCGCCGGCGGCAAGACCGGCCCCGGCACATGGCGCAAGCTGCATACCGCGGATTCGCGCATCGCGCGCAGCCGCGACGGCGGCAATACGTGGGAAGCGCTCACAAACGGCCTGCCCGAGCACATCCGCGGCAACGTCGAGGCGTTCTCGATCGACGCATGGAAAAACGGCAGCGCGCTCTTCGCCGGCACGACCGACGGCGATGTCTTCGCGAGCGAGGATGAGGGCGACAGCTGGAAGAAGATCATCTACGGCATCGGCGCGGTGTCCAAGGCGCACCACTATCAGAATTTGCAAGAGACGGCGGCGTAAAGGAAGTTGGCAAAAGCGCCGCCCGCTCTTCACCCGCGCAATGGGTTAGCGCTAATCTTCACACCGGTAATCGGATGCGCGGGCATCCGAGCGGGCAGACGCTTTTGCGTAGAAGAGAAAAAAACAACGCAAACGTCCGCTGAAAATTCGTCGGGCTGACCTCACGATCATTCTCGCGCAAGCGGGAAGTCAGGCCTTTATTTTCTTCCGTACAGCTTCTCGATAAACCCGCTCTTCTTGATCTCCTCCATCAGGCTCGTGTCCATGAATTCCTCCGCGCGCATGCTGCGCGCTTTCGGATTCGGGAGAAAATCGAGCGCGGTCTGGATGCCCTTGGGCTCCGGCAGCGGGTACTCCGCCATCGCCTTCGCGAGCCGGTCGTAAAGCGGGCGCACGACCTGCGGGTCGCTGTTGCTCTCGCGCAAAACGGCCATCGCCGCCTCGGGCTTGGTCTTGAAGATATAAATCGTCTCGGTCAGCGCCTGGAGAAAGCGCTTCACGTTTTCGCGCTGGCTCTTGAGCAGCGGGCCGGAGACGACGACGCCGTAGTTGGCGTAGTCGATCGGCAATTCTGACAGATCGGCGAGGACCCGGCAGCAGCCGGTCTCGACGACTTTCTGCACCTGCGTCGAGCTTACGAGCGCGGCGTCGACGTGGCCGGCGACGAGCGCGGCGATGCGCGTCGGCGTGTTGCCGGACTGGAGGAACGCGACGTCTTTGTCGGGGTCGAGCTTCCAGTAGCGCAGCGCGACGCGCGTGATGATGTCGGAGCCGGAGCCGAATCGGCTGATCGTCACGCGCTTGCCTTTCAAATCCGCGGGCGTCGCGATCGACTTCTGCACCACGAAGAAAGGCTCGAGCCGGTTGATCAAAACCGAGATCACGCGCAAATCCCGCGCGCCGGAGACGCCGAGCGCGAGCATCGCCGTGACGTCGAAGCCGGTGAGGCCGATCTCTCCCGACGACAGTGTCTGCGCCATCAGGTTACCGCTCGAGAGATAGACCGGCTGCACGTCGAGGCCGTGCTTGCGCCAGACGTTCGACCTTCCCGCGAGCTTCAGCAGATCCGCGCCGACGCCGGAGCCGCTCCAACCGAGCTTCAGTACCGGATCCGCGGCGTGCGCCGGCAGCGCGGAACCAAGAAATATCGCGACCAAGACAATCAATATTTTCGGCATGTTACCTCTTTCACCACCGTTTACGGCTTTTTTATAAAACAGCTTGCGGCGACTTTAAAGGCGAATGGTCCGTCCCTATGGGTTTTTACCCGAATTGACAAGAACCCGCCTTCTGCTACTAATTTTGAGCTATGGCGAGCGCCGCTTCGAGCGGCTGCTCCATGAGACTTCCTCGGATGCCTGAGGAACTCGTCCGCATTGGTTCGGATATAGGGCATTTTTCAGCCCGAACGGGCGAAGCTATATCCACCCGCCGCGCAATTTAACTCTCCGTCCAAGTCTTATTGAAAAAAGAATATTTTTTGACTCACGACGGAGTCTTTGTGCTTGCACATTTCCTCATGAACATGATAGCTTGCGCCGGGTGCGGTAGAACGCGAAATCCGCTTTCAACGGGATTGAGCCATGACAAAAATGCGGTCATCTCACCGGACGGCGCGAAAATCATGTCGCGCGATCGCGGCGGCTCTCGCCGCGCTGTTTTTTTCCTCGATCATCTGCGCCACTAAAGCATCGGCCGAAGTTTACGGCGGCGTCTCGCTCGGAACGGGCGCGGAATACAACGATAACATCTATTTCCGCACGCAACGCGGCAAGGAAAATAACAACGTCAATGACTGGATCACGCACATCGTGCCGACGTTCACGCTGTTTTACGCCACGCCCGGCGACCCGACGCCGGTCTTGACCGCGACCCTCGCACCCGAAGGTCAGATCTTCTACCGCGAGGCGAAGAACAGCAACTTCGGCGACAACATCGCGTTCGACTCGGCTTACACATACAAAGCAGCACCGCAGTTCACGGTCAACTTTACCGAAAACCTGAGACGCACCGGCATGACGCGGACGATCGGCCTCGACGCGATGGGGCCGCCGCCGCAGCTGCCCGTAACGCCGACCGATCTACCCTCGCTCGGAAGCTTCGTGCCGCTGCCGCTCGCGCAGGCGATTCAGACGCTCGTCACCAGAGGACGAAACTTCACCAACGCGTTCACGATGCAACCGGTGTATCAATACTCGCCGACGCTCACGTTTTCCGGCGGCTATTCGATGGGCTATTCGAACGGCAACAACGGCCAGGATTTCAGCCACTCAGCCGGCTTCCGCGGCGTTTACAACTGGCGCCAGGAGCACAACCTCTTCGCCGGGTACACCGTCAACGTTTTTAATTCCGGCGGTAAAGGCACCGTCGTCCACAGCTTCGACATCGGCGACGATTTTTTCAGCAATGCGAAAATTCGGCTCTCGCCGACCTGGACGCTGTCCGGCGCTTTCGGACTCGCGTTCAACCAGGGCGGCACCGGCCCCACAGTCGTGACGAATGTCAGCGCGGTGCTCCAAAAAGTCTGGCAGGACGCGCTGTTGAATTTGTCCATACGCAGAGGTCTCACGACGAGTCTCGGCTTATTTTCGGGCCCGACGACCGCGACGACCTTTTCCGCCGGCTACGGCATCCGCATCACGGAACGGCTCACCGGACTCGCGGGCGCAGACTTTTCGCTCCTCGGCGAGAAGAGCGAGACCGATATTCAGGTGTTCCGGGCCTCGGCGGGACTCCAGTATTGGATCAATAGCTGGCTGTCTTCCAACCTGTGGTACAGCCGTCGCTGGCGCAGCGCCACGCCGAGTGCGGTCGACGTTCCGGGCGGTCGCGCCGGCGGCAACAGCGTGCTGGCGTCGATCACGGCGCATTTCGATGTTTATCCGAATCCCGGTCTCGCGGTCGGCGGCATCAACCGGCCGCTGTTCGCGCCCGGAGGCGCCCCGACCTACGAGCGCACCGAGCTCCAGCAGCCGCTCCGTCCGGACCTCGGCCGTCCGGAGCTCCAGCAGACCCCGCAGCAGCAGCTTAGGGAGAAACCGGCGACTCCGCCGCCTCCGCCGCCGCAGAGCACACCGCCTGAGACCGAAACGCCTCCGGCGCGTTAAACCGTAACCTTTCTCGTTTAAATTACGAAACAGCCGCTAGATGCCTCTTCACGGGGCGTCTATCCAGCCGCGTTTCCTCGCTTCACCTTCGGCATTAGCCAGCTCTCAGTCGTTATCAATCGACACAAAAAGGAGGATGTATGTGGAATGTAAAGGTATGCTTTGTTGTCTTGGGCTTGGTGTTAGCCGCCGGCTGCGGGACGCAGCAGCTGCGCTCGCGGGAATACAGTATCGGTGACGCTCCGAATCCGGCGAAGCCGTCGGTCGACGCTTACGTGATCGGCACCGGCGACGCGCTGGAAATCATCGTCTGGAAAGAGCCGACGCTGTCCGGGCCGGTCAAGGTTCGCCCGGACGGGTTGATCACGCTGCCGCTCATCAACGAAGTCCAGGCCGCCGGCAAGACGACGGGGCAGCTGAGACAGACGCTGGAGGATAGGTACAAAAAATATGTCCAGGCGCCGAACGTGACCATCCGCGTGACGGAGATCACCTCGAGCGAGGTATTCCTCGTCGGCCAGGTCGCGAAGCCGGGCGCCTATCCTTCGACCGGCCACGACACCGTCTTGCAGCTCATCACCCGCGCCGGCGGCCTGACGATCTTCGCCGACCGCCACAACGTGAAGGTCGTCCGCCGCGAGAATTCCAAAGTGCGGGAATATCTCGTCGACTACGACGCGATCATCAAGGGCGACTTGAAGCAGGACATCGTGCTCAGGGCCGGCGACCGCGTGATCGTCGACTGACGGTCAGCGGCGCTGGTGAGAAAAAGCGGCTGTTTCACCGCGACCGGGTTCGCCCGGCGCGGAGGGGGCAGCCGCTTTTTTTATGCTTTGCAATTCCGGCGGGAAGATTAACAGCCCCCGGTGAACAAGCTGTTCAAAGACGTTTCTTCTCTCTCCATCAACAAGTCCTGCCCGATTTTTCCACCACCGTTTCACAGGTTATCAACAGCCTACCTGGATAACCCCAGCTCCTTCCGCGCCCGGTCGACAAAGCTGTAATCCACCACCTGGTTGACGCTCACCGGGCGCGTGATCTTCGCGCTCTCGCGCGCGAGGTCGATCAAGACCTGCACCGATTCGGGCTTGACGTAGGCGTCTTTGGTGAGGACGCGCTGAACGTGACGCAGCGTCTCGCCGGCCATCTTGCGGTCACTCAGCTTCCACTGCTTCATTAGAATGTCGATCACCGCCTCGCGGTTCTTCGGGTCGTTGACGAACATGAGCCCGCGGAGCGTTGCGCGCACCATTCGGTAGACCTCGTCGGGA
>DASWZY010000023.1:0-4628 GCA_036407055.1 Binatia bacterium
GCGCCCATATCCTGGATGCCGACGATCAAATCGGTCTTCATGAGCGCGAGGCACGCCTCGAGCAGCAATTTCTCGGTGAACGGATCGCCGACCTGCACGGTCGGGCGCTTTTTCTCCGACTCGTCGGAGAAAGACTCCGAAGCCATCGTCGCGCCGTGGATGCCGTCGCGGCCGGTTTTCGCGCCGACGTAGATCACGGGGTTGCCCGCGCCTTCCGCGCGCCCTTTGAAGATGCGCCGCTTCTCGGCGATGCCGAGCGTGAACGCGTTGACCAGAATATTGGCGTTATAGGATTCATCGAAAAAGATCTCGCCGCCGACGGTCGGCACGCCGATGCAATTCCCGTATCCGCCGATGCCCGCGACGACGCCAGAGAGGAGATAGCGCGTGCGGGGATGATCAAAGCTGCCGAAGCGCAGCGAGTTGAGCGAAGCGACCGGCCGCGCGCCCATGGTGAAAACATCACGCAGAATGCCGCCGACGCCGGTCGCGGCGCCCTGGTAAGGCTCGATGAACGAAGGATGGTTGTGGCTCTCCATCTTGAAGACGGCTGCGAGCCCATGACCGATATCGACGACGCCGGCGTTTTCGCCGGGCCCCTGAATGACGGCCTTTCCCGTGGTCGGTAGGCGCTTCAAATGCGGCCGTGAGCTCTTGTAGCTGCAGTGCTCCGACCACATCACCGAGAAGACGCCAAGCTCCGTATAGTTGGGCTCGCGGCCGAGAAGCTGGATAATTTTATGGTATTCTTCTTCGCTGAGGCCGTGGGCGGCGACGATCCCCGGCGTGATCGCGGGCTCGGAAGGCATTTTCAGCGCGCTTACCCCGCCCATGCTTTTTTCTCGGGTCTGCCTGCGGCCGAGATAATTGAAGAGAAGATCTTGAGGCCGTCTTCACTGCCGAGGATTTTTTCGGTCGCGTCCTCCGGATGCGGCATCAGGCCGAAGACGTTTCTTCCCTCGTTGCAAACGCCGGCGATGTTGTCGAGCGAGCCGTTCGGATTGGCCGCGGGCGTGGGTCTTCCCTTGGCGTCGACGTAGCGAAGTAGCACCTGCCGGTTTTCCTTGAGCCGCTCCAGCGTCGCGGCATCGGCGAAGTAGCAGCCTTCGCCGTGTTTCACCGGCAAGCGCAGGAACTGCCCTTTCTTCGCCGCCGCCGTAAACGGCGTATCGGTCTCCTCGACGCGGAGATAAACCGGCTTGCAGACGAACTGCAGTGTAACGTTCCTCACGAGCGCGCCCGGCAAAAGCCCCGATTCGCAGAGAATCTGGAAGCCGTTGCAGATGCCGAGGACAAGCCCGCCGCGGGCGGCGAACTCGACGACGTCCCGCATGATCGGCGAGAAGCGCCCCATCGCGCCGCAGCGGAGATAGTCGCCGTAAGAAAATCCGCCGGGCAGCACCACGCAGTCGAGGCCGGCGGGCAGCCGGTCTTTATGCCAGAGGAACTCGACCTTCTGCTTGAGCACGCGCTTGATGGCGTCGTAGACGTCGTGATCGTCGCAGGAGCCGGGGAAAACGATGACGCCCCATCTCATAACAAAATACGCCGATTACTCGATCTCAAAGCGATAGTCCTCGATCACGGGATTGGCGAGCAGCTTGTCGCACATCTCGCGGAGCCGCGCCTCGGCCGTCTCGCGGGACGAGGCTTCTAGCTCGATTTCGAGATACTTCCCCATGCGCACGTCGCGGACCTCCTGGTATCCGAGCGTATGCAGAGATCGCTCGACTGCCTTCCCTTGCGGGTCGAGCACTCCATTCTTGTAGGAAATAAAAATTTTAGCGCGCATAGCCGCTCAATGAAAGACCCGCCTGAAGATCGCGTCGACGTTTTTGAGATAATGCTTCAAATCCAGTGCGTCCTCGACATCGGCCGGCGAAAGGTAGCGGCGGATCTCCGGATCGCTTAACAGCTCGCGCTTGAGCTCGCCGCCTTCTCTCCCGACTTTCAGCGCATGGCGCTGGACCATGCGGTAGGCTTGGTCCCGCGCGATGCCTTTCCCCACCAGCTTCAACAGAATCCGCTCGGAAAAAATCGCCCCGCCGCTCTTTCCCATGTTGCGGAGCATGTTTTCGGGATAGACGACAAGGTTGCCGAGGACGTAGGTCATCCGGCGCAGCATGAAATCGAGCAGAATCGTGGCGTCGGGCGCGATCACGCGCTCGACCGAAGAATGGCTGATATCGCGCTCGTGCCAGAGCGCGACATCCTCCATCGCGGCTAAGGCATAAGAGCGCATGAGCCGCGACAGGCCGGCGACGTTTTCGGAAAGAATCGGGTTGCGCTTGTGGGGCATGGCGGAGGAGCCCTTCTGGCCGGCCGTGAAAGGCTCCTCGGCCTCCTGAACTTCGGTGCGCTGCAAATGTCGCACCTCGACGGCGAATTTGTCCAGCGAGCTGGCAATCACCGCGAGCGTCGCGAAGAAATGAGCGTGGCGGTCGCGCTGGATGATCTGGTTCGAGACAGGCGCCGGCTTGAGGCCAGCCTTCCTGCAAACGTAGGCTTCGACCTTCGGCGAGACCTGCGCGAATGTGCCGACCGCGCCGGAGATCATCCCCACCGCGACGTCGTCGGCGGCGGCCTGAAGCCGCGCGAGATTGCGCCGCATCTCCTCGTGCCAGATGGCGAACTTCAATCCGAACGTGATCGGCTCGGCGTGGACCCCATGGGTGCGGCCGATCATCGGCGTGTCTTTGTACTTGAGGGCCTGCCGCCGCAGGATGCGGATCATTTCTTTGACATCTTCGAGCAGGATCGCCGACGCTTCTTTAAGCTGCAGCGCGAACGCCGTGTCCATGACGTCGGACGATGTCATGCCGACGTGCAGGTGGCGCGCGTCGTCTCCGACGTATTCCGCGACGGAGCTCAAGAAAGCGATGGTTTCGTGCTTGACCTCGCGCTCGATCTCGTGAATACGCTCGACGTCGAAGCGCGCTTTCTTGCGGATGCGCGCTGAGACGCCCTTCGGCACGGCGCCCAATTGTTCTAGGGCCTCGGTCGCGAGAATCTCGACATCGAGCCACTTCTGAAATTGATTCTCCTCTGTCCAGATGCGGCCCATCTCGGGCCTCGTGTATCTTGCAATCAAGTGCTGATTCCTAATTTTGAATTATGAATTTTGAATTTAATTCAACATTCAACACTCAAAACTCAACATTTACTTTTTATCGGTGTGTCCGAAGCCGCCCTCCTGCCGCTTAGACGCCGGCAGCTCTTCCACTTCCTGCCAATTGACCCGGCAGACGCGCTGCACGACCATCTGCGCCACGCGCTGCCCGCGGCGAACGATCACCGTTTCACGGCCGAGGTTGATTGCGATCAATTGGATCTCGCCGCGATAGTCGGCGTCGATCGTCCCGGGGCTATTCACCAGCGTCACGCCTTCGCGAAGCGCGAGGCCGCTGCGCGGCCGAATCTGCGCCTCGAACCCGTTCGGCAGAGCGATCGCGACGCCCGTCGGAATCAGCGCGCGTTCGAGCGGTTCGAGGCGCAAGTCGTCATCCAGATCGGCCGCGAGATCCATGCCGGCGGAACCCTCGGTCATGTAATCGGGGAGAGGGAGGTCGCGCGCGCGGTCACGCACCCGCATGATCTGGATTCGAACCTCTTCCATGTAAGAGAAAAAGTCTCGCGTTTCGCAGCCGCACGTCGAGAGCCGAACGCCGCGACCGGGAACTAGAAACTCATACTCCAAAAGAGCTTCCGAAATCCAGCTTTTTTTTGCCGATGTCGGCGAGCAGCGTGAGCGCCATCGCTTCGGGGCGGAGAATCGAGGCCGCGAGCTCGACAACGTCGTCGCGCGTGACGGCGCGGATGTCGCGAATAACGTCGTCGAGCGAAATCGCGCGGCCGAAATAAATCTCGTCCTTGGCGATGTCCCGCATCCACGAATCCGAGCCCTCGAGGCCGAGGATGATATTGCCTACGAGCTGATTTCTCGTGCGCTCAATCTCTTCGGCGCGGACCTCGCCGGCGGCGAGCTTTTTGATCTCGCGGATGACGAGCCCGACGACCTCTTCGCTCCATTCGACGCTCGTGCCCGCATAAATTCCGAGATAACCGATGTCGCGGTAAGACGAAAGAAAAGAATAGACCGAGTAAACGCGGCCCCGTTTTTCGCGGATCTCCTGGAACAGCCGCGAGCTCATGCCGCCGCCGAGCAGCGTATTGAGCACGTAGGCGACGTACCGCCGCGGGTCGGACTGATTGACCGCCGCGACGCCGAAGCACAGGTGCGCCTGCTCGAGCTTTTTCGTGTGCTGAAATACGCCGTTTCGCAGCTGCGGCACGGCGGCTTCGCCGTCGCGAATTCGCGCCCGCTCAATCGAGCCTAGACGCCGGGCGATTTCTTCCGCGAGATATTCATGCTTCATGTTTCCGGCGGCGGAAACGATGACGCGGCCGGGAAGGTAGCGGTCACGGACGAAGGACAGAAAATCCTCGCGGCGAAGCGCGTTGACGGTCTCGGCGTCGCCGCAGATCGGCCGGCCGAGCGGATGATCGGCGAAAAAATCGAGGCTGAAGAGATCGTGCACGTAGTCGTCGGGAGTGTCCTCGGTCTGCGAGATCTCCTGAAGAATGACCTGGCGCTCGCGCTCGATCTCCTCCGGGTCGAAAACCGAGTG
>DASWZY010000024.1:0-2416 GCA_036407055.1 Binatia bacterium
CTAATTGGTAAGCCACCTGACTCTGGATCAGGCGATTGTAGGTTCGAGTCCTACCTCCTCAGCCATGGACCCATCGTCTAGCGGTTAGGACACCGGCCTCTCACGTCGGTAACACGGGTTCGATTCCCGTTGGGTCCACCATTCGACTATTGTGGCTTCCGACTCCTCACACGCGCGGTAAAACATCTCGCATCTGCGTGAGATCCGATTGACTGTCTTCCGTCCGATGGACGACATGCGATGGGGTGTTACTTCCACAGCGCGATGCCGCCCAAGAGGCCGTTCATATTGGAGACGGTGCGCACGCCGGAGGGCAACTTAAAATTGATTTTCTCACTGTTGCCGCCGCCGATGTATAGCGTGTCGTAATGAAAGATCTGGTCGAAGGCGTCGATCGCCCGGCGCACGCGCCGGTTCCACTTCTTGTTGCCGATCTTCTTGCGCGCCTTGTTGCCGAGAAGGTTTAGGTAGCTCTTGCCGCCGAGCGGATCGTAGCCGATCTCGACGTTGGGCACGAGCCTGCCGTCGACGAACAAGGCCGATCCCAGCCCCGTGCCGAGCGTGATCACGAGTTCGACGCCGCGCCCGGCGATTGCGCCGAAGCCCTGCATGTCCGCATCGTTAAGTACCCGCACCGGCCGGTCGAGAACTTTCTCCAACTCGCGCGCGAGATTGAATCCGAACCACTTTGGATGGAGATTCCCCTCGCTATAGACGGTCCCATGCCGCACTACGCCCGGAAAGCCGACGGATACGCGATGGAATTGCCCTTGTTTGCGCGCGAGGCGCCGGACGATCTGAAGCACCTGTGCCGGTGTCGCTTTCTGCGGCGTCTCGGAGCGGCTGGGGACGGTCACCGGCTTGCCTTGCTCGTCCATCACGACCGCCTTGATGCCGCTGCCGCCGATGTCGACCGAGAGCGTGCGGACATCCCTCCGGCGCGCGCGCTTGCGCCGCCGCCGCTCGATCGATCTCTTCGGTACGTTTTCATTATCCATGCTGTAAAGTCCTCCGTGCGCAACCGGCGATATATTTTAGCACCCGTGCCGAAGCGTCAAAGACACCCCGGCCGGGGTGTTCTTGACCGCTTTGCGATTTAGCGATTAAACATCCGCGGAGGTCTCGATGCCCTACGAGCTCTACTACTGGCCTTCGATTCAGGGACGCGGGGAATATATTCGGCTCGCGCTCGAGGACGCGGCCGCGAAGTATATCGACGTCGCGCGCACGAAAGGCGGGATGGACAAGCTGTTTCGCTTTCTCGAAAGCCCGTCGGTGAAGCGCGCGCCGTACGCACCGCCGTTTTTGAAGTCGGGTAATCTCGTCATCGGGCAGACTTCGAATATTCTTTTATATCTCGGGCCGCGGCTCGGGCTCGCGCCGCGGAGCGAAGCGGATCGCTTGTGGGCGCACCAGCTCCAGCTCACGATCGCCGACCTCGTCGAAGAGGTCAGCGAGGTGCATCATCCGATCGCCGGTATGCTCTACTACGAGCAGCAGAAGCGCGAGGCGAAGCGGCGCGCCGAGGATTTTCGCAAGCGGCGCATTCCGAAGTATCTCGGCTATTTCGAGAAAGCGATCGAGCGCAACGGCAAGAGCGGCTACGCCGTCGGCAATAAAGCGACGTACGTCGATTTATCTTTGTTTCAGATCATCGAAGGTCTCCGCTACGCGTTCCCGCGCGCGATGAAGCGGCACGAGCGCAGGCTCAAGCGCCTCGCGAAGCTCCGCGATAAAATCGCCGGGCGCCCGCGCCTCGCCGCCTATCTCGTCTCCGAGCGGCGCATCCCGTTCAACGAGATGGGCATCTTCCGCCACTATCCCGAGCTCGACGGCTGAGCGCCGCCGTTCCGAGGCCATTGTCTTTTCGCCCGTCGTGGGATTAGCAAAGGTTGAGGAGGCTCCCATGGAAGTTTTTGAAGCGATGCGGACCATGCTGGCGGTGCGGCGTTTTCGCGACCAGCGTGTATCCGAGAATATCGTACGCAAAATTGTCGAGTCGGCGCATTTGACCGGCAGCGCCGGCAACAAGCAGCCGTGGCGCTTCATCGCGGTCGAGGACCGCGAGAGTCTCAATCACCTTGGCGCCGTCGCCACATCGGGGCCGTATATCGCGACTGCGGCGTTCGCGGTCGTCGTGCTTGTGGAAAAGACGCCGTTCGCCGTCTCCGACGCGAGCCGGGCGGCGCAGTCGATGATGTTGACGGGATGGTCGGAAGGCATCGGCTCGAACTGGGTCGGCTTCGGCGGTTTCGAAGATATCAAGGCGCTGCTCGGCATTCCGGCCGAGCTGGACGTGCTGGCGATTTTGCCGTTCGGCTATCCCGCCGCGGCGATCGGCCGCGGCAAGAAAAACCGCAAGCCGCTCTCCGAGGTCGCCTTCCGCGAGCGCTTCGGAACTCCTTTCGCATAGCTC
>DASWZY010000025.1:0-2211 GCA_036407055.1 Binatia bacterium
CTAATTGGTAAGCCACCTGACTCTGGATCAGGCGATTGTAGGTTCGAGTCCTACCTCCTCAGCCATGGACCCATCGTCTAGCGGTTAGGACACCGGCCTCTCACGTCGGTAACACGGGTTCGATTCCCGTTGGGTCCACCAATCGGCTTTTCTGACCTTCGAGTCGTCACACGCGCGGTTAAAACCTTTTCATCGATATCGCCTGAATCCGCCGCGGCGGTGGCCCTAGGCGGTATGTTTATTTCCACAGCGCGATGCCGCCCAAGAGGCCGTTCATGTTCGATACGGTGCGCACGCCGGACGGCAGCTTGAAGTCGATTTTCTCGCTGTTGCCGCCGCCGATGTAGAGCGTGTCGTAATGAAAGATCTGGTCGAAGGCGTCGATCGCGCGGCGCACGCGCCGGTTCCACTTTTTATTGCCGGCTTTTTTCCGCGCCTTGTTGCCGAGAAGGTTCAGATAGCTCTTGCCGCCGAGCGGGTCGTAACCCATCTCGACGTTCGGCACGAGCCTGCCGTCGACGAACAGGGCGGAGCCGATCCCGGTGCCGAGCGTGATCACGAGCTCGACGCCGCGGCCGGTGATCGCGCCGAAGCCCTGCATGTCGGCGTCGTTCAGCACGCGCACGGGCTTGTCGAGAGCTTTCTCCAGATTGCGCGCGAGATTGAATCCGAACCACTTCGGATGCAGATTCCCCTCCGTAAAGATGACGCCGTGCCGCACCACGCCTGGAAAGCCGACGGATAGGCGATCGAATGGGCCTTGTTTGCGCGCGAGGCGCCGGATGATCTGAATCACCTGGGCCGGCGTCGCTTTGTCCGGCGTCTTCGCGCGGCAGGGTACCGTCACCGGTTTGCCTTGCCCGTCCATCACGAGCGCCTTGATGCCGCTGCCGCCGATGTCGACGGATAGCGTGCGGATCTCCCTGCGCCGCGTGCGCTTGCGCCGCCGCCGCTCGATCGATCGCTTCGGTACGTTTTCATTGTCCATACGGCAAAGCCTCCTCCGCCCCGGCGCCGCCGGCTATTTATTTTAGCATCCGTGGCGGATCGTTGAAGACACCTCGCGCGGGCAGACGCGGATTGGCGTGCTTGACGGACTTCGCTTTCGCGACTAAAGAACGCGTAGAATTGTAAAATCGGAGAATCCATGCCCTACGAGCTTTACTATTGGCCTTCGATTCAAGGACGTGGGGAATATATTCGCCTCGCGCTCGAAGACGCGGGCGCGAAATATGTCGACGTGGCGCGGACGAAAGGCGGGATGGACAAGCTGTTTAGCTTTCTCGAAAGTCCGTCGGTCAAGCGCGCGCCGTACGCGCCGCCGTTTTTGAAGTCGGGTAATCTCGTCATCGGGCAGACTTCGAATATTTTACTTTACCTCGGGCCTCGGCTCGCGCTCGCGCCGCGGCGCGAGGCGGATCGATTGTGGGCGCACCAGCTCCAGCTCACGGTCGCCGACCTCGTCGAAGAGATCAGCGAGGTGCATCACCCGATCGCCGGCATGCTCTACTACGAGCAGCAAAAGCGCGAGGCGAGGCGGCGCGCCGATGATTTCCGCAAGCGGCGCATTCCGAAATATCTCGGCTATTTCGAGAAGGCGATCCAGCGCAACGGCAGGTCCGGCTACGCCGTCGGCAATAAAGCGACGTATGTCGATCTATCTTTGTTTCAGATCGTGGAAGGTCTCCGCTACGCGTTCCCGCGCGCAATGAAGCGGCACGAGCGCAAGCTCAAGCGCCTCGTGAAGCTCCGCGACAAGATCGCCGCGCGCCCGCGCCTCGCCAAATATCTCGCCTCCGAGCGGCGCATCCCGTTCAACGAGATGGGCATCTTCCGCCATTACCCGGAATTGGACGACTAGTTTATTAAACGGCCGCGGCGGAACAATTTTACAAGTCAGCCAACGGTTCTCCGAGTCATTCCCGCGCAAGCGGGAATCCAGTCTTTTCTTGCCTGGACCCCCGCTTTCGCGGGGGTGACGCATGGTTGCGCGAGCTCCTATCCCTGGAATCTGCCTCGTCAACGCGGTATGACTCGGCCGATATGGACGCGGTAGAAAATGATCTATTGACGCGCGTCGGCCCGGGCACGCCCGCGGGCGAGACGCTGCGCAAATACTGGCTGCCGGTCGGCTTCTCCCACGAGCACAGTTCCGACGCGCCGCGCCTCGTGCGCTGGCTCGGCGAAGATTTGATTCTGTTTCGCGACGAG
>DASWZY010000026.1:0-3302 GCA_036407055.1 Binatia bacterium
AGGAAAGTCGTGAACATCCAGCGGAGATTTTCCCACCCGAGGCCGCGAAAATAGGGATTTTTGAGGTATAGCGTATCGTCGTCGTAGTCCACGAAGCCGTTGTGGAGCGTGGTGTAAAAAGCCGCCACGCAGAGGAGGATCAGAATGACGACGGCGGCGGTATGAGCCTTTTCGACGGAGAGAAAGCGCGCGAGTCCAATCCTTGACTTCGCTTCAGCTCTCGGATTAAAGATGCTCACCTGATCGACGGGGCGGGACCTTCGCTGATGGCTTATAACAGCTTGCGGGAATTCGTTCAAGTTTTAGAGCGCGAAGGCGAGCTGAAGCGCGTCGGTCACCCCGTGAAGGCCGAGCTCGAAATCGCCGAGATCGCCGACCGCGTGATGAAGCGCGGAGGGCCCGCGCTGCTGTTCGAAAACGTCGTCGGCAAGTCTATCCCCGTGCTCATCAACGCGTTCGGCTCGGCGCGCCGCATGGCGCTTGCGCTCGGCGTCAGCGATGTCGGGGATATCGCCGGCGACATCGAGCGCCTCACGCGCTTAAAGCCGCCGGGGTCATGGCGGGAGAGGTTCCAGCTGCTCCCCGAGCTGCTGCGGCTCGCCGGTGTCGCTCCCAAACTCCGGCGCGACGGCGAATGCCAGGAGGTGATCGAGCGCGATCCGGACTTGTCGGCTCTCCCCGTGCTCACCTGTTGGCCGGGTGACGCGGGACCTTTCATCACCCTGCCGCTGGTCTTCTCGCGCGATCCCGCCGAAGGCCGGCGCAACGTCGGTCTTTACCGCATGCAGGTCTTCGACCAACGCACCACGGGCATGCACTGGCATCCGCACAAAGTCGGCGCGCGGCACTACAACCGGCAGAAAGAAGGCGGCGGACGCATGGAACTCGCCGCCTGCATCGGCGGCGACCCGGCGCTTACCTATGCGGCCACGGCGCCGCTGCCCGATCAAATCGATGAGCTGCTTTTCGCCGGCTTTATCCGCAAAGAGCCCGTCGACCTCGTCAAGGCGGTCAGCGTCGATGTCGAGGTGCCGGCAAGCTCGGACGTCGTCATCGAAGGCTACATCGATCCGGCGGAGCCGCTCCGGCGCGAAGGGCCGTTCGGCGACCATACGGGTTTTTACTCGCTGGCAGACGATTATCCGGTGTTTCACGTCACCTGCGTGACGCACAAGAAAAATCCGATCTATCTCACGACGATCGTCGGCCGCCCGCCGATGGAGGATGCTTACCTGGGGAAAGCGACGGAGCGGATTTTTCTACCGCTTATCCGCCTGACCTTTCCCGAAATCGTCGACATCAACCTGCCGGTGCACGGGGTATTCCATAATCTTGCGATCGTGTCGATAAAAAAAGAGTATCCCGCGCACGCGCGTAAGGTCATGCACGGCCTCTGGGGTCTGGGGCAGCTGATGTTCACAAAGGTCATTATCGTCGTCGACGACGATGTCAACGTGCAGGACCTTGCCGAGGTCGCGTGGGTGGTCGGCAATCACATCGACCCGAAGCGCGACACAACGTTCGTCGAAGGACCCGTCGACGTGCTGGACCACGCGGCACCGGCGCTCGGCTACGGCTCGAAGATGGGCATCGACGCCACTGCCAAGCGCGCCGACGAAGGCTTCGCGCGCGGCTGGCCCGATCCGATCGTGATGGACGAGAAAACCAAGCGCTACATCGATTCGATCTGGAATAAGCTCGGCCTCTGACCCATGACCATCGGTGAAAAAGTCGCGAACTATGCGCGGCTGGTGCGGTTTTCTCACAGCGTCTTTGCGCTGCCGTTCGCCCTCGCGTCATTGACGCTCGCCGGAACCCGCTACCACGTGAGCGCCGCCGCGTTGGGATGGATCGTCGTCGCGATGGTGGCAGCACGGACGGCGGCGATGGGTTTTAACCGGCTGGCGGACAGAAAGTTCGACGCCCTGAACCCGCGCACCCGCGAGTGGGAGCTACCGGCGGGGAAAGTGGGCGGGCTCGAGGCCGCGTTTTTGACCGTAGCCGCCGCGTGCGTCTTCGTCTACGCCGCCTATCGCTTGAATCCGCTCTGCTTCTACCTGTCCCCCATAGCGCTGGCCGTGGTTTTCTTTTATTCGCTGACGAAGCGATTTACCTGGACGTCGCATCTTTTTCTCGGGCTCGCGTTGTCGCTCGCGCCGATCGGCGCCTGGCTCGCCGTGAGCGGCGCGCCGCGCGAACTGGGCGACATGCAGATTCCCGGCTTGATGGCGCTGGCGGTCGTCTTCTGGCTCGCCGGGTTCGACATTATCTACGCGATCCAGGATTACAGCTTCGATCGCGCGCAGGGACTCTTTTCCATACCCGCGCGCTTCGGCGTCGCCAAAAGCCTCGCTATTTCCAGCGTCTTTCATTTAGCGACGATCATCCTCCTGGCGCTCGTCGGCCTGAGCGCTGAACTCGGGGCGGTTTATTGGATCGGCATCGCCGCCGTCGCGGCCATCCTCATTTGGGAGCACCGCCTCGTCTCTCCTCATGATCTATCGCGCATCAACAAGGCCTTCTTCGACGTCAACGCCTACGTCAGCCTGGGCTATCTCGCCGCGACGGCGATCGATGTTTTTATCCGCGGCTTCGCCCGCTGAGCCGCGCGCGAGCCACTTGCGTCTACCGATTATTGTGCCTATCCTGATTGCACTATGAAGCCCATAATGCACTTGGCGATGTTGGCGCTCCTCGGCCTCGGCGTCTCTAGCTGCGTTACAGCGCAGGGAGAAATTCAGACCGGCAGAAGAGAGCTTCTTTACGGCGATCCAAACGTGGCGCTTGTTCATTTTCAAACCGCCGCCACCGAGAGGCCCGACACCGTCCATTTCAGTATGCTTCCTCAGAGCGCCTGGACTTACGTCGGCCGCGCCTATTACGAGACCGGCAGATTGCCCGAAGCGCGCCAGGCGCTGGAGCGAGCGGCGGCACGTTCGAGTGACGACAGCCTCGCGAGACTTTATCTCGGGCTGACTCTCGCGCGCGAGGGCGACCGGCCGGGCGGCTTGAAAAATATCGAAAGCGGCTTGGTCGGCATCAACGACTGGCTGGATTGGCTCGAAAGGTCTCGGCCGTTCGGCGTCTACTGGGATCCGAGAAAAGAGATTCGCGGGGAGATCCGCACCCAGCTTGCGATGATCGGCCCCAACGTCAATTGGCCGCAGCTCATCGCCGGCGGCGAATGGGTCGGCCGGCAGATGGAAGAAGAGATCGATCGCGCCCGGTTCGACGAGCGTCAAGAATGGCGCCTGGAAGGCGAGGGCAAGCAGCCTTAGCGCGTATCCTGGCGCGACCTGACG
>DASWZY010000027.1:0-9413 GCA_036407055.1 Binatia bacterium
TTGGCGTTTAGCTGCTTCACCCGCTCGACGCTCAGCGTCCGCCCCACCATCAAGCTCTCGGCCGCCGCCGCGTCTGCCGCGAAATCACACATGAGAAAATCTCCCTTCCGTCGATTAAAGTTAAAGTTGTAGTTTAGATAATTTTAGAGACTCGGGTCTAACTGCTCTTACCCCAAGCTTGCAAAAATCTCCGCGCGTCCTCGACCACGGGCTCGGTCACCGGAACGTACGGCGTCACGAGCCGCGTCGCGCCGGCTTCCTTGAATGGGATCAATTTCTCTTTGATCTCCTCGATCGACGTGCCGGGAACGACCGGCAGCTTGTCCATATATTCGTCCGTCAGCGCTGCCATCGCGGCCTTGAATCCGCCCTGCTGGAAGGCCGCTTGAATCGCGTTGACCTCGGCGTCGAAGCCGAGCCCTTTCAGCATGTCGCTGTAATGATCGGCGAGGTTGTAGAACGTGAGCACCTGGCGCAGCTTCGAGCGCGCCTTGGCGCGGTCGGGGTTGAGCGAAACGCGGCACTTCGCGATGATGTCGATCTTGCTCGGATCGCGGCCGGCCTCCTTCGCGCCTTCGCGCACGCGCGCCGCGATCTCGCGGATCTTTGCCGGCGTCGCCATGTTGATGAAAACGCCGTCGGCGATCTTGCCCACGAGCTTCGTCATCTGCGGCCCGAGCCCGGCGAGGTAAATCGGAAAATGCGGATGTGACGGCTTCCACGATAGCTGGAAGCGCTTGCCGGTCTGGTAGATCTCGCCTTCGTACTCGACGCGCTCGCCGGCGGCGACTTTGCGCGTGATGTCGATGTACTCGCGCGCCCGTTTGAGCGGCCGGTCGAAGACTCCGCCGTGCCAGGCGGCGATGCTCTTGTTCGCGACGCCGAGCCCGAGCAGCAACCGGCCGTTGGAAAGATCCTGCAGCGTCGCCGATTGAATCCCGAGCGTCACCGGGCTCCGCCCGTAGATATGATAAATTGCCGTGCCGAGCTTGATCGTTTTGGTCCGGCTCGCCGCCGCCGAGAGCAGCACCATCGGATCGGTGCTGTTCGACTCCCCTTTCCAGAATGCGCCGAAGCCAACCTTTTCCGCCAGCTCGACGAGCTCGATCACGCCCGCAGACGGATAGTGCGCCGCGGAATTGATTTCAATGTCGTGGATCATGATTTTTCCTCTCGGCGGTAAACTCGATGTCTACCGCGCGCGTAGAACTAAGGCAAGCACGGCCGCCGGATTACGGCATGACCGAAAACGATTCGAAATCTACGCGACGGAAATCAATTCATGCGCCCGCTTCGACAGCCGCTCGGCGCCTTTGCCCGTGACGAGCACGGTTCCGCCCCATGCGAGTTGGACTTTTCCGTCGGCGCTCTTCACCGCCGGGTGCCAGAGCCAAAGCGTGTTTTTCTCGATCGTGAGGCCTTTCAATTTCTCGGCGGAAGTCGAAGCGTCGATGACGGGGCCGTCGTCGCCCGCGCCGCGGCCGGCGAGAAATATGCTCGTCGCGAGCCCGTCTTTTTTCTCGGCGCTCTTTCCGAAAGCGATCAGCTCCGCACAGGGCGTGCCGGGCTTGAGCAAATTGAGGCCGGCGTCGTAGACTTCCTTCTGTCGCGCGGCAACCGGCCGCCACGACTCGGGAATCTGCCCGAGCAAAACGCCTTGGTCCTCTTCAGCGATTTGCGTCCCCCAGACGGACATGATCTCGCCCCGAATAAAGGAATTCTTTTGCAGCCGCACGCCGATCGGCGGATCGCTGTAGCGCTTGCCGTCGATCGTCAGCGCGAACGGAAAATATTCATTCCCCTGCTCCATCATGCGGGCCATGACGTCGGCGTAAAGCTGCGCTGCGTCCGCGCCGGGCCGCGCCGTTTTTTTTAGCTCGTCGATGCCGCTTTCGGCGATCGCCGTCGCCTTGCGCATGGCGGCGATCTCTTCATCGCTCTTGATATATCGCACCAAGCCGACGACGTCGGTAGCGTCTTCGAACTTTGCGTTCGGCAGACGCTTAAGCACCGCGGTGAACGCGCCGTGATTGACCACTCCGTCCATCGAATTGATGTGCGTCACCCTGCCGCCCTTCAGGCCAGCCACGCCGATGCTCGCGCGCTCCATGCCGCATTCGAGCAGCGCCTCGGCCATCGGCTCGTTCCACTCGCGGCCTACCTGCCACGGCTCGGGCGCCCAGGTGTTCTTCGAGCTGCGGTCGGCGATGATGATCGGCGCGCGGCCGCCGGTCGGCATGATCACCGACGAGCAGCGCAGCTGGGTCAGATAGCGCGCGTCGACGCCGTCGCCGAGCGGCACGAAGATGCAGTCGAAGCCGGCCTTTTTGCCAGCTTCTTTGAGCGCCTTCCAGCGGCGGTCGCGCTCGGCGATCGAGTAATCGGCCCAGACGTAAACGGTCGCTCCGGCGCGCGCGGGTGGTTTGTAGGCCATGGCGTTTCTCCTATTGAAGCGCGATCAAGCTCGGCGTGCGCTTGACGAGCTGCTCCGCGCCGTTCTTCGTGATCACGATGCAGCCGCCCCAGCTGTACTGAATTTTGTCGTCCGCAGACATCGCGATCGGCTTCCAGATAAAGACGTTGCCTTCGTGCACGACCACATCGCGCGTCTTCTCGCCGCGGTCCTGCGGCGTGATCAGCGGACCGTCGTCGCCGTAGCCGCGCCCGTGCATCAGCGTGAGCGTCTTCCCGCCGCGCTTCTCGCCGAAGCCGTTCACGGCGTCGACGAACTCGCCGAAGACGATGCCTGGTTTCAGGACTTCGAGTCCCTTGTAAAAAAGATCGCGCTGCAGATCGACGACGCGCTGCCATGCGTCCGGCACGGGCCCGAGGAGAAATCCCTGCTGCTCCTGCGCGATGAGGCCGCCCCACAGCGCGTCGGTCTCGTTGTGGATGCGGTAGTTGGGCTGGAGCACGCGCCCGAGCGGCGGGTCCTCGAAGCGCGGCAATCTCACTTGATCCATCGGACCGGTGTAGAGCGCGAGCGGATAGTAGCCGCTGCCGAGCTCGAGCATGCGGTGCATGACGCGCGTGTATAGATGAGAATCCGTAACGCCCGGCCGTGCGACGCGGCCCATCTCCTCGATGCCGGCCGCGGCGATCTCGGCGCCGCGGCGGAGGCAGTCGATCTCTTCGTCGCTTTTGACGTAGCGAGCGAAGGCGACGACGTCGTGGTCGTCTTCGAATGTTGCATTCGGCAGCCGCCGCAGCAGCTCGGCGTACGAAGTATGGTTGACGACGCCGGAGTATGCGCGGCCGTGCACCATCTTCCCGCGCTCGAGGCCCGTGACGCCGATGCGCGCGCGCTCCATGCCGCATTCGGCGAGCGCCTGCGCCATCGCCGCGCCCCACGAGCCGTTCACCGGCCGCGGCTCGGGAATCCAGTCGTTGCCGGCGCGATCGCTGATCACGATCGGCTTATGCCCGTCGGTCGGGAGAATCACAGCGGCGTTTTCAAGTAATGTGAGATAGCGCTCGTCCGAGCGCATGCCGCGCGCCTGTTCCAGAGACAGGTGCTGGTTGCGACCGTCGACGCAGAGCGGGACGAGAATGCAATCGAAGCCAGCAGCCGAGGCGTGCTTTCTCACCGACGCCCAGCGTCGGTCGCGCTCCGCGAGCGTAAAGCCTTTCCACGTCGTATCGGCGGGAGCTTCCATATTTGCCTCCGTAAAATCGCTCAGACTCGTTTCAGCCGCGGCTTGACTTCGTTTAACAACAATCGACTCTGCACTTCAATATCGGGCGCGACAAAGCGCGCAACGACGCCGGTCAAGCCCGCGGCGAGGTATTGCTGCAGCTTGTCGGCGCATTGCTCGGGCGTGCCGAAGAACGGACTCAAATGCTTGAGCTGTCCCCGCGGCTGGCGGTAATAGCTCTTCGCCAGATTCCAGCCCTCTTCTTCGGCTTTGCCCTTTTTGCGATGAAGATGAAATGTCGCAAACAGCATCGAAGGCAAATTCCTCACTTGCCCGAGCTGACGCGCGAATCGCTCGATTCTCAAGCGGCGCGCGGCGAATATCTCCGGCGTCGGCGCGACGGTGAACCAGCCGTCGCCGAGGCGCGCGACGCGCTTCAACGCGTTTTCGTTGTCGCCCGCGGCGCACCAGATCGGGATCGATTTGCTGAGTGGTCTCGGCTGGATGCCGATTTCTTCCAAACGAAGATATTTACCGTTGAAGCACACGCTTTCTTCCGCCCACAGTCGGCGCATGAGCTGAATCGCTTCGTCGAGGCGTCCCGCTCTCTGCTCGAACGGCACGCCGCACGCTTCGAACTCCTGCGCGGCGAATTTATACTGCGGACCGGCGCTGACCCCGACGATTATGCGGCCCGACGAGATCACGTCGAGCGTCGCGAGCGAATGCGCGAGCAGGACCGGATTTCTCAACCCGGCGATCAGCGGCACGGTGCCGATTTTTATTTTTCGCGTCTTGGCCGCGAGCGCGGCCATTACGGTGAGGCAGTCGGCGTGCGCCCGGTCCATCCGTGCGATGCGCGGGCTGTCGCCGACCCAGAGGTGATCGAAGCCGGCTTTCTCGGCGTTTTCGGCCGTGTGCCAGAATTCCTCCAGGTCGGCGGGAAGGCGTTCGGTGCGGATCCAATGGCGCGTGTGCAGCAGCAGGCCGAATTCGACGCCGGCCATCAGCTGTGCGCGACGCGTATGCTCATGACTTGCGGTATGCCGGAGATGATCTGCTTGAACGACGCTCCCGCGTCTTCCGTGATCCAGACACTGCCGTCGTTCATGCCGAAAGCGAAACAATCCGCATCGTCGGCGTCGCCGGCGACCGCGCGCGGAGCGGCGCGCATATGCTCCGGCAGGCCGCCGGAAAGCCTGCGCCACAAGTCGCCGCGGTCGTCGCTGCGGTAAAAGCCGGTGTCGCCGCCTTCGGGCCGGCGCCAGAACGGCGGCGGCACCGCGGCGGCGGCGGTGAAGAATGTTTTCGGACGGGAGGGGTGAAACGCGACCTGCGCCATGTAGCGGCGGTCGAGACCGTTCGAAGACTGCGCGAAGCTATCCCCGCCGTTGGTGCTCTTGTAGAAGAATTTTCCCGACGTGGAGATTACGATCGACGGATCGTCGGGCATGACGGCGACCGAATGCGAATCGAACTCCGTCCCCTCTTTGATATTCTGCCAGGTCGCGCCGCCGTCGCGGCTGCGGACGAGCCAGCCTTCCTCGATGGCGCCGAAGATGATTTTCGGATCATCCGGCGCCAGCGCCAATCCTTTGACGTGGCTCACGTGCGGCGGATTCGGGAATGTCCAGTCGATCGTCTCGGCGAGCGCTCTGAGTCCCTCGCAATCGCTCCAGCTCTCGCCGCCGTCGATGCTCTTGAAGACCGACGAGGGTCCCGTGCCGAGCACGAGCTCGCCGGTTAGCGGATGCTGCGCGAGCGACCAGGCTTCCTTATAAGTGACACCGTCGTTGATCTCGCGCCAGCGTGCGCCGCAGTCTTCGCTGACCAAGACGCCACACCGGCCGGTCGCGGCGTATATGCGCCGCGGCTCGCGGCGGTCGATCACGACGGGCGAGCGGATCGCCCCTTTATCTTGCAGCCCTGCGGCCCGCGGCTCGTAGCGGCCGCCGCGCGCCGCTGCGGTGAATAGTCCCTTGTCGGTGCCTATATAAAGGATGCGATCGTCGCTCATAATCGCTCCTGGCGCGCCCCGTGCCGATGGGCGCTTCCGATTTTTATGACTCCTTCATCCTCGAGCTCCCGCAACTCGTCCGAATCGCAGCCGATCTCGGCGAGAATGCGCGCCGTCTGCTCCCCGAGGAGCGGCGCCGGCTTCGCCGGATCGGGCGAAAGCTTCGTGTAGCTCACCGGCCCGCCGACGAATTTCCAGTTCCCCGCTTTCGGGTGGCTGACTTCCTCGACCATGCCGAGATGCCGCACCTGCGGGTCGTCCAGGACTTCGGCGATGTTGTAGAGCGGCGCCGCGGGAACGTCGTGCTTTTCCATGAGCGCGAGCCATTCTGCGCGCGGCCGCGAGGCGAACGTCGGCTTCAGCTCCTCCTCGAGCGCGGCGTAATTCTGCTTGCGCGCTTCGCGCGTCTTGAAGCGCTCGTCCGTCCCGAGCTCGGTGCGGCCGGCGGCTTCGAGAAAAGATTTCCAAAATTTTTCCGGCACCGAGCAATGGATTGCGAGCGGCAGGCCGTCGCTCGCGACGAAGGCGAACGCGTGCGCGTTTTTCACGCGCGCCGCGCGGTCGGGAACCTGTCCCGTGCGGAGATATCCCGCGGCCGTTTCGCCGATGAACGAGAGCGTCGCCTGAAGCAGCGACGTCTCGACCTTCGAGCCGTGCCCGGTCTTCTGCCGCGCCAGCAGCGCGCCGAGAATGCCGTAGCACGCCGACATGCCGGTGGTGTAGTCGGAGAGAGCGATGCCCATTACCGACGGCTTGTCCGGATCGGTGAGCACGCTGAGCAAGCCGCTCATCGCTTGACCGAGCGTATCGAAGCCCGGCTTATCGGCATACGGCCCTGATTTCCCAAAAGCCGAGATCGAGCAATAGACCAGCTTCCGGTTCGCGGAGCGGAGCGCGTCGTAGCCAAGCCCCAAGCGCTCGGCGGCGCCCGGCCGGAAATTCTCCACGAACACGTCGGCCCCCTTGACCAGATTGATGCAGATCTCTTTGCCCCTATCGCTCTTGAGATCGAGCGCGAGGCTTTCCTTGTTGCGGTTCAGGTGCGCGAAGTTCGGGCTGTAGAATTCGTCGGCGGCGAAATAGCGGTACGGGTCGCCCTCCGGCGGCGACTCGATCTTGATCACGCGCGCGCCGAGCTCGGCGAGCAGCGCCGTCGCGTAGGGTCCGGTCACGAACGTGGCGCATTCAATGACGGTGATGTCGTCGAGCGCGTTGACGGGCATGAAAAAAAATTCCTGTCGTAATGTTCCACGACGTTTGAAGTCTGTCAACCGCCGTTGACAACGCGCCGCGCCGGGTGATAGTCCGGCTCCAGGAGGATACCGCCATGGGCTTTGCGCGCATCCGTCACGTCGCCATCTACACGGAAAACTACGACAGGACCGCCCGTTTCTACCGCGACCTCTTCGGCATGAAGCAGATCACGACCGGCATGACGGACGAGAAAGGGGAATACAACCCCAATCGCGGCCACCTGAGCGACGGCGTTATGGGCCTGGCGCTACTGCAGCGGCACGCCGGCATCCGCTCCGGCCTCGACCATTTCGGCTTCGAGGTCGAGTCGGGACAGACCGTCATGGAGCGGCTGAAAAAATATCCCGAAGTGCGCGTTACGAGCAGCCTCGAGCATGTGCCTTTCGCCGTCATGCGCATCCAAGACCCTGCGGGCACGCATATGGACGTCTCGCAGCAGGGCGTCGCCAAGGTGCGCGAAGGCTATCTGGAAAAAGGTTGGGAGCAGCCGCGCCACCTGCATCACGTCGCGATCCGCACGGCGAAGCCGGCGTATCTCGCGCAATTCTATCAGGACGTCTTCGAGCTGCGGCCCGTCGAAAGCGGCGGCGGCAGCGGCCAGCTTTGCGTCAGCGACGGGAAGGTGTCCATCGTGATCATGCCCACGGAAAATAAATCCTATCGCTCGATGACCGAGGGGCTCGACCACATCGGCTTCAAAGTCGACGCGCTCAACAAAGCCGATGACGATCTCAAGAATCTCGCGAGCAGTCATCCCGAATCGAAGCCGAAGCAGATCGACCTTGGGCGCTTCGGTCCCACGACGCTCGCCGAGATCGACGCTTGCATGCTCGGCCGGCGCTCGCTCGCCGACCCCGACGGCGTGCTGATGGATCTCGTCGAATAATGCGGCCTGTCCGCGTTCCCGTCTTCATTCTCTCCGCGCTGGCAGCGTTCGGGGCATTTCCGCCCGCGTCCGGTGCGCAGGACAAAAAAATCACGCTCGGCCTCACGACGCGCAACGGCAGCAACTCGCTGCCCTTCGTCATCGCCGAGGAGAAAGGCTTCTTCAAAGGCGAAGGTCTCAACGCCGTGGTCGTCGTCATGCAGAACCAGGTCGTCGTCACCGGCGTCGCGAGCAAGAACGTCGACTACGGCGGCACGTTCTCGAATTTCGTCGGCGCCGCCATCGCCGGCCTGCCGGTAAAGATCGTCATGTCGGTCATGGACGGCTCCGACCACGTGCTCGTCACCGCGCCGGCGATCAAGCGCGTCGAAGACCTCAAAGGGAAAATCGTCGGGATCAGCAGCTTCGGCGGCACGCCGCATAGCGAGGTCATCACGATTCTCAGGAAGCACGGCATGACCGAAAAAGACGTGACCTTCCTCCAAATCGGCGGCAGCTCGGCGCGCTACCAATCGTTGGAGGCCGGCAACATCCAGGCCGCGATGCTCGTACCGCCGTTCAACAAGATCGGCCGCCAGAAAGGCTTCAACGAGATCGTCTCGTTCAACGACGTGCTGAAGATCCCGCTCGGCGGCCTCGCGACGCACGTCGATAAAATGAAAGAATCGCCGGGCGAGATCGTGAAGATGATTCGCGCGCTCATCAAGAGCGTGGATTACATTCACAACCGCAAGACCGATATTCTCGCGCTGATGGAAAAAAGCTGGGGCGTGAAAGACGCGGAAGTGCGCGAGGCGATGTACCGCGATCTCGTCGGGCTCTACAGCCGGAACGGCATTGCGCCCGACGACGTCATGAAGAACGTGATTCAGCTCGTCCAGGAAGGCCGGAAGAGCAAGACCGCCGCAACGATCCCGGATGTGGCCGACTGGTCCTACGCGAAGAAAGCCAGCGAGGAGCTGAGGCGGTAAGATATAGCCGAAGAGTGCTTCGACAGGCTCAGCACGAACGATGGTTGCTCATGAAGCGGATATTCTCTTTCCGTTCGCCCTGAGCTTGTCGAAGGGCTCCGCAGTTCGGGAGCCGCCTACAATCAGCCGCCCAGGCTTTTAAAGAAGCCTTCCCGCTCCAACTCATCCATCAAGGACGGATCGACGAACTCCTCCGGCTTGCGGCCCCGCAACTCAGGGCTGGTCTCGGCATAAAAATCGATGGTGTCCTTGATCCCCTGCATGTCGACGCGCGGCGGGAAGGAAAAGCGCGGAGCGAAATAGTTATAGGTCTCAGTCAGGATCTCGCGGTCGTCGAGACGCATCCGCCGCGCGAAGATATTGATGATGCGCTCGCGGTCGGTCTTCACCACCTTGACCGCCTCCGCATATGCTTTGAGGAAGCGCTTCACAGTGTCGCGGTTCTCCTTGAGATAACCGCGCCGGACATAAAGCGTCGACTGCGAAAATCTCGCGTGCATATCGCCCATGTCCGCCAGCACCCGAAAGCCGGCCTTCACCGCCATGTTGAGATGCGGCGGCGAGAGAATCGTCGCGTCGAGGCTGCCGACGGTGAGCCCCAACAGGCGCGTCGGCGCGTCGCCGCCGATGATGACGTTCACCTCCTGCTG
>DASWZY010000028.1:0-7486 GCA_036407055.1 Binatia bacterium
GGTAAGTACATCATCATGGGAGATGCCGACGACAGCTACGACTTTCGCGAGATCCCGGCGTTCCTCGAACGCTTGCGCGACGGAGCGGATCTGGTGCAGGGATGTCGCCTGCCCGCGGGAGGCGGTAGCGTGTCTACCGGAGCGATGCCCTTCCTGCATCGCTGGTGGGGCAATCCCATGTTTTCTTTCATGGCGCGACGTATGTTCAACGCGCCAATTAACGATGTCTACTGCGGTATGCGCGGGTTCACCAAAGAACTCTACGAAAAGCTCGACCAGCAGTGCACCGGAATGGAATTCGCCAGTGAAATGATCGTCAAGGCGAGCCTCCGAAACGCGAAGATCGTCGAAGTGCCGATTACACTGCATCATGCCGGCCGTAGATCTCATGATCCGCATCTCAAGACCTTTCGCGACGGCTGGCGCACGCTGCGTTTTTTTCTCATGTACAGTCCGCGTTGGCTTTTTTTGGCGCCGGGCGTCGCTCTAGTCATCCTCGGATTGATCGGCTACGCTCTGGCCATGCCAGCGGTGACCTTTCGCGGCGCGACCTTTGACGCACATACCTTGCTGTTCGCGAGTCTCGCGATTCTTTGCGGCTATCAGGCGATTCTATTTTCCATCTTCAGCCAAACGTTCGCGGTGATCGGAGGCTTTCTGCCGGAAAGCAAGTGGCTGTCGCGCTTTTACCGAATCGTCAATCTCGAACGAGGTCTCGTGATCGCATCTGTTGCGCTCCTCATCGGACTCTTACTGATGGGTATCGCCTTCAATCGTTGGCGATTGTCGAATTTCGGACCTCTGAATTATGCGCACACGATGCGACTTGTTGTTCCCGGCGTCACGCTCGCGGCGCTCGGCTTTCAGACCATTCTTTCCAGTTTCTTCGTGAGCATTATGGGAATGAGCAGGAAGTCAGTTGATCGAGCGTTTTCATAACCTTGTCCACAGACGCCGCGCACGCGTCATTGCTCATGCACTGGCGGCAATGATTCCAGAAAATGCCGAAGTTCTCGATGTCGGCTCTGGCGACGGGCTCGTTGCCTATTCCTTAAAACAGTTTCGAGCGGGAGTCAGTATCAGAGGTGTAGATGTTGTCGTCAGAAGCTCGACATATATTCCCGTCGCGACTTTCGACGGGCACACTCTGCCGTACGGAGATCGAACATTCGACTTTGTTATGTTCGTCGACGCTCTTCACCATACGACAGACCCGATGATCTTTCTGCGAGAGGCTGCAAGGACAGCTCGTGTAGGTATTATCATAAAGGATCATACACTAAACGGATTGTTATCCGGTCCAACGCTTCGATTCATGGATTGGGTCGGAAATGCGCGGCATCATGTGCCCTTGCCGTATAATTACTGGCCAAAATCCAAATGGCTCGATGCTTTCAAGCAATTGGATCTACGTCTTAGCCTCTGGGAAGAGAACCTTGGTCTGTACCCCTGGCCGGCGAACCGAATTTTCGAGCGGTCACTTCACTTCCTTGCGCGGTTATATGTCTAGCGTACCAGAAATTTTTATCCTCTGAGCAATCTTAAATATCGATGTTGGAGTTCATCGCTCTCTCGCCTCGTTTTGAAATTTTTGCCATCCTCTTTGTATTCGCTGGATTGCTTCTATCTCGGCAAACGGGCCTACGGCTCATACGTCACGTCGAACGTGCTCTCGGTAAGATCGGTAGGCGCCGAATCTCATCAATGGCAGCGCTCACGACCCTTGCATTTGCTTTGAGCATGACGTTGTCTCTCGCCGGTCGACTTCCCGCTCCCGTAGTGCACGACGAGTTCAGCTATCTTCTTTCAGCGGACACCTTTGCCCATGGACGACTAACAAACCCCACACACCCAATGTGGATGCACTTCGAGAGTTTCCATATTATTCAACAGCCATCGTACGCATCGAAATATCCGCCCATTCAAGGTCTCATTTTAGCGCTCGGTCAAATCATTGCGAATCCGATTGTCGGCGTTTGGATAAGTACCGCGCTCGTCTGTGCGGCAGTTTACTGGATGCTGCTTGCGTGGACACCTGCTTGGCTCGCCTTTTTAGGCGGATTGATCACCGTGTTGCATCCAGCATTGCTTCTCATCTGGGGGCAAGTCTACTGGGGTGGTCAGATTGCGATAATTGGAGGTGCGCTGGTTTTCGGGGCGGTTAGACGCATTGTGCATCGGCCGCAGATTCGCGACGGAATTATTATGGGCTTTGGCCTCGCGCTGCTTGCAAGCCGGCGTCCATATGAGGGTCTCGTTACCGTTCTTCCATCCGCCATTCTTCTGTTGAATTGGATGTTCTCAAGAAAGGGACCATCGCTAAAGGTGTCATTTCAGCGGGTTGTGCTTCCTATCGTACTGATCCTTGTACCGACGGCTTTGTTGACCGGTTATTATAATTGGCGTGTAACCGGGTCGGCGGTGCAATTCCCTTACACTGTTTACGAATCGACGTATGGTTTGGGTCGTTTTTTTATTTGGCAAAGTCCGAATCCGCTACCGTCTTATCGGCACACAGTCATGCGAGACTTTTATCAGGGCGAACTTGCCTTGTATTTGTCTCAGGCTTCGCTCGCGGGTCTATTCGCTGATTGTCGTTATAAGCTCAGGACACTTTGGCTATTCTACGACGGTATCCGGCCTTTTCGGTTCTCACTAGTGATCCCGCTTATCGCGTTGCCCTGGATTGTCTGCAATTATTGGACGCGCTTTGCTATTACGACATTGGCGCTGTTTGTGAGCGGTCTGCTTGTCCTCACGTGGGGCGGTGCCCATTTCGCTCCCCCGATTGCCGGCATCGTCATTATCCTTTCTCTTCAAGGCGCGCGAAGTCTACGACTATGGCGATGGCGGAAAGTTGAAATAGGGCGATTTCTACTAGGGTCGGTGATTTGTGTGGTCGTACTTTCTTTTTCAGTTTATTTCGCCGCTGCATTTGTTGATAAACTAAACGACCGTGATCCGAGTTGGCATTTCGAGCGTGTCCGGGTGAGTGAGGAGTTAAGCCGTAAAGGACGCCATCTTATCATTGTACGATACGGGCCTGAACACGATCCTTATCAAGAGTGGGTTTACAACGAAGCCGATATCGACAGCTCAAAGGTTGTTTGGGCCCGTGAGATGAATCCGGCCGAAGACCAGAAATTAATCGAATATTTCAAAGACCGACAAATCTGGCTACTAAACGTTGGCAACGACGAGTGGCCGCCGAAACTTTTGCCATATTCAGCAACGCTGAATTAATTGTCACTTTACCTGTTCCAAAGTCGCATGCTCTACGACGGCCGCTTGGTTGGCTCCGCCAGTAACAGACCACTGAAACGTAACCGCCAAGTTCTTTGGAAGAGTTGAATCTTCAGCGGAGGCGCCTCTGCCGATTGATCCTGATCCGAAAACGTATGTTTTTGCTAATTGCGAATTTGCGGTTGTGTCACCCATCAGCTCGAAGCTAATAATGTATTCAATAAAAGTTTGAAAAGCTGGATCAATCCCGGCGATAGTCATCACAGTCGTCGAACCATATTTGAAGCGAAGTGTAAAAGTAGTGCCATCATTAACCCCATGCTGTTTTGCCCGAAAATGGAGCGTCAGCCTCAACTTACCCACTGTCCCCAGCGTCCCGCCGGGAATTGACTTGCTGTAAACGGTTGTCTCGGTTGTCGTGTTGCCGACGGTGACGTCGGTGGCGGTCTGATCGAGGACGGTGACACCGCCGCCTCCGGCGGCGTTGTTCGGGATACCGTTGAAGATCTCGAAGTTGGCGCCGTCGTAGATAAGTGGAATCCACTGGCCGGCCTTAATGTCGTTGTCCGCGAGCGCCGCGCCTTTGTTCTTGGTGATGCTTTTAACGCCGAGACTGTTGACGTTGATCGTCGCTGCGCCCGTATTCGCGGTGTTCGCCTTCAAGAAGATCACCATGCCAGCCGTGTACGCGCCGAGCGCCGGCGTCAAATTGCACGCGTAGCTGTCCGTCGAGCCGCTGTCGGCGCAGGCGAGCGCCGATCCGGATTGCAGCTCCGCTTCGCTCATGCCCGGCGCGCCCGGTCCTACCGGTCCGGTCGGCCCCGTGGCGCCGGCCGGTACGGCGGCGCACTCGATGTTGCTGCCGTCGGCTTTCCAGGCGAGAAAGCGGCTCGTCGCGAGATTGCATTCGGTGGGCGGCGGGATCGTGACGTCGGTCGCCGGCGAGCGCTTCGGCAGCTTGACCGCGCGGCCTAGCTGCTCGTTCTGCATCTGATCGACCATCGCCTGTTTATCGAGGTCCTTCTCGACGCGGTCGGAAGGGAAGCCCTCGTTCAAAATATAATCGCTCGACTGCTCGATCGGCTGCTTTCGCAGAATCACGATCCTGTGTCCGCTCGCAGGCGGCGAGGAAAACGTCACGTTGCCGCCCGACGGATTGCCGACGCCGTCCACATTGTAATCGGTATCGACGGTCTTGACGCTCTCGGCGCCGGTCGCGTCGATATCGATCACCTCGAGATGAACCTTGTCGATAACGCGGAACGTATAGGGAAACTGCGTCTGCGCGCCGTCGGCGGTGTAGTCGTTCCGCGCCGACGACGTCGAGACCGTCGCGTAAACCCATGGCGTGACGATCACGGTCAGTAGCATCAAACCGGCGGTTAATGTTTTCATCTTCACCTCGAATTATTTCAAACGGTATATCTTCCCAGCGGATCGCCGCCGTAAATAAATCTCGGCGTTCGCGTTCGCGAAGGAGCGATAGTCTGCAATGCGCCGCTGCTTGGCTGCATGAAAGAGCTCAAGACAGAGCGGTCCTTCAAGAGACTTTGGGCGCCGTCAAGGATCATGCCCGGAATTGCGGCGTAGCCGCTCTGGGCCGCGAGCCGTTTATCCCAGGCGCTGATCTCTCCCGGGTACCGTGCGGCCGCGGCGTTCATTTTGAGGCCCTGCGTGGAATCGAGCGTCGTGGCTAGCGGCGATCCCGAGCTCGCCGAGAGGCCCGATGCGGCGGCATTCGCGTGCTCCTTGCCGATGATCGCCTGGTCGCGCTGGATCTCGCGCTGCTCGGCGAGCTTCGCCTGCTGCTCGAACACTTTCGCTTGGGCCGCGGCGTGATTCGCCCCCGCTACTTGCCCACGATGCCGGAGGCGAGCGAAACACCGCTCAGCGCCGCCGACGCCAACCCTCCGGCGGTGACCGAGCCGCCGGCGCCGATGAGTCCCGCGGTCGCCGGAGCCACTACCGCGCCGGCTTCGCTTAAAACCGCCGCTGTCCCGACGAGCAACGTGGAGATCGGCTCGTGGCGGGCGCGCTCGAAAGAATTTTTCGCTCCGAAAATCAGCGAATGCATTTACATCGCTCCTATCGCGTATTTGACATGGACCGTGCCGTCCGCCTCGGCCTGCGTCTCGCGCCGGCGCTGGAAGCCCATCGCTTCGATCCATTTGCGATTGCGCTCCGAGTCCTCGCGCACCCAGGTAAAGACGTAGCGAAGCGCGTAGCTCCGCATGACAGCGCGAAAATACACTTTGATCGTTCGATGAAACCAAAGTTTGTGTCGTTCCAGATCGCGCGAGGCGGCGAGCCACGCAAAGGCGATGCCCGTGTCGAAAAACACGAGGCCGGCGCACCCGAGGATGCGCGGACGAGCGACGCCGGTGTACGCGATCGCGGGATATCGCCGCATCAGCTCGCGCGTCCAACGCGAGCAATCGTCGCGGTCGAACTCGCGCCAGTCGAAAGCCAGCAGGTGCTCGGGCTCGAAGCGAATGATTTCGGGTTTCATTAATCCAGGCTGCTGAGATTGAGCCGGCCGTAGACGGCGAGCACGATCTGCGGATACGGAAGCTTCTGCTCGATCGTGATCCGTCCTTGGTCGTCCCAGCCGGAGCCGGTCACCGGCTTGTCGCCGGTAAAAAGCGCGGGCGCCGCGTCCATCGCTTCGCCGCCGATGTCCGCGAGCGTCTCCTGTCCGTTGACGCGGCAGCCGATCGACTTTAAAAGCCGCACCGAGAGCCTGTCCCACATTTTTTGCGTGCCTTCGATCATCGAATCCTGCAGCGCGGGCCGCATCGTGACGAGCTTGGAATCGTAGTGAAGGCCGATCTCAATCTTCGCGGCGGGCTCCGAGAGCGGCTGCGTGAACGTTCCGCCGGAGATCGAGCGCGCGCCCTTGTAAGATCCGTCGGCGATGACATCGACGTTCTTGCCCTCGAGATGCGCCAGGCCGGTCACGTTCGTGACCGCGGTGCCGTTGTAAATGAGGGCGCAGTCGGTGTGCAGCTCCGTCCACGGCCGGACCGGCGCGGCGGCGAACTCTGCGGCGCCGTCGTCGAAATATTCCACGTAGCGCTTCGTTAGCCCGCCGATCGTCCGGTTGACGATCGTCCAGACCTGATCGCGGTTGCCGTCGGGATGGGGAATCGCGCAGACGCTCTCGTACGCGCCGTCGGTTGTCCGGCGCGCCCAGGCGACGACGTTTTCCGGCAGGCGATAATAGGTGAGGCAGGCGAGCTGGCCGTCTTTGCGCACGAAATACATGATGCTGTTGGGATTGCGCGCGTAGGCGATTTGCTCCTGCGCAAAGCCCGTTCCGGCGATGTGGTCGGCGAGGAGCGTCAGGTCTTCGCCGGTGAGGGTGTCGTCGTTGAAGCTGTAGCCGAGATCGATCGCCTGTGTCTGGCTCGCATCGATATAGATCGCCCGCGTGCCGACGGTCACGGGCTGAATCGCCGCCGCCCCGGGCGTATTGGTCGCGCGCACGAAAGGCATCACGTCGCCGCCCAGCACCTGGTCGTTGCCCGGCGCTTTGGCGGAGAAGACGCTGCCGAGCGTGCCGATGAGCATCGGTCCTAAATCCAGCAGCCATTGAATTTTATTGAACTGCCTCGACGCGATCGTGTATTCGAGCGCGTCGTCGGCGAGCGAGCCGACGCCGTAATTTTCGTAGTCGTCGCTCGCGCTGCCCCAAAAAGTCGTCGGTTGCGAAGCCGTCCCGCCGTGAAAGAGCCGTCCTTGAAAGAAGGTGAGCGCCGAAGGAAAGCCCTTCACGCTGCTCCAGGAGGCGACGTTGAGCGTCCACGCGCCGCCCTCGATTTTATCGGGATCCTTCGCCGTCGCTTTGCTTAAGATCGTCCGGATGATGCCCTTGACCTGCTGCGCGTTGATAAACTCGTTGATCTCGATCAGGCCGCCGTAGAGTTTGATGAATTTCCCGGGAACGATAACCGGAGGCGCGTCGGCTGCGCGCGCGCCGTCGGCGGCGCCGGCGCCCGTGGTCGTGTCTCGGAAATTCACCGTGACCTTCGCGTCGACCGGACTTTTCTTATTGGGATCGATGAAGTTCGTCGGCGACTTGTCTAAAAACCAGGAGCCCGCCGCGATCGGGCTTCCGGCGAAGGCGACCAACACATCGACGGTGACCGCATTGGTGGGCGAGGCGGCGTTGAGCGCGGTAATGACCGCGCGCGAGGCGCCGGAGACGATCTCGCGATCGACATCGCCGTCGAGAAAGACGTTC
>DASWZY010000029.1:0-33870 GCA_036407055.1 Binatia bacterium
GTAGATGCTGCTGTACGGAGTATAGAACGTCCAACCCGTGTCGACGCCGCCGGCGGCGGCCGCGGCGAGCGTAAACAGGCCGCCGATGATGAAGATATACCAGCTCGCGAGATTCAGGCGCGGGAAGGCGAGATCGCGCGCGCCGACCATCATTGGCACGAGGAAATTTCCCAGCACGGCCGGAATCGACGGAATGAGAAAGAAAAAGACCATCGTCACGCCGTGCATGGTGAAAAACTTGTTGTAGGTCTCGGCCTGCACGAGATCGCCTTGCGGCGTCATCAGCTCCAGGCGTATGAGCGTCGCGAAAAAACCGCCGAAGAAGAAAAACAGCGTCACCGACAAGAGATAAAGCCACGCGATCCGCTTGTGATCGGTCGTGAAAAGCCACGACCGGATGCCATAGTCGACGTTCAGATAATGTTCCCGCGTCGTGCCGTTCATTTCGCCGCCGTCCTTTCTTGCTGGCCGAGCGATTTGATGTAAGCGATGATCTGCAAAATGCCCTCCTCGCTCACCAGACCTTTGAACGTCGGCATCACCGGCTGAAAGCCCGCGACGATCTTCGCCTGCGGTTCGAGGATCGATTCGCGGATGTAGCCCTCGTCCGCTACCACGGTTTTGCCGCCTTGCAGTTTCACCGCCTTGCCGAATAGGCCCGCGAGCGACGGCCCCTGGCTGGTGCCCTCGGACTTGTGGCACGCGGCGCAGCCCAGACGCTCAAAGAGATTCTGTCCGGCTTGCGCCGCCGAGACGCCGCTAGCGCCGCCGCCGAGCCATTGCTGATAATCGGTCGGGGTCATTGCGACGACGCGCCCCAGCATGCCGGAGTGCTGCGTGCCGCAATATTGCGAGCAACGAATCGGATACTCCCCTTCTTTGGTCGCCTCGAACCACAACGTGGTGTACCGCCCGGGAATAACATCCATCTTGACCCTGAAGGCGGGAACAAAGAAGTCGTGGATGACGTCTTCCGATGTCATCGTTAGCTTCACGGGGCGCCCGATCGGCACGTGCAGCTCGTCGATCTCGCGCGGGCCCTCGGGATGCTGGAGCTTCCACATCCATTGCCGGCCGACAACGGTGATATCCATCGCCCCCACCGGCGGCTGGGTCTGGTCGAAAAAAACCGTCGCGCCCCAAAAAAATAGTACCATCGTGATGCCGAACGGCACCGCGGTCCAAAAGATTTCGAGCCAGATGTTCGGCGCCACCGAAACGCCGCGCTCGCGTCCCGGGCGCCGCCGGTATTTCACCGCAAAGTAGACGATAAGAAAGGCGATCAAGAGGCCGAAAAAAAGCGACAGGGCGATGAGGAAAAAGAACAGCGCGTCGACGCGCGGCGCCATCGTCGAGGCCTGCTGAGGAAACAACGGTAGGTTCTGCCACATCGTCGGTCCGCTCTATCCCGCGCGCCGCGACATTTCGCCGCGCAGCGACAGCGCGATGAACGCGCCGAGAGCGAGCACCGTCGCGATCGTCGCGCCGCGCAACACGTTCGTAACCATAAGGGTGTACTTTCCCGTGGCCGGGTCGTAGTGGTAGCAAAACAGCAACAGCTGATCGATTGCCTTGCCGATTTTTCCGTCCGAAGCTTCCAGCAAGCCCAGGCGCAGATCGCGCGGCGAAAATTCGATGCCGTAAAAATAGCGGGCAAAACGCCCTTGCGGCGTCAGCAGCAGGATTCCCGTCGCGTGCGCGAAGCGGTCGTTTTCGCTTTCATAGTTGTAGCGAAAGCCCGCCGCCGCGGTGATGCGGTTGATCGAGGCTTCGCCGCCGGTTAAAAAATGCCAGCCGTTCCCGGCTCCCGCGCGGCCGTAGCGCTCGACGAGATCGCTTTTCTTCGCCATCGCGAGCGCCGGCGTATCGTGCGGGTCGAAGCTCACATTGACGATCTCGAATTCTTTTCCGATGGTGAAAGATATCGCGCGCATCGTCCGCAGCACACCGTCGAGGAGCAGTGGGCAAAGGTCCTGACAGCGGTAATAAGCGAAGGTCAGGATGACCGGGCGCGCGCCGAAGTAGTCGCCGAGCTTCACTGCTTTGCCCGTCTCGTCGCGGAACTCCGCGTCGAGCGGCGCCTGCTCGCCGAGCTTCTGTTCGAAGTCCACCGCGCGAAGGGCGAGCGGCCGCCCGTCGTCGTGCGCGAGCGCGGGAACGGTCAAAACCAACGTGAGCAGTGAGCAGTGAGCAGCGAGTAGTAAAGTCTTTCGGATCGTCTGTTGCATCTTCATTGCCGATTTCATTCTTTTGGTAGTCTTTCGCCTTTTTATTTTTGACTTTTGCCTTTGGCTTCCTCTCGCGCCGGCAGTCCCTTTCGCGCGAGAATCTCCATCGCGCGCTCGATCGGAATCCGCACCGTCTCGGTCTGAGGATCGACCCAACCATAGCTATTGAGTGTCCGCTCCTCCGCCTCGCGCATGGTTCTGAGCTCATTCGGCGCATCGACTTGCAGCCGCGGCTCGGTCGCTTCGCGCGTTACGGCCAGCGGCGGGCGCGGCGCCTGGCGCTTGGCGAAACGGCTTCCCGCGTAGAGTTGGAACAGCGTGACGATGCCCGCCGACAACACGATGGCAATTCCCAGCGCCAGGCCGAATAGCGCGATAGCCCGCGGGCTCAAATCTCTGCGCTCGTATCCCGGGCTTCCCTCTTGCAAGCTTCGCTCCTCAGCCATTTAAGTCGCCTCGGCCTCCCGCAGCGCCTCGACAAATCGCGGGTCGTTCGGCAACAGCGCGGTCGCGCCGAGATAATGAGTGAACGCGGCAAGCCATAATCCACCGAGCGCCGCGAACACGCCGGCATCGAGCCAATGGAGGTACAAACGGAACGGATGAAACCCGGGCGTCGTGAGCCACAGCAAGTCCGCCCAGTGCATGACGAGTACGAGCAGCGCTATCCACGCGAGAACGTGCGCGCGGCGTTTGGCGGCACGCGAAAGCAGCAGCAGGAACGGCAGCGTGAATTGGAAAATAATCAGCAGCATCGCGAGATAGCGCCAGGCGCCCGTCGCGCGCCGCACGTACCATGGAATCTCCTCGCTGAGATTTTCCGCCCAGATGATGAGAAACTGCGAAAACGACAGATAGGCCCAGAACATCACGAGCGCGAGCAGCAGGTTGCCGAGATCTTGGAACTGAGCGGGCGCAGCGGTGCCTGCGAGCGGCGGATCATCGGCCAGAAGCCGCGCGGCGATAATGGCGAAGGCGAGCGCGGCCATGCCGTGGCTCACCATGAAAATCATGCCGTAAATCGTCGAATACCACTCCGGCTCGAGCGTCATGATCCAGTCGATCGCGGAAAATGTAGCCGTCAGAGCGTACAGCGCGAGCCCCGGCCCGCTGAGGTTCTGCAATCGGCCGATGAAAGAGGCCTCGCCGCGATCCTGCTCGCGCGACCACTTCGTCAGCGCATAGCCGCAAGCGATCCAGACGGCGAAATAGAAAACCGCGCGGGCGGTGAAAAATGCGGGACTCAGGTAAACGTCTTTGCCCGCCACGACCGGATGGGCACCCGCGGCGGCCGATGCCGCCCAGGGATAAACCCGGCGTATGCCGATAATGAGAGGCAGAAAAAGAACGGCCATCATCGGGAACGTGTTCACGGCGGCCTCGAGCAGCCGTTGGATGACAAACCCCCAGCGACCGCCGACGAGATGATGCAGCATGAGGATCGCAAGCGAGCCGAGCGGAATGCCGAGCCAAAAAACGTACGCGACGAGATAGGAGCGAAGAAATTGCTGCGGATCGAGGAACGCGCCGATAATACATAGCACGGCCGCGATTATGCCGACGACCAACGCGCGATTGCGGATCGCGTCGAGGCGCTGTCTCATCGTTTCGTCTCCGCGAGCGCGCGCCGCTCGTTCTCCGGCACATCCGAGAGCTTCGCGTCCTGACTCAACTGCAGAGCGCGGATGTAGGCGGCGATCGCCCAGCGGTCTTCGGGCGGGACCTGCTCGGCATAATCGGGCATCGCGCCGACGCCGTGCGTCATGACTTCGAAGAAGTGGCCGGCCGGCGCCTGGCGAAGACGATCGATGTGAAACGACGGCGGCGGCCGATAACCGCGCTGAACGACCAGGCCGTTGCCGCGTCCGGTACGGTCGTGACAGGGCGAACAATAAATATTGAAGCGCTCTTCCCCGCGACGAAACATCGCCTCGTTTACCGGATAGGGAAACATATCGGCTTCCTTTCCGCCGATTTTGCCGGTGTAGAAAAGCTCGTCGTTTTGCAGCGCGCCGCGCGCGACGGTGCCCTCGACGGCCGGCCGCGCCGAACGGTCGTCGCCGAAGAAGCTGCTTTTCGCAAGCGGTTTATAGCGCGGCTGATCGGCCATCTTCTGCTGGCAGCCCCCGAACAACAGAGCCGCTGCGCCGAATACGATGAGCCGCGGCAAAATTTGTTTGAACCTCAACATACAACACGCGTGCCGGAGCGTTTCAGTTTTCCACCTCGTAGACGCCGTCGGGATTCAAGCTCTCCAGGAAGCGCCGCGTCGTCCCGGCATCGAATCTCGGGTCTCGCGACTCGATACAGAGAAAGAAGCGGTTGCGCGTCGCGAGCTCGAAGCGCTCAACGTTGAACAGCGGATGGTACGGCATCGGCAAGCCGTTCAGCGCGAGCAGTCCGAAGAAGGCCGCGAGCGAGGCGATGAGAATCGTGAGTTCGAAAGTAATGGGGATAAACATCGGCCAGCTATTTAACGGACGGCCGCCGATGTTGATCGGATAATCGATAACGTGAACCCAGTACTGAAGAAAAAATCCGCCAAGACAGCCGATGACGCCGCCGATCAGGACGATCAGCGGCAACATGCTTCTTTGGAAGCCTACCGCTTCCGCGAGCCCCTCGATCGGGAATGGACTGTAGGCGTCGATATGATGGTAGCCCTCCGCACGCGCTTTCTCTGTCGCAGCGAGCAGCCCTTCAGGCGTCGCGAATTCGGCCATGAGGCCGTAGATCACAGGTCTAGTTGCAGTCGCCACGATTCGCCTTACTTTTCCGCTTCTTCATGCAGAAGCCCGCGCATTTCGAAAATGGAAATCATCGGCAGCAAACGCACGAAGACGAACATGAGCATAAGGAAAAGCCCGAGCGTCCCCGTGAAGACCGCGTAATCCCAGATCGTCCCGGAGTACATGCCCCACGCCGACGGCATAAAGTCGCGCGACAGACTCACGACGATGATCACGTAGCGCTCGAGCCACATGCCGATATTGACGCAGATCGCGATGATAAAGAGAGCGAGCGGACTCGTGCGCACGCGCAGAATCCACAGCGCCTGAGGAATCACGACGTTGAACAGGAGCAGCGCCCAAAATAGGTAATGGTAAGCACCGCGCATGCGATAGAACATGAGATAGCGCTCGAACGGGCTGCCGCTGTACCACGAGACGAATCCCTCCATCATATAGCCGTACGCCACGATCAGCCCGGTCGCGAGCATTACCTCGCCCATGTTCTTCAAATGCCGCAGCGTGATGAAATCTTCGAGGCCGTACATTTTGCGCAGCGGAATGGCGAGCGTGAGCACCATCGCGAAACCCGAGTAGATCGCGCCGGCGACGAAGTACGGCGGGAAAATCGTCGAGTGCCATCCCGGCACGAGGCCGATCGTGAAGTCGAAGCTCACAACCGTATGGACGGAGACGACGAGCGGCGTGGCGAGCCCCGCGAGCAGCAGGGACGCGGTCTCGTAGCGATGCCAATGGATTGCGGAACCGCGCCAGCCCATCGCCAGCATGCCGTAGGCAAAGCGCGGGAAGCGCTTGCGCGCGCGGTCGCGAAGCGTGGCGAGATCGGGAATGAGCCCCACGTACCAGAAAAGAAGGGACACTGTGAAATACGTGGAAACGGCGAAAACGTCCCATACCAGCGGGCTGCGGAACTGCGGCTGCACGCCCATCGTGCTCGGGTACGGGAACAGCCAGTAAAAGAACCACGGGCGTCCGAGATGCAGCAGCGGGAAGAGGCCGGCGCACATGACAGCGAAAATCGTCATCGCCTCGGCAAAACGATTGATGGAATTGCGCCACTTCTGCCGGAGCAGCAGCAGGATCGCCGAGATCAGCGTGCCGGCGTGTCCGATTCCGATCCACCAGACGAAGTTGACGATCGCGAAGCCCCACGCGACCGGAATATTGATGCCCCAGATGCCGACGCCGACGGATAATAGATAGGCGATGCTGAAAAAGAGAATCAGCACAAACACGAACGAGATCCCAAAGCCCACGTACCAGAGCAAAGGCGTGGGCCGGGTGAGCACGATCGCGCTGATCTTGTCGGTAATCGAAGCGTAGGTATGGCCCGGCTCGATGACCGGAGCGACTTCCTCCGCGGCAAGCATTTTCTCGACTTCGTCAGCCATTACGTTTTCTTCAACTCCGGGTTGGGATTTCTTACGGTGGCCAGATACGTCGTCCGCGGCCGCGTGTTGAGATCGGTCAGGAGTCCATAGTTCAGCGAATCGGATTTTAATTTGGCGACCGCGCTCTCGCGATCGTTGATATCGCCGAAGACGATCGCCTCCGTCGGGCACGCGGCCTGGCAGGCGGTCTTCACCTCGCCGTCGCCTACGCGACGGTCCGCTTTTTCAGCATCGATGCGCGCGGCATTGATGCGCTGCACGCAGTAGGTGCATTTCTCCATCACGCCGCGGCTCCGCACCGTGACGTTCGGATTGTTGAGCAGCTTGAGACTCGGAGTCTCGAAGTCGGAATATTGCAGGAAATTAAACCGCCGCACTTTGTACGGACAGTTGTTCGAGCAGTAACGCGTGCCGACGCAGCGGTTATAGGCCATCTCGTTGAGCCCTTCGTGGCTGTGCGTCGTCGCGCCCACGGGACAGACAATCTCGCACGGCGCGTTCTCGCAATGCATGCACGGCACCGGCTGATGGAAGGTCTCCGGCTCGTCGAGACTGCCTTTGTAATATCGGTCGATGCGAAGCCAATGCATCTCGCGCCCGCGCGTCACCTCCGTCTTGCCGACGACCGGAATGTTGTTTTCCGATTGGCACGCGACGACGCACGCGTTGCAGCCGATGCAGGCGCTCGTATCGATCGACATTCCCCACGCGTAGCCTTCATACTTGAAGCCGGGATAGAGCGTTTCCTGGGGCTGCTCTTTTTCGCGCGCGCCGCCGAAGCCCTTGCGGTATTCCTCGAGCGAAGCCGTGCGCACGAGGTCGCGACCTTCCATGCTGTGATGATATTGCGTGCAGGCGAGGGGATATTGCGAGCCGATCTTGCGCAGCATTAATCCCGTGCCTTGCCATGGCGCGTCGGAACGCCGGAGCGGGTAGGCATTGAAGCCGGCGCGGCTGCCCACCCGGCCGGCGCGCGTGCGCCCGTAGCCAAACAAGACGGTCGCGGCGCCGTCGGCATGGCCCGGCGCGATCCAAACCGGCACACGGATTTTCACGCCTGCATAGGTCAGCTCTACGATATCGACAAAAATACGTCCGCGCTCGCCGCCGGTCGTGCCGACCGTCTGTCCGAAACCCAGACGCTCCGCCGTTTTCGGGCTGACGAGCACGGCATTGTCCCACGTGATCTTTGTCAGCGGTTTCGGTAGCTCCTGCAGCCAGCCGTTGTTGGCGAAGCGGCCGTCGAAAATCGTCGGATCCGGACGAAAGATGATTTCCAAAGCCTCCTGGTTTTCGGCATCGGCGCTTTTCGCCGGGTTGCCCGGCAGTTGCGATTCGAAATTCGCGCCCGATTTCACTTTGACCGTCTTGACCGGAAACGCCGTCCCCTCGATGACTCCATCGTGGAGCGACTTCCGCCACGACGTCTCGAAGTCGCCGCGGCTTTGGCGGCGCCAGTACTCGCGCACGATTTCATAGCCGGAGCGGCCGCTCTGCCCGAGCAGTGCGGCGACAATCTCATGGGCCGTTTTTCCGCCGTAGAGGGGCGCGATGAGAGGCTGAACGATCGTCGCCGTGCCGTCGGCGGCGCGGGTATCGCTCCACGATTCCAGATAGTGCGCTGCCGGCAAATGCCAGCGGCAGCGCGCGGAGGTCTCGTCGTCGTAGACACTCAGGTGCACGGTAAACGCCACGCGCGGCAAAGCGCGCTCGAAAGGAACATCCGCGGGCGCATCGAAGACGGGGTTGCCGCCGATAACGATGAGCGTCGCGACCTGGCCCCCGGCGATGTCTTTGACGAGCTCCCGCAGCGATGCGATCCCGTCGACGGGCTCGGCCGCAACGGTTTGCGTATATGAAACGGTCTTGCCGGCGTTGCCGAGCGCTTGATTGATCGTATGCGCCAGCGCGTGGACGAGCGGCGGCGCGTAGTCGCCCGCGATCACGAGACTTCGGCCTCGGTGGCTTTCGAGATCGCGCGCGACCGCCTCCAGCCATGGGGCCGCCGCGGCCGGAACCGCCTTGGCGTCGCCGCCGGAGCCGGCGCCGAGCCGCGCGGCGAGCGCGCGGGTAAACATGACGATCTCGCTCGGGCGCAGCGCGAGCCGATGGTCCGCAACCGCCCCGGTGATCGTCGGTGTCGCCTCGACGGCATAGAGCCGGCTCATGTCACCCTTGCCGCCGCGCACGCGCCGGCGCGCGGCGAAGTCGCGCGCCCAGCGCAGCCGGCCGCCGCCGCACGAAAGGAAATCCGCGTCGAGCGCGAGAATGACGTCGGCGTCGGAGAAGCGATACTGCGCGTCGACATATTCCCCGAAGGCGAGCCGCGCGCCGGCAAGCGTGTTGCCGCGCGCGACGGGCTCGTACTGGTGCCATTTCGCGCGCGGGAAGCGCGCGAGCACGGCGCGGATCTGATCAGCGAGCGTCGGCGAGATCACATGCTCGGTCAGAATTCGTAAACCGGCGCCGCCGTTCAGGCGCTGGCCTTCCAACTCGCCTTCGAGTGCGACAAGAAAAGCGTTCCACGTAGTAATCGCACCGCCGCTGGTCACGACCTGCGACCGATCCGGATCGTAGAGAGTCAGAATCGATGCCTGTGCGAATGCGTCCGTCGCGCCGAGACTGTCCGGGTGCAAGGGATTGCCTTCGATCTTGATGGGCCGGCCTTCATGGCTCCGCACTAAAAGGCCCGTCGCGGCGCCGTCGTGCGTGAAAGCGGTCGCGTAGAATTGCGGCTTGGCGGGCACCCACCCTTCCGGCTGCGTCACGTAGGGAACGATCTTTTCATCGGCCGGCGCGGCGCGGCCGCAGCCGCTAAGGCCGGCGAGCGCGAGCGACGCGCCGATAAATTTTATAAAATCGCGCCGTCCGACGTCGGTGTAAGCGCCGATGCCCTGCGGGAACTCCTCGGCGAGGAACTGGTCGAAGGCGTCGTTTTCGGCTAATTCTTCGAGGCCGCGCCAGTAACGCTCACCGGAAAGGCCGCCGAGTTTGTCGCGGACTGCGTCGAGCGACGAAGGGTTGCGATGGGATTTTTCGTTGGACATCGTGACGCCTTGTCAGTGATGACAGACCGAACAGCTCGTCAGTTTTTGAATGTTGTACTCGCGCACGAGTCTTTGCCCGAGCGCGAGCTGATCCTGCGGCGGCTGCCATGCCATGTTGAAGACCTGCTCGCGCGGGCGGACGAAGCGCTCGGGCGCGCGATGACATTCGAGACACCATTCCATGTAAAGCGTGTTCTCACGCCACATGAGCGGCATTTGATCGACCCGGCCGTGGCAGGTCGAGCAGCCGACGCCCTTGTTCACGTGGATACTGTGGTCGAAATAGACGAACCCGGGAAGGTTATGCACCCGCGTCCATTCGAGCGATTTCCCGGTGCGAAAGCTCGCGCGCACCGGCTCCAGGAGCGGGCTGTCGGCCCAGATCTGAGTATGACAGTTCATGCAGATCTTCGTGGACGGAATGCCGGCGAACGAGGACTTCTCGACCGACGTGTGGCAGTAGCGGCAGTCGATGCCGTCGTCGCCCACATGGTGCCTGTGGCTGAACTGGACGGGCTGCGCGCGCACGACGCTCACTTCGGTCAAGTAGGACGAGCGACTGATGGCGGCACCCGCGGCGAGCAGCGCCAGCAGCAGCGCAACGCCGCCGAAAATGCTGACTCGCGAAATGGTGTTGGTGCTCCGATGGAATATCTGAGCCATCTCCGCCGGTATTCGATTTCAGCTGATCGCGAAACGCGAAACTAAGTATTCCTTTGAACGGCCGGGCTGGATACATGCGAGCCGCGTACACCGCCATTTCTATAAGAATCGCATTTTGCGGCCGGCGGGAAGTAGCACGTATCAGGTAATCACCTGAAAAAGGTGAGGGGAATTACCCCAAAGGGGATGAAAAACCGCGGCGAAGTCTGCTGTGGGGATTATTTTTCCGATGGGATGTTAATTTTTGGAGACCAGTCGAGCCACTCTTTTTTCGTCTCGCTGTAGAGTGGAAAAGCCATGCCGTTGCGCGCCGGCTTCGATTCGGGATCGTCGGGCGTCGCGAACTCGACGCCGCCGACAACGACGGAGCGCAGCGATTCGATTTTAAGCTCCAGGCCGCGGAACAGCCCGGCGTTGAAGTCGACGCCACTCACGTTCCAAAACTTGGAGCCCGTGCGCACCAAGCCGGCGTAGCGCTGGCGAATAAAAACGTTAACGTTCACGACTTTCGCGTCGCTGCTGAGCTGCGTATCCTGTATGACGCCGACTTCGACGCCGCGATAGTATACAGGCGAGTTGGGGCGGAGCGAGCCGACGCGGTTCGTCACGAGAACGATCTTGAGGCCGCGCCGCTCCAGGATGACCGGAGAGGTCTCGAGGCCGACGAATTCTTTCTTCTCCGCGCCGGTTCCCGGCAGAACTTCGATATGCGGGCCGGAGATCACGGTTCCGAGTCCGCTGATGTTGCCGAGTCCGAGCTCCGGGCGGACGATCCAGAAGACCGAGCCTTCCCGAGCGACGGAAACCCGGGCGCGCGTCAGTCGCGCCGTGACGACCGCATGGTCGAGATCGTCGGCAAGCGCGACCGCCGTGACCTGGCCGATCGGAACGCCCAGATGCTGGATCCAGGTCTCGCCGGCCTTGACGCCGTCGGCGTCTTTGAAGACGATCGTGATCGTGGGACCGTACGCGCGCGAGCGCTCAAATACCAGATAGCCGGCGACGATCGCGGCGACCAACGGAACGACCCAAATGATCGGGAAGCTCCAACGCCGTTTGCGCACGGCCGCGCGGGGCAAATCGTCCATGGTTTCGGCGTTCTGTTCGGGATCGCTCATTTTTCCTTTTCCGGCTCCCAGATCAACTTCGGATCGAAGCTCGCGGTGGCGAGAATCGTAAGCACGACGACGGACGCGAACGGCAGCAGGCCGGGACCCGGATAGACGCTGGCGAGCTGCTGCAATCTTACAAGCGCGACGAGAATCGCGAGCAGAAAAACGTCGAGCATCGCCCACGGACCTATCGTATCGATGAACTTAAAGATCAACGTCCGTTGGCGCCGCCGCGCGGCGGAGCCGAGCTTTGCCGTGGCGGTCAGGTAGAAAAGCCCCACCAGCTTAAAAAACGGGATGACGATGCTCGCGAGAAAAACGATCACCGCGACCAGGTATTGATCGTCCTGAAAAAGCCTGATGCAGCCGTCCCAGATCGTGTTCTCCGTATAGGCGCCGTAATAATACATGCGGAGAATCGGGTAGATGTTTGCTGGCACATAAAGGATGAGCGCGGCGAGCGACAGCGCCGCCGTGCGAGCGAGGCTATCGTGGCCGCGTCGCGCGAGAATCGTGCCGCAGCGGCTGCATTCGGCGACCATTCCGGACCCGATTTCCTGCAATATCTGCCGCTGATTGCACGTGGGACAGAACACGATGGTTTCCATAGGCAAAAGTGCTAAAGAGTATAGTAGGGAACCGCGAAGGCGGCAACACGGGATTTCTATGTCCGCTCGTATCGAAGATTACGCGCTCGTCGGCGATTGTGAGACCGGGGCCCTGGTGAGCCGCGACGGGTCGATCGACTGGCTTTGCCTGCCGCGCTTCGACTCCCCCGCCTGTTTCGCCGCGCTGCTCGGAACCGTGGACCACGGCCGCTGGCTGGTCGCACCCGCCGGCGAGATTCGTGCAATCCGAAGACGCTACCGCGCGGGAACCCTCGTTCTCGAAACCGACTTCGAGACCGCCGACGGCGCCGTAACCGTGATCGACTGCATGCCGCCGCGCACGAAAAATCCCGATATCGTCCGCATCGTGGTGGGAAAGCGCGGTAAAGTTCGCATGCGCGTCGAGCTGATCATTCGGATGGATTATGGATCACTCGTACCGTGGGTCAGACGGACGGAGCGCGGGATCTACGCGGTCGGCGGACCCGACGCGCTGCTGCTTACGACGCCCGTTGAGCTCTCAGGGAAAAATTTTCGGCATGAGGCGGAGTTCACGGTGACCGAGGGACAGCGCGTGCCGTTCATCCTCACCTGGGGCCCATCGCATTTGCCGGCTCCCGTTCAGGAAGACCCTGAGAAAGAAGTCTGCGCGACGGAGAAATGGTGGCACGAGTGGTCCCAGCGCTGCACCTACGACGGCGAATGGCACGACGCGATCGTCCGCTCGCTCATTACGCTGAAAGCGCTCACATATGCCCCGACGGGCGGGCTCGTCGCCTCGGTCACGACCTCACTCCCCGAATGCATCGGCGGCGTGCGCAATTGGGACTACCGCTATTGCTGGCTGCGCGATTCGACGTTCGCGCTCTACGCGCTCATGATGGGCGGCTATGCCGAGGAGGCGAAGGCATGGCGCGAGTGGCTGCTCCGCGCCGTCGCCGGCAAGCCCTCGCAGGCGAGCATCATGTACGGCGTGATGGGCGAGCGCCGGCTGCCCGAGGTGACGCTCGACTGGCTGCCCGGCTATGAAGGCTCCGCGCCGGTGCGCATCGGCAACGCCGCATCGCAGCAATTTCAGCTCGACGTTTACGGCGAGGTGATGGACTCGCTTCACTTCGCGCGGCGGCTCGGTTTGCCGCCCGACGAGAACACCTGGAATGTACAATGCGCGCTGGCGAAGTTCGTCGAGTCCGCGTGGTGCGAGCCTGACGAGGGAATCTGGGAGGTGCGCGGACCGCGGCGCCATTTTACTCATTCGAAAGTCATGGCGTGGGTTGCCCTCGATCGTGCCGTAAAAGCAGTCGAACGCTGCAGGGTCGAAGGACCGGCGGGCCGCTGGCGCGAGGTGCGCGACAAGATCCATGCGGAAGTTTGCGCGCGCGGCTTCAATCCCCAGTTCGGGTCGTTCGTGCAGTACTACGGCAGTAAAGAGCTCGACGCGAGCCTGCTGATGATTCCGCTGGTGGGCTTTTTGCCGGCGACAGACCCGCGGATGGTGAGCACGGTCAAAAAAATCGAGCAGGAGCTGGTTTACGACGGCTTCGTCAACCGCTACACCGAAGCGCCGGAGGTCGACGGGCTGCCTCCCGGCGAAGGCGCGTTCATCGCCTGCACCTTTTGGCTCGCCGACAATCTCTCGCTTCAGGGACGCCAGGCGGAAGCGCGGGAAATTTTCGAGCGCATGCTCGCGATCCGCAACGACGTTGGTCTCCTATCGGAAGAGTACGACCGCAGGCGGCGGCGTCTGGTGGGAAATTTTCCCCAGGCCTTCTCTCACGTCGGGCTGATCAACACGGCGTGCAACCTGAGCCGCGCCAGCGGCCCGGCTGAGCATCGAAAGGAAACTTAACGCGGCTTTTATCTCATGCCGCGCGCAGCAGCGCCACTGGAAATGAGCGAAAGACATCCGCCAATCGCAGTCGTTTCTCACCGCCGCCGGCATCGAGCTCTTCGCCAGTGAAAACATTGATCCAGCGATTCGGGCTGCCCGCCGGAAGCGTGAGGGTGCTGCCCCGCCAGACATCGTCTCCCAGCGGCAGCGCGACGGCCGGCGCAAGACGCGTGGTAAAGCGCGGCACGGCGATAAGCGCGCCGCGTTCACCGCTTCGGCGCAAAGAGGCGCAGACGCTTTCTTTCATTTCGCCGCCGGCGTAGAGCGGCATATAGTCGCCGGTGCGAAATAATTCCTTTTCCTCGCGCCTGAGATTCAGCCCCTTGTAGATTGTGTAAAGCTTGACGCGGCCGTCTCTCCAGCGCTCCAGTAATTCGCGGATAAGGCCGGCGCGGTCTTCTTTCTCCCGCCGTTTGATATCCGTCAAAATCCGCGAGCGCAGCTCGAAATCGACCGGTCTGCGGTTGTCGGGATCGACGAAGTGCAGATCCCACAACTCGGTGCCTTGATAAAAATCCGGAACCCCCGGCGCGGCGACTTTGAGCACCGTCTGCGAGAGCGAATTCAGCATGCCGTGAAAAGCGATCTTCTGCGCGAAAGGCAGAAAGTCGTTCAAGAAGCCCGTCGGCGGCTCGGTTTTGAGAAACTCTTCGGCAAAGCCGACGAACGCCTCTTCGTAGGCGATATCGGGCTTCAGCCACTCGGTGTGCACCTTCGCCTCGCGCACCGCTTTGATCATGTACGCTTTCAAGCGCTCGCGGTATTCGCCTGCGTCGCCGTCGAGTGGAAAGCTGCCGGCGAGCGTCTGGTATAGAAAGTATTCGTCATTGGGGTCGGGAACGTCCCTTCCCTTCGCGCCGCTGCGTTTCGGATTCAACCGCCGCCAGACGGAGAGCGCCTGATCCCATTCCGCCGGCAGCTCGGAGAGAACATTGATGCGCGCGCGCATGTCCTCGCCGCGCTTGGTGTCGTGCGTCGCCGTGGCGCTGAGCGCGTACGGCCAGCGCTCGACGCGCGACGCATTATATTGATGAAAAGTCTCGAGGCCGACGCCGAAGCGGCCGGGATCGCCACCGACCTCGTTCAAGGAGACGAGGCGGTTGTAGATGTAAAGCACCGTGTCCTCGAAACCCTTGGCCATGAGTGGACCGGTAAGCTGCTGGAAGCGCATCACGAAGTGAATCCACTGGTCGCGCTCTTCCGGCGGCAGCGGCCGCGCGGGATCGAGGAATAGAAATCGCTCGATGAAGCTGAGCTCCAGCTGGAGACCGGGGTTCGACTCCTTCGCACGGCTCACCGCTTCTTGCAGCCGGAAGCGATCCTCGTCGCTGTAATCCTCGCGATTGACGTAAGTGCGATAGATCGGAAAGAAGGCCAGCACCTCGACGAGGCCGCGCTTCAATCCGTACAGCGTGATGTCGCCCGCGTAGCGGTCACGGCTCGATATTGCTTTCATCAGCCGCGCCAGCGAGTCGACGTCGCCCGCCATATGCTTGCCGATGATCAGCCGCTTCTTCTCGCTGACGAGATCGAGATACGGCGTATGAAACTCCGCGAAGCGACAGTAGATGTCCGAAAATGGCGGCTCGTTTTGCTTATCGCAGAAGAGCCCATTCAGGTAATTGAGGAACTGATAGCCGGTCGTGCCTTGGATCGGCCAGCCTTCCGGCAGCGGCTCGTCGAGCACGAGAATCTTTTCGACAGTTAAATAAGCGTCGCCGGCGTATTGACGGAGGCGGCGGAGGTAATTTGCCGGATCGTACAGGCCGTCGATGTGGTCGACTCTCAGCCCAGTGACTTTCCCCTCGCGCACGAGCTGCAAAATCAGCGCGTGCGTGGCGCGGAAAACCTTCTCGTCCTCGACGCGGACGGAGATCAGCTCGTTGATGTTGAAGAACCTTCGATAGTTGATTTCTTCGGTCGCCACCTTCCAGAACGACAGGCGGAAAAGCTGCTCGGAGAGAAGCTCATCCAGCGCGTCGAAGCTTTGCGGCTTGCCAGGCTCGCCGTTGAGGCGCGCGACGTTGCCTACGATGAAAGTTTTAATCTCGCCGTTGGTGGTGTAGAGCTCCCACAGCATGCGTTTGACGAAGCTGATTTGCGCCGCGCGATCGGCCTCCTCCTCTTTCGGAGGCAGATTCTTCAGCACGTAAAGAACGCCGAGCAGCTTGATGAAATCGGGATGATCGCCGCCGAGTTTACGGCGCAGCGCGCCAAGACCGAAGTTGAAAACCATCCAGTAGGAGTCGATGTAAACGGGTAGGGTTAGATTGTAATAGCGGACCTTGAGGCCGTTCTCGCCGTATTCGAGCTTGATCTCGCCTTTTTCCAGAGCGTCGCCGTAAAAACTGCCCAAGAACGGCGCCAGGACTTTGCCCTTGATGCTTTCATAGGGATAGCTCCAGTCGATGTCGAAGAAGTCCGCATACGGGGAAGCCTGTCCGTTCTCCAGGATATCCATCAGCATGCGATTTTCGCCATCGAACGCCATGTGGTTGGGCACGATGTCCTGAAGCCAGCCCATGCCGCGCTCGCGGACCGCGGCGATGAGCGCGTCGAACTCCTCCTGTGCGCCCAGCTCCGAGTTCAGACGATTGGGATCGACGACGTCGTAGCCGTGCATGCTTCCGGCGCGCGCTTGGAAAATCGGCGACGCGTAAACGTCGGATACGCCCAAATCGTCAAGGTAGCCGAGAATCGCCTTCGCCTGCCCGAAGCCGAAGCCCTTGTGGAATTGCAGGCGATACGTGGCGGTAGGAATTCGCGGCTCAGGCATGGCGCTCGCCCTGCGAGGATTTGCGTCTCGGCCGCGGACGCGCAGCGGGCTGCTCGCCGTTCGTCGGCTCGCCGTGCAGGCGGAAAAGCGCGAACGAGCGCCCTTCGAGATCGAAAACTTCGCCGGCGCGCCTCACCTGCTCGCCGTTTCGTCCGAGCGGCTGCCGCGTGTCGAGCAAAAGCTCCCATCGAAGCCGCGGCCGGTGCGCCGGCAGGACGAACGGCAGCGGCTCGTAATGCGAATTGAGAAGAATCAAAAGCGTGTCGCCGACGACGCGGTTGCCGCGCTCGTCGAGCTCCTCGATGGCGTCCCCCGCCAGCCGCAGGCCGAAACAGCGGGTCTCGGAATTGTTCCAATCGTCCTCGGTCATCTCTTTGCCGTCGAGGCGAAACCAGGTTAAGTCCTTGACCTCGGAGCCGCGGATTTTTCGGCCTTGGAAGAAATGCCGCCGCCGGAGCACCGGCTGCTCCTGAAAAATCTTGATGACATACCGGGTGAACTCGAGCAGCTCCTGACGCGGGCGGTCGAGCTCCCAGTCGATCCAGGAGATTTCGTTGTCCTGACAATAGGCGTTGTTGTTGCCGTTTTGCGTGTGGCCGATCTCGTCTCCAGCGAGCAGCATCGGCACACCCTGCGACAGGATCAAGGTCGAGAGAAAATTGCGGAGCTGCCGCAGGCGCAGCGTATTGATCGCCGGGTCCTCGGTCGGGCCCTCGGCGCCGCAATTCCAGCTGAGATTGTCGTTGTTGCCGTCCTGATTGTTCTCGCCGTTTGCCTCGTTATGTTTTTCGTTGTAGCTCACGAGGTCGTTCAGCGTGAAGCCGTCGTGCGCCGTGACGAAGTTGATGCTGGCGTAAGGCTGGCGGCCGTTGCGGCCGTATAGGTCCGACGACGCCGTGAGGCGGTATGCCAAGCTGCCTACCTGGCCGCCGTCGCCTTTCCAGTATCGGCGCACCGTATCGCGGAAAAGTCCGTTCCACTCCGCCCACAAGACCGGAAAGTTTCCGACCTGGTAACCGCCCTCGCCGAGATCCCAGGGCTCGGCGATCAGCTTCACCTGCGAAAGCACCGGGTCCTGATGCATGATGTCGAAGAAGGCGCCGAGGCGGTCGACCGCATGCAGCTCGCGCGCGAGCGCGGCGGCGAGATCGAAGCGGAAGCCGTCGACGTGCATCTCGAGCACCCAGTATCGCAGGCTGTCCATGATGAGCCTCAGCACCTGCGGATGCGTCATGTCGAGCGTATTGCCGCAGCCGGTGTAATCCATGTAATAGCGCCGGTTGTCGGGCACGAGGCGGTAATACGACGCGTTGTCGACGCCGCGAAAGCAGATCGTCGGGCCGAGATGATTTCCCTCGCCGGTATGGTTATAGACAACATCGAGAATCACCTCGATGCCTTCGCGGTGCAGCGCTTTCACGAGCGTCTTAAATTCGTTCACCTGCTGGCCCAGAACGCCGCTGTGCGAATAGCGCGCCTCCGGCGCGAAGAAGCCGATGGAGTTGTAACCCCAGTAGTTGGTCAGCCCCTTGTCGATGAGATGCTTGTCGGTGATGAATTGCTGCACGGGCATCAGCTCGACGGCCGTGATGCCCAACTCCACGAGGTAATCGATCACCGACGGGCACGCGAGGCCGGCGTACGTGCCGCGCAGCTCGCGCGGCACTTTCGGATGGCGCGCGGTGAATCCTTTGACGTGCGTCTCGTAAATCAGCGTGCGATGCCATGGAATCCGCGGCGGCGTATCGTCGCCCCAGGTAAACGCAGGGTCGATCACCATGCACTTCGGCAGGCCGGCCGCGCTGTCGAGACGGTCGATCGAGAGGTCCGCCTGCGGATGGCCGAATTTGTAGGCGAAGAGCGAGTCGTTGACGTCGATGTTGCCGGCGATCGCTTTCGCGTACGGATCGATGAGAAGCTTGGCCGGATTGAAGCGATGACCCTCATTCGGCGCGTAGGGGCCGTGCAAGCGATAGCCGTAGAGCTGTCCGGGCCGCGCCTCCGGCAGGTAGACGTGCCAGATGTGCGCGTTCCGATCGACCATGGGGATGCGGGCGGATTCGCGGCTCGCGTCGGGCGTATCGAATAGACACAGCTCGACCTTGGTGGCGTTCTCGGAAAAAATCGAAAAATTGACTCCGGAGCCGTCCCATGTAGCGCCTTGGGGAAACGGGCTTCCGGTCCAGACAATCCAGCTCATCGCTCGCTCCTTCCGCTCACCGCCTCACGCCTGAACAATGCGAATGCGCGGCCGGCGATCTCCAGCGTCGCGGGGCGTTCCGCGTCGATCCGGCGCTCAAGCGCGCTTCCCTTCCCTTGCCATTTCGCCTCGGCCGAATCTATCACTTTGCTCCAGCTTCCAGAAAGTAATGAACTTTCGAACTTCTGCGGCGCCGAATCGAAATTATAGACGATCAAGCTTTCATCGGCCGCACTCCAGCGGCGGACGAACAGCAGACGCTTTTTCTCCAACGCGACGACCTCCATCGCTTCTTTGTCCGGGGACGCTAGACTCGGCGTCTGTTTCCGCAGGCGGATCAGCTCGCGATAAAGGTCGAAGAGCGCCGCGTGCGGCTGCTTCGTGCGCAGATCGAGATTGAGCTTCGCGCTTTGATAAGTCGCTTCGGCCTGCGGATCGGGCGGCTCCTCGGACGTCCGGAACTCTTCGCGCCTCCCCTTCCGCACCGCCTCGACGAGGCCCGGGTCGCCGTGGCTGATAAAATAAGGAAACGGCGCGCTGTCGCCGTACTCCTCGCCCATGAAAAGCAGCGGGACATACGGCGCGAGCAGCACGGCGCCCGCGGCGAGCTTGGCCGCTTCGAAGCCGGCGAGATGGATCAGACGCTCGCCGCGCATGCGGTTTCCCACTTGATCGTGGTTCTGCGAGAAGATGATGAAGCGTTTTCCGGGAATATCGCGCGGGTCGCTGCCGTGGCGGCGCTTTCGGAACGGCGAGTACTCGCCGGTATAGACGAAGCCTTCGCGAAACGCCTTCGCCAGCTGATCGAGCCGGCTGTAATCTTCGTAGTAGCCGAAGCGATCGCCGGTCAGGAGCACGTGCACGCAGTGATGAAAATCGTCGCTCCATTGAGAATCGAGGCCGAGGCCGCCGAGATCGCGCGGCTTGAGCAGTCGCGCGTCGTTGTCCGCGCTCTCCGGCATAAGAAAAACACGGCGATTGAGCCGCTCTCCTTCGGCGTGCAGCGCTTCGCCGAGCTCGAGTAAAAACGGCCGCGGCGAATGATCGAGAATTGCGTGCACGGCGTCGATGCGCAGCGCGTCGATATGGCAATCGCGAATCCAGTAGAGCGCGTTCTGAATAAAATAATTTCTCACCTCGTCGCTGTAGGGTCCGTCGAAATTCACCGCAGGCCCCCACGGCGTGTTGTACCGCTCGGTGAAAAAATCCTTCGCGAAATCCCAGAAGTAATTTCCTTCCGGGCCGAGGTGGTTGTAAACCACATCGAGAACGACGGCGAGGCCGTTCTGGTGGCAGGCGTCTACCAGCCGGTTGAGACCCTCGGGGCCGCCGTAGGTATTCTGCGCCGCGAACGGCTGCACGCCGTCGTAGCCCCAATTGCGTCCGCCGGGACATTGCGCAATGGGCATCAGCTCGACGGCGGTCACGCCGAGATCCTTCAAGTATTCGAGTCTCGGCATAATCGCGTCGAAAGTGCCTTCGCGAGTGAACGTTCCGACGTGGAGCTCGTAGATGATGTAATCTTCGAGCGGCAGACCCGGCCAACCATGATCGCGCCACGCGAAATCGCTCCGAACGACCGTCGACGGACCATGCACTCCGTCGGGCTGGTAGCGCGACGCGGGGTCCGGTCTTTCTCTGTCGTTCAATCGATAGAAGTAGCGGCTGCCGGGCTCGACTCCGTCAAGAACCGCGGCATGATAGCCGCGATCCGCTCGCTCGAGCTGCGCCAGGCGCTCACGCGGCGCCGCGATGTGAACCTCGACGCGCTCGGCCGCCGGCGCCCACACTTCAAAGCGGCACTTGCCGTCGCCAAGATACGTCGCTCCCAGCGTCACCGGCAAATCCTTCCTGGCATCCGTCATGACAGTTAAAAGAGCCTTTCGCCGGCGACGATGGCCGGGGTCAAGGCTGAAACGTAATAGAATAGAATAACGGGAATTTGGGCCGGGAAAAAGACAGGAGGCCCGGTATCGAGCTGCCGGTCTAACCGCTCTTAAAATACACTACCGCGAGCGGGGGCAGCGCAATCGTGAGCGAATTCGGACGGCCGTGAATGCCTTCCGAGCTGGCCTCGACACCGCCGGCGTTTCCCAGGCCGCTGCCATTATAATAGGCGGCGTCGCTGTTGAGCATTTCTCGCCACCAGCCGCCGCGCGGCGCGCCGACGCGGTAGTTCTGCCGCGGCACCGGCGTGAAGTTGCATGCGATAAGGACGATGTCGTTCGTCGACTTGCCTCTACGCATGAGGCTCAGCGTGCTGCCCTCCGCGTCGTTGCAGTCGATCCACTCGAAGCCGGCCGGGTCGCAATCGTACTCGTACAGCGCCGGCTCGCTCCGGTAGAGCCGGTTGAGGTCCGATACCCAGCGCTTGAGGCCCTCGTGCGGCGCGTATTGAAGCAGGTGCCATTCGAGGCTGGCGTCGTGCGTCCATTCGCTCCACTGGCCGATCTCGCCGCCCATGAAAAGCAGCTTCTTCGCCGGCTGCGCGAACATGTAGCCGAAGAGAAGCCTCAAGTTGGCGAATTTTTGCCAGTCGTCGCCGGGCATTTTGCCGATGAGCGAACGCTTGCCGTAAACCACCTCGTCGTGCGAAAGCGGCAGCACGAAATTCTCGTGGAACGCGTAAAGCATGCGGAACGTCAGGCTGTTGTGATGAAATTTACGGTGGACCGGATCCTTGGACATATAGTCCAGCGTGTCGTGCATCCAGCCCATGTCCCACTTGAGGCCGAAACCCAGCCCGCCCACGTACGTCGGGCGGGAGACCATCGGCCATGCGGTCGACTCCTCGGCGATCGTCTGCGTGTCGGGATGCGTTTTATAGACCTCCTCATTGAAGCGGCGGAGAAAATCGATCGCGCCGAGATTTTCGCGCCCGCCGAACTGATTCGGAATCCATTCGCCTTGCTTCCGCGCGTAATCGAGATAAAGCATCGACGCGACCGCGTCCACGCGCAGCCCGTCGACGTGGTACTCGCCGAGCCAGAACAGCGCGTTGCTGACGAGGAAGCTGCGCACCTCGTGGCGGCCGTAATTGAAAGCGTAGCTGCCCCACTCGCGATGCATGCCCTGGCGCGGGTCGGCGTGCTCGAAGAGATGCGTGCCGTCGAAGTAGCCGAGCCCGTGCTCGTCGGTGGGAAAATGCGACGGCACCCAGTCGAGGATGACGCCGATGCCGTTCCGGTGCAGTACGTCGATCAGGTACATGAAGTCCTGCGGCGTGCCGTAATTCGCCGAAGGCGCGAAATAACCCGTGATCTGATATCCCCACGAGCCGAAGAAAGGATGGTCCATGATCGGCAGAAATTCGACATGCGTGAAACCGGTCTCTTTCACATAGTCCGCGAGCTCCTGCGCCAGCTCACGGTAGGAGAGCGAGCGGTTGCCCTCGTCGGGCACGCGGCGCCACGAGCCCAGGTGGACTTCGTAAATCGACATCGGCTTGTCGAGCGCGTTGTGCTCGCGCCGCCGCGCCATCCATTCGCCGTCGCCCCACGCGTAATCGAGGTCCCACGCAATCGACGCCGTGCGCGGCGGAATCTCGTTGAAGAAAGAGAACGGGTCGCTCTTATCGACCTGATACCCGTACGTCCGCGAGACGATGTGGTATTTGTAAAGACTGCCTTTTTTGACATCGGGGAAAAAACCTTCCCAGATGCCCGAGCTGCCGCGCGGCCGGAGCGCGTGCGTTTCTTTTTTCCAGTCGTTGAAGCTGCCGATGACGTAAACTCCGTACGCGTCGGGCGCCCAAACGGCAAAGTAGGTTCCCTCCGCGCCCTCGAAGCTGACGTGATGGGCACCGAGCTTTTCGTACAGGCGAAAATGACTGCCTTCGTTGAATAAATAGAGGTCGTGGTCGGTCAGCAGGCTGAAGTCGCGAAAAGCGCTTTGTCGCTGCGGCATGCTCATTTCGACATCCACCCTTCTTAAACACTGTAGCCGGTCGGCTGAATTATCTCCAGAACGCCCCGGATCGGCACGCGCACCCATTCGGGGCGGTTATTCAGCTCATAGGCGATCTCGTAGATCGCCTTCTCGAGAATGAATAGATCGAGCAGGACCTTCATCTCGTCCCGCGAACGCGGCAAAAAGACGGACTGGCCGGCTGCTGCTAAATAGGATTTCAAGAACGCGGCGGATACCCAGAGCTTCCAAAACCGCGACCACGGCTCCAGTGCGTTAGCGTCCTCGGCGCGAATCGCGCCGGCTCTCAAAGCCGTGACGGCCGCATAATCGAAAGATCGGATCATCCCGGCGACGTCTTTCAGCGGCGAGCGCTTGCCGCGCCGCTCGCTCAGCGCGCGGGCCGGCTCGCCTTCGAAGTCGGTGATGACGAAGTCCTTTCCGGTGTAGAGAACCTGCCCCAGATGGTAGTCGCCATGATGGCGCGTCCGCTGACCGGTAATCTTGAGATCGAGTATGGCGTGGAGCCGGCGGTAAACTTCCTTCTCGTGATCCAACAGTCTCCGCGCCTCCGATTGGCCCTCCTCCGGCAGCTGCTTGAGCCGCTTGCCGACAAAGCCGAACGTCTGCTTGGCTAACGTCCGCATGCCCTCGTACATCGAGCGGCGGTAAAAAGAGCTGAAGCCCTCGGGCATGAACGCCGGATCGGCGCCGTCCGACGCGAGCGCGACGTGCATTTCCCCCGTGCGCTGCCCGATCAGCTCGGCCGAGGCGAGGTAGGAGCCGACCATCTCGTGCACGAGCGGCGGAAACGGCTTGTCCACGATGTCGAGGAGATGCTCCTTGGGCAGGGGTAAATACGGGCCGTCGGCGCGGCGCGCAAGACAGGCGTCGAAATACCGGTGCAGGCTGTCGAGCGTGTAGCTCCACGCGTCGCCTTGATTTGGCACATACCCTTGCAGAAGACCGAGAGCGACCGGCTCGCCCCGCTCGCGGCGGCATTCGATCGCCCCGGCAAACGGCGGAATATGCGTAAACGCCATTTTTTCCGTCAGGAAGCGCCCGACTTCCACATCGGGATTAATACCCTCGACGAGGCGCCGGAAAACTTTCAAAATGAGCCGTTCGCCGAAAACAATCGAGCTGTTCGACTGTTCGCGCTTGATCGGCGCCGGCTCGAGCGGCGCCTCGGACGAACCCGCGATCTGCGGGAAAAGCGCGGAGGTCGATCCGACGACCTCGCATGTGTCCGCGTGGACCTTTTCCCCGCGCGCGACGAGCTGTAGCAGCGATTTGCAAAACCGGCCGTCGGCGAGCGCGTCGAAGAGAATGCCGTCGGCTGCCTCGGCGCCGCGCACGTGTATCTGCGCCACGGGCGCGGCGGCATTCGCCTGCGTAATTTCCTGCGCGCGGTCCGCACCCGCGAACGATAGCGGAAGGAGATAGGTTTCGGGCAGACCGCCGGCATATTGCACTTCCGCAAACAGCAGGTACACCGCCGCGCTGTCGTAGGGCATGCGAACGGCTTCGACGATTTTCACCGCGCGCACCTGCTTCGCTTTGCCGCCGAACCAACGACATTTTTGCAAGTAGTCCGGCAAGAGCCGCTCGAGCGCCACGCGGCTCCTGCCTTGCAGCGCCGCCTCCCACGAGGCGGCGACTTCGAGCCGCGGCAGCTCAACAGTCGAAGCCGGGGCTGTGATCTCGGCCGGATGCGGCGGCTCGAGCTTGAACCAGTAAAACGCGTGCGGGCCGAGCGTGAGGAAGTAAGGCAGCTCGCCGATGGACGGAAACGCCGTGCGGCCGAAGAGCTCCACCGGCACCATGCCCTTGAAAGCCGACAGATCGAGCTCGGCGTACTGCACGAAACGCGAGAGATTGGCGACGATGAGAATCATTTCGTCGCCGAGCCGCCGGAGAAAAACCAGCACCTTGCGGTTGTCGGTGTTCAGAAACTGAATCGCGCCGCGCCCGAATGCGTGAAAGTTTTTTCTCAGCTGCAGCAGCCGCTTCATCCACCAGAGAAGCGAATGGAGATTTTGCTGCTGCGCCTCCACGTTGATCGCTTCGTAGTGGTACTCGGGATCGATGATGACGGGCAGGAAAAGACGCTGCGGGTTCGCACGCGAGAAGCCGGCGTTGCGATCCGCGCTCCACTGCATCGGCGTGCGCACGCCGTTGCGGTCGCCGAGGTAAATGTTATCGCCCATGCCGATCTCGTCGCCGTAGTAGATGATCGGCGTGCCCGGCAGCGACGCCAGCAGGCAGTTCAGCAGCTCGATTTTTCGCCGGTTATTCCACAAAAGCGGCGCGAGCCGGCGGCGGATGCCGAGATTGATGCGCGCCTGCGGGTCGGTCGCGTAGACCTTGTACATGTAGTCGCGATCTTCGTCGGTGACCATCTCCAACGTAAGCTCGTCATGGTTGCGCAGAAAGATGGCCCACTGGCTGTTTTCGGGGATCGGCGGCGTCTGGTCGAGAATGTCGATGATCGGGTAATTGTCCTCCATGTGCACCGCCATGAAGATGCGCGGCATGACCGGGAAGTGAAACGCCATGTTGCATTCGTCGCCGTCGCCGAAATAAGCGGCTGCGTCCTCCGGCCACTGGTTCGCCTCGGCCAGCAGCATGCGGCCCGGATATTTCTGATCGACATAGGCGCGCAGCTTTTTCAAGAACGCGTGCGTCTCGGGAAGGTTCTCGCAGTTCGTCCCTTCGCGCTCGAAGAGATACGGCACGGCGTCGAGCCGGAGCCCGTCGATCCCCATTTCGAGCCAGAAGTCGAGCACCTGGAAGATCGCTTTGACGACATCCGGGTTGTCGAAGTTGAGATCCGGCTGATGGGAATAGAAGCGGTGCCAGTAGTACGCCTTGGCGAGCGCGTCCCACGCCCAGTTCGAGACCTCGTAGTCTTTGAAAATGATCCGCGCGTCCTGGTACTTTTCCGGCGTCTGACTCCAGACGTAAAAGTCGCGCTCGGAAGTACCCGGCGCCGCGCGGCGCGCGCGCTGGAACCACGCGTGCTGGTCGGAGGTGTGATTGATGACGAGCTCCGTGATGACGCGCAGCCCGCGCTTGTGCGCCTCGGCGAGGAATGTCTTGAAATCCTCCAGCGTGCCGTAGTTCGGATGCACGGCGGTGTAGTCGGCGATATCGTAGCCGTCATCGCGGAGCGGCGAGACATAGAACGGCAGGAGCCACAGTGCGGTGACGCCGAGGTCCTGCAGATAGTCGAGCTTTTCCGTGAGGCCGCGGAAATCGCCGATGCCGTCCTCGTTACTGTCGCGGAAAGCGCGGACGTGGAGCTGGTAGATGACGGCGTCTTTGTACCAGAGCGGGTCGTCGCCTAATAAATTGTCTTCGCCGGGTCGCGTTCGTTCTGCCATGGTGTCGCCGCGGGTTGCGTCTACCGGACTGTGGGAGAGACTGAAGCGTCCGGCTCGAGGCGCAGAATGTGCGCCGGCACCGCGTTCGGCCGGAGCTCGACATAGTTCCGCGCGCCGCGCCAGGTGTAGCGCGCGCCGGTCAAAAGATCGTGCACCTTGTAAGTTGCGCCCGGCGTCACGCCGAGCTCGTCCAGGGCGAGATCGATCCAGCCCGACTGGACGTACTTCCAATCGAGATTGACGACCGTGAGGATCACGTTCGAGCTGTCCGCCGTCCGCTTGCTGTAGCAAATCATCTCGGGATTATCGATCGCATGAAAGCGCAGCCGACGGTCGCTTTGCAGCGCGGGGTTTTCTTTGCGAATACGATTCACGGTCGCGATGAACTCTTTCAGGCTGTCGGGTTTCTCGAGGTCCCAGCGCTTGATCTCGTATTTTTCCGAATTGAGATATTCCTCGCTCCCCGCCTCCTTCGGCCGATTCTCCATCAACTCGAAAGCCGGGCCGTAGATGCCGCAGTTAGCTCCCAGCGTTGCGGCGAGCACGTAACGCGCCATGAACGCGGGCCGTCCGCCCTGCTGGAGGTAATCCATGAGAATGTCCGGCGTGTTCGGCCAGAGATTGGCCCGAAAGTATTCTTTCATCCCGGTGTCGATCAGTTCTTCGAAATACTCCACCAGCTCGGCTTTTGTGCGCCGCCACGTGAAATAGGTGTACGATTGCGTGAGCCCGGCCTTCGCGAGCCGCTGCATGATCTTCGGTCGCGTGAACGCCTCGGAGAGAAACAGCACGTCGGGAAATTCCTTTTTCACCTCGCGCACGAGCCAGTCCCAAAAGCGAAACGGCTTCGTGTGCGGGTTGTCGAGCCGGAAAATCCGCACGTCTTGCTCGGCCCAGTAAAAGATCACGCTCTTGAGCTCTTCCCATAGATCGCGCCACGCCTTGGTGTCGAAGTCGAGCGGCACAATGTCTTCGTATTTCTTCGGCGGATTCTCCGCGTACTGGACCGAGCCGTCCGGTCGCATGCGAAACCACTCCGGGTGCTCCTTCACGTATGGATGATCCGGCGAGCATTGAAAAGCGATATCGAGAGCGACCTCGAGGTTATGTTCTTTCGCCTTCGAGACGAGGCGTCTGAAACCGTCGAGCGTGCCGAGTCGCGGATCGATCGATTTGTGGCCGCCGTCCTCCGACCCGATGGCCCAAGGGCTGCCGGGATCGCCGGCCGCGGCGGCGAGCGCGTTGTTTTTTCCCTTGCGATGCGCACGGCCGATCGGGTGGATCGGCGGCAGATACAAAACGTCGAAGCCCATCGACGCGACATAGGGCAGCGCCTGTTCCAGGTCGCGGAACGTTCCATAAGAATCCGGCCGGTTCGTGAATGAGCGCGGGAACAGCTCGTACCAAGTGCTAAAAGCCGCCCTCGGCCGGTCGACTGTGACGGCAAGCACCTTCTTATAATGTGTCGCGAAGCGCCGGTCCGGATATTTTTCCATGAGGCGGTCAAGCTCTTCGTCGAGCGCAGCCGACGGGCTTTCGGCCGCCGACCGAAGCGCCGCCGCGTATCGATGCAGCTTCTGTTTGTCGTCGCCATTCGCCCTTTTCGCCGTTTCCTGGACGATCGCCGCGCCGAGCAGGAGATCGGGCGAGACATCCTGGCGGGCTGCGATCTTCTTGTCGATGCCGCCCCGCCACGTTTTGAATCGATCGATCCAAGACTCGATCGTATAAAAATATTGTCCCAGCGATTCCAAAGAGAATTCGGCGCGCCAGCGGTCGTTCCCGAGCGGCCGCATCGCGACTTCCATCCAATCGCCGTCGCCGCGGTGATATTGGAGAACGGCGGACAAAAGGTCCTGGCCGTCGGTGAAAATATCCGCCTCGACGGTTACACTCTCACCGACAACGCGCTTGATAGCGAAGCGTCCGCCATCGATCTCAGGCTCGACGTGCTCGATGACGGCGCGCTGACGCCCGTCCGCTGGAAAGCGTCTCACGGGACCCTATCCCCCGGTTAACCCGTTGTCGGGCGCGGCTTTGTCCTCGGCGGAAACGCGCCGCAATGTAAGTCTCAGCGTCTGCGGCTTGACTTCTTCGACCGTGATCTCGTTCGGATGGCGAATGCTCTGCGGCGTGATCATAAACGTGCGGCGGCCCGACTCGGCCGTCGAAGCATCCACCGTCACCTTGAGGCGCCTGGGATGGAAGAAATAAAAAGCCCGCCGCGGTCCCGAGAAAGTGGCTTCAACTTCGGTCGGCTGAAACGACTCGAGCTCGTAGTCGGCCGGGATATTCTGGACCTGAACCGGAATGCGGTAGGTCGCCTCCATCACCTTCGCGCCGGGGACGAACACATACCAAAAGCCAAAGGCCATCGCGAGCGCGATCGCCTTCGCCTGCCAGTTCTCGCGCAGGTGCTTGACGGGCACCCACTTCCATATCCGGCGCTCGTTCGGCTCTTCTTTCTGCAAAAATCTTTCCAATAAGGCGACCAGCTCCTGCGGGTTTTCCAGGCGATGCAGGCGGCCGTCGCGCGCCGCGGAGATCGTGCCGCGCTGCTCGGAGACCACGATGGCCAGGGCATCGGTGAGCTCGGCGATGCCCAGCGCCGCGCTGTGGCGGGTGCCGAGGCCGACGAGCTGCCTCAAGTCCTTCGAGAGCGGCAGATGCGCGGCGAAGCGCGTCACACGGTCGTGCTCGATGATGACCGCGCCGTCATGCCCCGGCGAATGCGGATCGAAGATGCTCCTCAGCAGCGGCTCGCTGACTTTCCCATCGAGCGGGATGCCGCCCACGACATGCCGCGCGAGCGGGTCGCTGCCGGCTACGACGACGAGAGCGCCGATTCGGTCCTTTCCCAGATCGGCGGCCGTGCGCACGAGCGTATTCGCTGTCTCGGATTGCACGGGGTTGGCGCTCGACCGCCAGCTCCATACCGCCACGCGCTCGAAGATCTGCCTGAGCTCCTCCTGGAAGATAACCACAATCATGATCAGGAAGATCGCGAAGAAGCCCTGGAATATCCATGCCGTCAGCTGCAGCTCGAATTGCCGGGCGATGAGATAGACGATGGCGAGGACGAAAATCCCTCGCAGCACGAACGCCGCGCGGGTCGTGCGCAGCCACACCATTGCGGTGTAAACCAAAATAGCGACAAAGAGGATGTCGATTATGTCGGAGATCGTTGCAAACGTTCCGATCATCGGCCCTCCCGAGCACCTTTTAGGGTAGCAGTTTGTTTACACCGTTCAATCCGGGCGCAATGAGCCCCTACGATGCCAAAAAACAAACGGGCTCCCTTCCGGGAGCCCGTTAGGACGCTAAAGCGCCCATATACACGATTACATTTTTTATGCTTTGGCTAGCCCGCCGCCCGGTCTCGGGTATTCCGCACCGCGGTCGCTTGGAGTAAGCCTTCCTGCTATCGATCGGAGCGCCGATCTTGTGCCTTCAGGCACGATAGTTGAGGCTACTGTTTACCGGCCGCCGCCGGGGTACCATGTCGCGAGGCCGCGGGCGTTTTTGGCCCGGCGGAATTCCCTCGTCCATGATTTGACCTCTTAAATTCACATTAACGTCCAAGACAAAGTTGTCAAGAGAAAAAATTATTTTTTCATCTTTCTAAGGTTTATGAAAAACTCCCTCGCGCTCGAGCTCGGCCACGAAACTGTTGTCGATGAAACGCTGCGGTGCCGCCGCGCCGCCGTCCTTAAACTCCACACGGATAAGATTCTTCGCCGCCTCCGGGTCGATATAGAGCTTTTTTTGATACCTGTTCCGATAATGCCGCCAGGCTGCGTCAAGGGTTTCCGCGTCACGAACCCTCGTATATTTCGCCAGCGTCTTCATCGTCGTCTCGCGATCTTCCGTGACTCTGTGCAGCGCTTCCACGTACGCGCGCAAGAATCGCAGCGCGATAACGCGGTAGGAGCTAACATACGCACCCCGCGCGATTACCGGGCCGAATGGATATGGAAAGTCGATCTCGCTGAAATCCAAGAGCTGGCGCAGTCCCGACTTCTCAGCGGGCAATCCCTGCATCGCGGTGATCACCCCGGCATCCACGGCTCCCGCGCGGAGCGCACCGATGAGCTGCGGCATTCCGCCGGTCTGGAGCACGGCAACATCCCGCCCGCGCAGCAAGCCGGCTTTCTGCAAAACGAGATCCAGGGCAAAATCGGTATCGCCGCCGAGGCGCGTAACGCCGATTCTTTTGCCTCTGAGGCCCTGAATCGACGAGATCTCCGACCGCGAAACCAGTTGGAAATCCATCGCGTTCATCGTGTTGGCGATCATCTTGAGGTCCGCGCCGTTGGCGGCGGCGCGGATGCCGGCCGCGGCACCGGCGAAGGCAAAGTGCAAATTTCCAGCCACCAGCGCCTGAACGGCGACGGCGCCGCCGGAGATGTAAACCGTATCCGCGTCCAGGGCGTGCCGTTTGAAGTATCCCTCGTCTTGCGCCACCCACAACGGCGCAAAGACTCCGCTGAGAGCGCTGTAGCCGATGCGAACCGGCGCGCAAAGACCATCGAGAGGAAAAAATAGAAGGATCGCCGTCGCCGATACCCAAAGCGCAATCGAACGGCTGAGTTTCATCGCTTCGGCACGAGAGTCACGATACACGCGAGACGCGCAGCGGAAGGATTTTTCCACGCGCGGTCGCAAGCGGAAGCTGACGCTTGATTTTTACCGTGCCGGCGTCCTTCCAGACGCTCGTCTGGAAGTCGTTCGCCCGCGAACCGCGCGCCAGAGCGTCATGCAATCTGGTCAAAACCGCTTCCTCTCGCAGGAAGCCGACCTGCGGGTGCACGATCAGCACCAAGCGCGTTTGTCCACCGGCATCCTCCTCCTCGACCAATTGATAATCGCCGGGGCCGCCGCCGAATTCCGACGGCAAAGAGTTTTCCAGAAGCTCGAAGAGATCGCCGTAGAAATAATTCATGCCTTCGCTGGTGAACTTCTCATGACTTCGAATCTGATGGATATGCTGCGCCATCCCGAGACGCTCGAAAAGACAGCCGCAGCGCCGCTGGGTTAAGATCGCGTGGTCGCCGATATCCACGTTCAAGTAAAACCGTTGAGCGTCTTCGTCCAGTGTCGTGAGGAGTAGGGGATGAAGTTCGGCAGCGTAGTCGAGCGGCTGCGGCCGGGCGATCAGCGCAAACTGCGACACGTCGACATGAAGGTCGTCGAGGAAAGCCGGGTTGGCGCAGCCGAACCCGATGACGCCGCCTTCGAATCCATAGACGGGAATGGCCACGGCACCCGAGCGGGCGATGACCTCGCGCTTAGCCTCGGTGAAAGGCTCGCCACCGACTCGAAACTTGGTTCCTTCGAGCGAGATGCCCTTGTCGTAGGCGGCCCGGGCGATCCTGGCGGCGTTGCTGGCGGTGCATCGGATAAAACACATTTTTTCGCGCCTCCGCTCCTGCGAAACCCAGTCGAGAATCGGCTGGACGTTTTCGGCCTCCACAAATTCCGGCCGGGGAAATCCGGGCCCAAAAACGTTGCCCATAAAGACGATGAGATGGGTCATCGCCTCGCTCCATCGTCGCGATAACCAGCGATGTGAAGGCACTGCTCCGGCGAACCAGCGCTCGCTCCGATGGCCGAAGCCCGCGGAAACTAGCAAATCACGCGCGCCGCCGTTGGAAGGGAGAATCGCGTCCTGGACGGCGGAAGAATAGGCGAAGAGCTTGTGGGCCTCCAAAAAGATGCACATCGAGACGCTTCTCGAAGCTAAAGCCCTGACGGGGATGAAATACGATTGCGGGACGTTGCTCGTGCCGCTGCTTTGCATTCGGATCGACGGGGAAGTTCGGTCTCTCTCGGAGCTTTGTGAATCGAAGTAGAATTTTGTGGAGCCGCGCGAGATTTCGCGCTTGCCCTTGAATTCTTCCGGCGTCAGGTAGACTCCTTCGCCGGCAATTTGCTCCAGCGTTTTTTCGAGTCCGTAGCGCTCCAGATTTGCGGCAAGATCGCCGTAGTCGCAGCCGGCGTTTTTGAAAAGTTTCCAATAAGGGCTCTCCGGACAGCGAAAAACATTGTTCTCGACGACATTCAGGAATCGCTCGTCACGGAGCGCCATGCGGCGCTCGACTTCTTTCCTGGCGTCCGCGACATTTATCGGACGGCGCAAAAACTTTCTGAGCGCGATGACAAAGCTTGCGAAGGCTTTCAAATCGATACGTTCGAAAGAGGCATTGAAGTGTCCCTCGTCCGCGGTCCTTTGGCGAGCGCGCATCGTACCGCTTCCGGCGGGTGCAAGCCGTTTCGAAGCCGTCGGCGCAGATTTCACCGCTTCACAAGGAGGGCAAGCCGCTGTTTGATGATCTCTTCAGCTTCGGCGGCCATTGTTTCGATAATTTCGCCCGCCGGCCTGATCGCGTCGATGAGGCCCGCGTCCTGGCCGAAGAAAAGCGGCGCGTTGGCCGCGTCGCCTTGCTTGCGCGCCTCCGCCACCGCTTGCGCGATCTCGCGCTGCTCGCGGCGGACGGCCCATTCGCGTCCCGCCCAACGCTCGATGAAATCGTTTCGGCCCACGCGCGACATGGCGCCGGGCCACACGCGGCCGGACGCGAGATCGGGGATTTCGGTCAGCACCGTATCGTGGCCGTCGCTGTCGACGATTGCCCGTTTGAAGTCGGGATGCAGCGGCGACTCGTGCGTCGCCAAAAGACGCGTGCCGACGAGAACTCCGTCGGCGCCGAGCGCAAGCGCCGCGGCAAGGCCGCGGCCGTCGGCGAAGCCGCCCGCGGCGAGCACCGGCAGCGGCGCGACCGCGTCGACGACCATCGGCACTAGCGGCATGGACGCCATCCAGCCGACGTGGCCGCCGGCTTCGGTGCCCTGCGCGACGATGATGTCGGCGCCGGCTTCGGCGGCGCGGACATTCTCGGAGACTTCGCCGCCCATGTACACAACCTTGCAGCCGGCGGCGTGCGCGCGATCGAAATAGGCGCGGAGGTCCTGGTCAGGGCGCGCCCAGGCGAACGACGCCACGGCGGGCTTCGTCTGTAAGGTTACGGAAAAACGTTCTTCATCGACTTCGAAAAGCAGATGATTGATGCCGAAAGGCTTATCGGTCGCGCGGCGGATCGCCTCGACTTCCGCTCGAAGCTTCGCGCCGTCCATTCCCGAGGTTCCGAGAGTTCCGAGGCCGCCGCTGTTCGACACGGCGGCGACCAGCGGGGCGCCGGTAGCGCCGCCGCCCATACCGCCGAGAACAATGGGATGGCGTATTTCGAGCAGCGAGCAAATGCGGCTGTGGATCATCGCTTGCTGTCAGGTTTTTTGCCGGCTTCGCCGGCTTTGACCGAGTTTATCATTTGGCGCGCTAGGTTCGATGCGGCGACATAGATGGGCGCGTCGGGATTGACCTTGCAAAAATTGTCGGTCCAAGAGAGCACTTCTTTAGTGTTTGACGGAACGATCTGCTTCGAGGTGTCGCGCCAGTTGTAGCCTGAGATGAAGCCGAAAAGCCATTGCTGATATTGATATCGGGCGCTCGGCTCGTTGATCGCCTGCATCCACTGTTTGCACGTGTCCCCGCCGGCGCCGACAGTCGTAATCTCGGGCAATGTCGCCGCGAAGGCGGCCGATGAGCCGAGGAGCAGCGCGGCGAGCTGCGTTGCCCGGAGAATCCGGCCGATACGCATCTACCGCTCCGCGGCGACCTCGAGCTCCATCGAGCCGATTTTGTCGATCGTGCCTTTCAGGTGATCGCCGTCGGCTAATTTTTTCACGCCGGCCGGCGTGCCGGTCGTGATCAAGTCGCCGGGCCGGAGCGTCAGACAGCTCGTCAGAAAACGGATGTGCTCGCGGATGCCGCATATCATGTCGCTCGTGTGCGCTGTCATCGCCGGCTTGCCGTTCTGTTCGACGTTGATCGAGAGATCCTGCGGCTCCTCGA
>DASWZY010000030.1:0-10783 GCA_036407055.1 Binatia bacterium
CGACTGGGAAGGAGACGGCACCTTCCATTAAATGGAGTATGCGCATGCGCCGGTGCTGCTCGAGGAAGTGATCGAGATCGTCGAGCCGCGCGCGCAGGGAAAATATCTTGACGGAACGCTCGGAGGAGGAGGGCACAGCGAAAAAATACTCGAGCGCAGCGAACCCGACGGCGCGCTTTTGGGACTCGACTGGGACGAGGAGGCGCTCGCCGCGGCGGAAAAGAAGCTCGCGCGCTTCGGCGCGCGGGCGATCCTCAGGCGCGCGAACTTTCGCGACGCCCGCGCGGCGCTCGGCGAGATCGGCTGGGAGCGCGTGAACGGCGCCGTGCTCGACCTGGGCATTTCCTCGCGCCATGTCGACGCGCCCGAGCGCGGCTTCAGTTTTCAGACGGACGGCCCGCTCGATATGCGGATGGACCGGCGCCGCCCGCTCGACGCGGCGACGATCGTGAACACGTATCCGGTCGCCGAGCTGGCGCGGATCTTGCGGGATTACGGCGAGGAGCCGCGCGCGCGGCGCATCGCCGCCGCGATCGATCAGGAGCGGCGGCGCGGGCGCATCGAGACGACCAAAACGCTCGCGGATTTAGTCGCGCGGGCCGTAGGCGGAAAACGCGGGCACATCCACCCCGCGACGAGAACGTTTCAGGCGCTGCGCATCGCAGTCAACGGGGAGCTCGAAAACCTGGAGGCATTTTTGGAAAAGGGCTACGAACTCCTGCACCCGTGCGGACGGCTGGCGATCGTCTCCTTTCACTCCCTCGAAGACCGCATGGTGAAGCAGGCATTCCGCAAATGGAGCCGGAGCTGCCTGTGTCCGCCGCGGACGCCGGTTTGCCGCTGCGGCTGGAGTCAAAAAGTGAAGCTGCTCACGCCGCGACCGCGCGTCGCGTCCGAAGCGGAAGTCGAGCGCAACCCCCGCGCGCGCTCTGCGAAGCTCCGCGCCGTCGAACGCCTTTAATGCGATGACATTCACGCTGGTCAAGAAGATGTGGGGCCTCAGCATTCTCCGACCGCGCATCGCCGAGCCGCTACGCGGCTCGGGCCGAAGCGGCGTATTGCTGCCGGCGCTGCTGGGCACGGGGCTCGTGGCCATCGCGCTCCTGCACGTCTGGCTGCGGCTTCAGGTCGTCCACATGGGATACGCGCTCGCGACCGCGACGAAGTTGGAACGGGAGCTCGAGCAGGAAAACCGCGAGCTCAAGGTCGAGCTCGCGACGCTCACTTCGCCGCAGCGGTTGGAAGCGATGGCGCGCGCGCGCCTGGGCATGGGCCAGCCCCAGCGCGGACAGGTAGTGGTGCTGCCATGAGGCGCTCGTTCGCCGGCGTGAGGCTCCGACTCGGCGCCGCGGGCGTTTTCTTTGTCGTGTTTTTCCTTGCCGTCGCGCTGCGCGCCTTCCAGCTGCAGATCCTCGACGGCGACAAGCTCAGGCAGCTGGGCGAGAAGCAGCACTTGAAAGAGATGATCGTGCTGCCCAAGCGCGGCACCATCTTCGACCGCGCCGGAGAGCCGCTGGCGCTCTCGCTCGAAGGGAAATCGGTATACGCGCGGCCGCGCCGCATCAAGGAGCCGAAGCGCGTCGCGCCGGGTCTCGCGCAGGCGCTCGGCGCCGATTCGGCCGACATCGCGCAGAAGCTCGCCTCCGAAAAATCCTTCGTCTGGCTCAAGCGCCAGGTCTCGCCCAAAGAAGCCGAGCGGGTCGAGATGCTGAGCGTCGACGGCGTCGGCGTCTACGTCGAGCCGAATCGCTATTATCCGCAAGGACAGCTCGCCGCACAGATCGTCGGCTTCGTCGGGCGCGACTCGCAAGGGCTCGAAGGCGTCGAGCTCCGCTACGACGGCTACCTCCGGGGCGAGAGCGGCTCGTCGGTCGTCGAGCGCGACGCGCTCGGCCGCCGCGTGCTCGTGCAAGGCGTCGAGACGCTGCAAATTCCGCCCGGCTCGGATCTCCAGCTCACGCTCGACACTTCGATCCAGCACCTGGCCGAGCGCGAGCTCGAGGCGGCGGCGACGAAATACCGCGCGAAGGCGGGCGTCGCGATCGTCGTCGACCCGTTCACCGGCGAGATTCTCGCGCTCGCGAATTACCCATTTTTCAATCCGAATAACTTCACGCGGCAGTCGTCGAACCAGTGGCGTAACCGCGCCGTTACCGACAGCTTCGAGCCGGGCTCGACGTTCAAGACGATTCTCGCCGCCGCCGCGCTCGAAGAAGGCGTGGTCGGAAAAGAAGATCTGTTTTTTTGTGAGAACGGAAAGTACGCCTACGCCGGCAAGATCATCCACGACACCCACGAGCACGGCTGGCTTCCCTTCGCGAAGATCATCCAATATTCTAGCAACATCGGCGTGACCAAAGTGGCCGAGAAGTTAGGCAAAGAGCGCTACTCGAAATACATCGAGAAGTTCGGTTTCGGCCAGTCCACCCGCGTCGACCTCCCGGGCGAAGCGGTGGGCCTCATTCGACGGCCCGATAAATGGGCCGCCATCGATCTCGCAACCCACGCATACGGGCAGGGCATCTCGGTGACGCCCATCCAGCTCGTCATGGCGTACGGCGCGGTCGCCAACGGCGGCATTCTCATGCGGCCGTTCGTCGTACGGCGCGCGACCGGGCCCGACGGCCGCGTCTTGTGGGAAAACCAGCCGCACGTGGTCCGGCGCGCGATTTCGGAAAGCACCGCGCGCACGCTGACGTCGATCCTCAAAGGCGTCGCCGACGAGGGCGGCACCGGAGTCCTCGCGAGCGTCGAAGGCTTCGAGGTCGCGGGCAAGACCGGCACCGCGCAAAAGGCCGAGCACGGCGTTTACACGAAAAAGCGCGTTGCCTCCTTCGTGGGATTCGTTCCGGCCGACGAGCCGCGGCTCGTGATGGCCGTGATCCTCGACGAGCCCGAGACCAGCGTCTACGGCGGCACCGTGGCCGCGCCGGCGTTTCGCAACATCGCGGCGGCGACGCTGCAGCGCCTCGCCGTGGCGCCCGACAAGGCCGCGCCGGCGGCGCCGCCCGCGCCGCTGCTCCGCGAGGCGGCGCTCAAGCTGCCGCCGAAAAGCGAGCGCGCGCCGCGCAGCGAGAGCGATTCCGACGTGCCGGATTTTATCGGCCTCAGTCTGCGCGAAGCGGTCGAGAAGGCGCGCGCGCTCAACGTCAAAGTCGAGATGCGCGGCAACGGCTACGTCGTGAAGCAATCCCCGCTTCCCGGCGCGGCATGGAATAAGAACGGGACGCTGACACTCAATCTCCAGGGCTGAACGATGCAATTAGGCGTGCTCCTGCAAGCGGGCGAAGTGGAACAGGCAGATGGAAATCTGGAGCGCGCGGTTGCGGGGCTCGCGTACGATTCGCGCCGGGTGAAGCCCGGCTTCGTCTTCTTCGCGGTTCCCGGCGCGCGCAGCGATGGGCACGAGTTCGTCAACGACGCGCTGACGCGCGGCGCCGCCGCCGTCGTCACCGAGCGGGCGGACTCGCGCTCAGGAAGCGCCGCGACGATCCGCGTGCGCAACGTCCGGCGCGCCATGGGCCAATGGTCGGCGCGCTTCTACGACTATCCGAGTCGCGGCATCCGCGTCGCCGGCGTCACCGGCACCAACGGCAAGACGACGGTCACGTATATTCTCGAATCGATCTTCCGCGCCGCGGGCGCGGCGACGGGCGTCGTCGGCACCGTGAATTACCGCTACCGCGACTCCGTTCTTCCGGCGCCGCACACGACGCCCGAATCGGTCGATCTCCACCGCCTGCTCGCCGACATGGCGCGCGCCGGCGTCGAGAGCGTCGCGATGGAGGTCTCGTCGCATGCGCTGGAGCTCGAGCGCGTGCGCGGCATCGACTTCGATGCGGCGATCTTCACCAATCTCACCCGCGATCATCTCGACTTCCACGGCGACATGGAAAGCTACTTCGCGAGCAAGAGCAAGTTCTTCACCGATTATCTGCCCGCGAGCGGCAAGAAGAAAAAATCGGCCGTGATCCACGGCAGCGATCCGAGAGGCCCCGAGCTGCTGGAGAAAAGCGCCGCGCGCGGCCTCGATACGGTGAGCTACGGCCGCGACGCGAAATGGGACGTGCATCCCGTCAATATCACCGGCGATCTCGGCGGATTAAGGGGCGAGCTTCGGATGCGCGAGCGCTCGATACCCTTCTCGTCGCAGCTTATCGGCGCGACGAATCTGGAAAACATTCTCGCCGCCGCCGCGGCGGCGTTCGCGATGGGCATCGAGCCCGACGCGATCGCGCGCGGGCTCGCGGCATTGAAGACCGTCCCGGGACGGCTCGAAAAAGTCGACAACGACCGCTCCGTCACCGTGCTCGTCGACTATGCGCATACGCCCGACGCGCTCGAGCGCGCGCTAAAGCTTTTGAAGCCGCTGACGCCGGGCAGACTCATCGCCGTATTCGGCTGCGGCGGCGACCGCGACCGCGGCAAGCGCCCGCTGATGGGAGAAGCGGGGGCGCGTCTGGCCGATATCGCCGTGCTGACTTCGGACAATCCGCGCACCGAAGATCCGATGAAGATCCTCGACGAGGTCGAAGCCGGCGCAAAAAAAAGCGGAATTAAAAGAATCGAATCCGGAAATTCAAAACTCAAAACTCAAAACTCAAAATTTTATCTCGTCGAGCCCGACCGGCGCGCTGCGATCCGGGTGGCGCTGACGCTCGCGCGCGCGAGCGATCTCGTGCTGCTCGCGGGCAAGGGGCACGAGGATTACCAGATCCTCGGGACGGAGAAAATCCATTTCGACGATCGCGAGGTCGCAAGAGAAGAGATGGAGAAATTGTCGATCCTCAAGGTTTTATAGGAGGAATTCACATGAACGGAGTCGATCAAAATGTCGTGGACTTTGCAGCAGATTTTATCGGCAACGGGCGGGAGGCTGATGCGACCGGCGGGACGAACCGATTTCGGCGAGGTTGTGACGGACTCGAAGAAAGTGGCGCGGGATTCGGTTTTCGTAGCTCTGAAGGGGCGGAAATTCGACGGTCATCGCTTTGCGAAGGACGCCGCGCGCCGCGGCGCGGCATGTCTGATCGTCCATAAGCGGATTCCGCCCGCGCATGCGAAAAACGCGGCGGTCGTGCGCGTCAAGGACACGCTCGCAGCGCTCGGCGCGCTCGGCCATTACCGGCGGATGCATTTGAATCCGAAGGTGCTCGCCATCACCGGCTCGAACGGCAAGACGACGACGAAAGAGATGGTTGCGGCGATTCTAGAAAAGGCGGCCTTGAACGGCAAGAAACTGCGCGGAAGCGTGCTGAAGACGGAAGGCAACTACAACAACCTGGTCGGTCTGCCGCTTACGCTGCTGCGGCTCTCCGAGCGCGACCGCGCCGCGGTCGTCGAGCTCGGGACGAGCAATCCCGGAGAGATTGGGCGTCTGACGCGGATTGCCACGCCGGATGTCGCGATCGTCACTTCCGTCGGGCCCGCGCATCTGAGCGGCCTCAAGAGCGTCGCCGGCGTCGCGCGCGAGAAGGGTTCCATCTACCGTGGGCTCCGGCCCGGCGGCGTCGCGGTCGTGAACCTCGACGATCCGCGGACGCGGCGGATCGGCTCGAAGCTCAAGGGAAAGAAAATCACCTACGGCAGGCAGGGACGCGTCAGAGCCGAAGACGCGCGGCCGATCGGCGACGGCGGCACGGCATTCGTGCTGCGCATCGGCGGCAAGCGCGCTCAGGTCCGGCTGCGGCTACCCGGCGATCACAATCTTCTCAACGCGCTGGGCGCGGCCGCGATGACGCACGCGGCCGGCGTCGATCTGCGAGCCGTCCGCGCCGGACTCGAAGCGGTGCGGCCTTTCTCGATGCGCATGGCAGTCGAGCGCTGGAACGGGCTCGGCATTATCAACGACGCATACAACGCGAACCCCGCATCGATGGAGGCGGCGCTGAAAACGCTCGCGCGCATGAGCGGCGGCCGTAAAATCGCCGTTGTCGGCGACATGCTGGAGCTCGGCGGCGAGACACGCAAGCGTCACCTCGCCGTCGGACGGCAGGCAGCCGAATGCGGCATCGACCGCCTCTATATTTTCGGTAAACAGGCGCGCCTCGTCCGGCAAGGCGCGCTCAAGGCCGGCATGGCGTCCGACCGTCTAGCCGTCGGCAAGACGCACGGCGGGATCGCGTCGTCGCTGCGGAAAAATCTCCGCGCCGGCGATTGGATTTTGTTCAAGGGATCGCGCGGCATGCGCATGGAAAAGGTTCTCGGCGCTTTGAAAGCCCGTGGAGCGTAGCCTTGCTTTATTATTTTCTCTACCCGCTGCATACGACCTACTCGGGCTTCAATGTCTTTCGCTACATCACGTTCCGCGCCGCGATCGCGGCGCTGACGGCGCTGCTCATCTCGTTCATCTTCGGCCCGGCGCTGATCCGCTCGCTGTCGGCGATGCAGATGAAGCAGCCGATCCGCGAAGACGGGCCGGCCGGCCACGCGGTCAAAGCCGGCACGCCGACCATGGGCGGCGTGCTGATCATCCTCGCGCTCTTTTTCTCGACCATCATGCTTGCGGACATCACCAACGTCTACATCACGCTGTCGATCGTGGTGACCGGCGGGTTCGCCGCGATCGGCTTCATAGACGATTCGCTGAAGCTCAAAATGAAATCGAGCCGCGGCCTCTCCGCGCGCTCCAAGTTCTTGCTGCAAATGGGCGTCGCCTTCGTGGCGGCGGTCATTCTCTACCGCCAGCCCTTTTTCAGCGGCGTTCTCGCGGTGCCGTTCTTCAAAAATCTCCATCCCGACCTCGGCGTCTGGTACATCCCCTTTGCGATGCTCGTTATCGCGGGCGCCTCGAACGCGGTCAACCTGACCGACGGCCTCGACGGCCTCGCGATCGGGCCGATCATGGTGAGCGCCGGCACCTACGGTTTCATCGCATACGTGACCGGCAACAAGAACTTTGCCGAGTACCTCCAGATCCCGTACGTCGCCGGCGTCGGCGAGGTGAGCGTCTTCTGCGCCGCCGTGGTCGCCTCCGGCCTCGGCTTTCTCTGGTTCAACGCCTATCCGGCGCAGATGTTCATGGGCGATGTCGGCTCGCTGTCGCTCGGCGCGGCGCTCGGCATCGTCGCGCTCATGACCAAAAACGAGATTCTGCTGGTGATCGTCGGCGGCGTCTTCGTCGTCGAGGCGCTCTCGGTGATCTTCCAGGTCGCCTCGTACAAACTGCGGCGCAAGCGCGTGTTTCTCATGGCGCCGATTCATCACCATTACGAGCTCAAGGGATGGCCCGAGCCGCAGATCATCGTGCGCTTCTGGATCCTCTCGATCATCTGCGCGGTCGTCGCGTTGAGCACGCTGAAGCTAAGGTAGCGAGGATTTGTCAGTGGGATCATGGACGTCAAGGATAAAAAGGTGATGGTGCTCGGGCTCGCGCGCACCGGCATCGCCGCCGCCCGTTTTCTCGCAGCGAGCGGCGCCGAAGTGACCGTCAGCGACCGGCGGATCGAGGCCGATCTCCGCGGCGAGATCGCCGCGCTCGGCGATGCGCCGGTCCGCTTTCGCCTCGGCGGCGAAAATCCCGAGTGGCTGCGAGACATCGACATGCTGATTCCGAGCCCGGGCGTGCCGCAGGAAAATCCGCTGCTGGAAGCCGCGGCGCGGCGCGGCATCGCTATTTTAAGCGAGATCGAGCTCGGCTACCGCTTCGTGCGCGCGCCGCTGATCGCGATCACGGGCACGAACGGCAAGAGCACGACGACATCGCTGATCGGAGCGATGCTCAAAGCCGCGGGCGCGAACGCGTTCGTCGGCGGCAACATCGGCGCGCCGCTCATCGGTTTTGCCGGCAAGGATTGGGATTGGGGCGTCGCCGAGGTCAGCAGCTTCCAGCTCGAATGGGTGCAAGATTTCCGCCCGCGGATCGCGATCCTGCTGAATCTGACCGAAGACCACCTCGACCGCTACGCGAGCTTTGCCGATTACTGCGCCGTCAAAGAGCGCATATTCGCCGCGCAGGAAACGGACGACTTCGCGGTGCTCAACCGCGACGACCCGCTCGTGTGGAACATGAAGGAGCGTATGCGCGCGCGCGTCGTTTCCTTCGGCCGGTCGCCGGTCGAAGCAGGCGTGTACGCGGCGAAAGACGAGATCGTCTGGCGCGGCGCCGGTGTCGAGGAGCGCTTTCCGCTCGCGAACGTGAAGATTCAGGGCGTCCATAACGTGGAAAACCTGATGGCGGCGATCGCCGCGGCGAAGGCTGCCGGCGTGCCGCGCGCGGCGATCCGGGGCGCGATGGAAAGCTTCGCGGGGCTCGAGCACCGGCTCGAATTCGTGCGCGAGAAAAACGGCGTGCGGTATTACAACGATTCGAAGGGCACGAACGTCGGCGCCGTGATCAAATCGCTCGCGAGCTTCTCCGCGCCGGTGGTCCTGCTGGCGGGAGGCGTCGATAAGGGCGGCGACTACGCGCCGCTCGCGGACGAGATCCGCCGCACCGTGAAAAAGTTGATTGTTTTCGGCGCGGCGAAAGAAAAGATCCGCGCCGCGCTCGGCGATCTGACCGCGACCGTTGTCGTAGAAGATCTCGACGCGGCCGTGCGCGAGGCCGCGGCCTCGGCGCGCGCAGGCGACGTCGTGTTGCTTTCGCCGGCGTGCTCGAGCTTCGACCAGTTTCGCGACTATACCGAGAGGGGAAGAAAATTTCGGTCCTTAGTTCAAGAACTGTGAGAGAAGGCGTGGCGGTCGACGGCTGGATTTTCTTCACCGTCGCGGCGCTGCTGGCCATCGGCATCACGATGGTGCTGAGCACGAGCTATATCTACGCGCAGGAGCGCTTCGGCGACGGCACGTATTTCTTCCGCAAACAGCTGATCGCGGCCGGCATCGGCTTTGCCGGTTTATTGATCGCCGCCGCGATGCCGGTCGAGGTTTATCGCAAGCTCGCCTATCCGTTGATGGGCGCCGTGCTGCTGGTTTTGGTTTTGCTGCTGGTTCCCGGCATCGGCAGCACGCGCGGCGGCGCGCGGCGCTGGCTCACCCTCGGCGGCTTCGCGTTTCAGCCGGCGGAGCTCGCGAAGCTCTCGCTGCTGCTTTACCTCGCGCGCTCGCTGGCGAAAAAGACCGACAAGATGGCGAGCTTTACGCTCGGGGTCGTGCCGCATCTTCTGGTGGGCGGGGTTTTCTTCGGCTTGATCGTGCTCGAGCCCGACCTCGGAACGGCGGTGACGCTCGGACTCCTTCTCATCCTCATGCTTTTCATCGCCGGCGCGAGATTGTCGCACCTCGCCTGCCTCGCCCTCGCCGCGGTGCCCGTCGTCGCCGTCGCGATCATGGGCGCGGAGTACCGACTGCGGCGTCTCATGACCTTTCTCGATCCGTGGCGCGACGCCTCGAAGAGCGGCTTTCAGATTATTCAGTCGTACATCGCGTTCGGCTCCGGGCAATTGCTCGGCCGCGGCCTCGGCGAGAGCCGGCAGAAGATGTTTTATCTCCCGGAGGCGCACACCGATTTCATTTTTTCGGTCATCGGCGAGGAGATGGGTCTACTCGGCGCGCTCGGCGTGCTGGCGCTCTTCGCGGTGATCATCGTGCGCGGCCTCAAGCTCGCGAGCAGGATCGAAGAGCCGTTCAGCCAGTATCTGGCATTCGGCCTCACGACGCTGCTGGGACTTCAGGCGCTGATTCACATGAGCGTCGTCATGGGGCTCATGCCGACGAAAGGCCTGGTGCTGCCGTTCATCAGCTACGGCGGCTCGGCGATGATGGTGAACCTGGTCGAGGCCGGAATGCTGCTCGGCCTGTCGCGCGGGAGAAAATGAAGTGCGCGTTATCGTGGCCGGCGGCGGCACCGGCGGGCATCTGTTCCCAGGCCTCGCCGTCGCGCAGGAATTCAAGAGACGCGACGCGATGAACGAGATTTTATTCGTCGGCACGGCGCAAGGCATCGAGGTCCGCGCGGTTCCGGCGGCGGGCTTTCCGCTCGAGCTGATACCGGTGAAAGGATTGAAGGGCAGAGGCGTGCGCGGATTTTTACAGGGCCTTTACGGCATTCCGGCGAGCTTCCTGCGCTCGCTCGGGATTCTCCGCCGCTTCCGGCCCGATTACGTGCTCGGCGTCGGCGGCTACGCTTCCGGCCCGCTGCTGCTGGCCGCGAAGACGCGGCGCGTCCGCACGGCGATCCTCGAGGAAAATTTGCGGCCCGGGCTGACCAACGAGATGCTGGGCAAGATCGTAGACCGCGTGTTCACATCGTATCAAGGCAGCGCGAAATATTTTCCGCGCGGCCGCGTCGTCGAGACCGGAAACCCGGTGCGCTGGCGCACGCTGCCGGAAGTCGAAAGGGAGAAAAAATTCATGCTGTTTATTTTCGGCGGCAGCCAGGGCGCGCGCCGCATCAACCAGTGCGCGATCGACATGCTGAAACGGTTGGGCGACATGCAGTCGTCGCTCAAAATACTCCATCAAACCGGCAAGCTGGATTTCGAAGAAGTGCGCGCGGCGTACGCCGAGCTGCCCTTCGAGGCCGTGGTCGTGCCGTTCATCGACGGCATGGATCAAGCCTATGCGCGCGCCGACCTCGTGATCTGCCGCTCGGGCGCGGCGACGATCGCCGAGCTCACCGTTTTCGGCAAGCCGGCGATCCTGATTCCTTATCCTTACGCGGTCTACGACCACCAGCGGTTGAACGCCGAGGAGCTCGTGGAAAAAGGCGCGGCCGAGATGATCCTCGACCGCGAGCTCGACGGCGCGAAGCTCGCCGCGCGCGTGCGCGCGCTGTTCGAAGACCGCGCGCGGCTCGCGGCGATGGCGGCGGCGGCCAAGCGCCTCGGACGGCCGGATGCGG
>DASWZY010000031.1:0-6265 GCA_036407055.1 Binatia bacterium
CGCCGGAAAGCCTGCCTACGACCCAGTCGGCTCCCTTGCGGTTGACGGCGACCGCAAGCGCGCCTTCGCTGCCGAAGATGCGGATGGATTGAAAGAGGCTGCCGCGCGCCACGCCGCTGACGTGAAGCGACGCTTGGATTCCGCCGGCTAACTTAGCGAGAAACATACACGAATCTTCGACTTCTACATCCCCCATGCCGCTGCCATCGGGGAGGCTTCTTTGGCCGTGAAACGTCGTCGCCTGAGCCGTGACCGTTTGGAAATCGCCGACGAGCCAGCGCACGAGGTCGATCATGTGCACGCCGGTGTCGCCCAGGACGCCGAACCCTGCGGTCGCCTTGCGATGGCGCCAACCCATCGGAGTGTCCGGCGCCATCCTGCCTTCCGTCAGCCACGTCGCCTCGACGTGAAAGATTCTTCCGACGAATCCTTCGTCGAGCAGCTCCTTCATACGGCGCACGGCGGAGATGCCGCGGAAGTTGAAGGCCGTCATGTGTACGCGGCGGGCCGCTTCCGCTCGCGCGAGCATCGTCTCCGCCTCGCCGACGTCCAGCGCCAGCGGCTTTTCGCAAAGCACATGCAGTCCGCGCTCGACGGCTTCGACGGCGATCGGCCGATGCAGATTCGGCGGCGTCGCGATGCTTACCGCGTCGAGACCCGACAGCGCGAGAAGATCGCGGTAGTCGGCGTAAATGTTCGGAATGGCGAATTCGCGCGCGAGCTTCGCGGCTTTCGCCTCCGAGCGCTGGCAGAACGCCGCGACTTCGCAGCCGCTCGCCTGGTACGCGAGGATGTGATTGCGGCCGTAGCCGCCGCCGATCACACCGACACGGAGTTTTTTGTCGGCCGTCATCGCAAAAGCCTCCCCTGCGGGATCGGTCCGCCGAGCTGCCCGAGCGCCGCCGTCGCGTAGCGGCTGTCAAAAGCTAGCCGCTGGTGCCGGAAAGCCGCGGGCAGCCCGATCCACGGCATCGCCGGGTTGCGGTGATGAATGCCGTGAAAATTGAAATGCAACAGGAGGGCGGAGAAAGCCCGCGGAAGCGAAAGATTCCGCGCGTAAAAAGTGTCGCCGATGGGCGTCGCGTAGTGATAGACGTTATCCAGAAAAGAAATCAGAAAGGCGCGCGCGCAGAGCGCGGCGGCGAGCAACGGCCAGTAGACGCCGTAGCTCCACGCGCTCGCGGCGAGAAACGCGATGATCACAATGCCGTCGATGCGCATCTCGCGGACCGGCTGGTCGCGCATGAGACCGCGCATCAGGTTTCCCGGCACGTCGGCGCCCATGAAATATTTCTTTTCCATCGCCCGCAGCACCGCGCGTGGAAGAAAGAACATCAGCGGGCTCGCGAGCTCGAGCAAATAAAGGCCGCCGAAGACGTGGGCGAAGTAGCCGAGCGCGGCGCGCCTCCAGGACCGGCGCTCCGGCGCGTAGATCTCGGTCGCCTCGACGAGCGAGCGGTTGAGCTTGTGGTGAAGCAAATGGCTCAGCCGCAGGATGAGAAACGGCGCGCCGAAAGCATACGCCAGCAAACGCCCAATCACACGATTGACCCGCCGGGACGGATGCAACATGTCATGGATCGCCTCGTGAATCAGACTCCAGAAAGGGTTGTTGAGCATCGCCAGCGGCAGCAACGCGAGCGCCCACCACGGGCTTTTCGGCAGCAGCACGAGCGGGAGGATAAAAAATTGGAAGACGTTCGCCAGCAGGTGAAACGCGGCCAGCGAAAGATTCAGGCGCGCCGGAATCATGACGGGAAGACTGCGATCGCCTAACGCTTCGGCCGCCTGCATGGCTGTCACCGGGGGAAACTTTGTGTCAGGCTCAACAGGATGATGAAGCCGAACGCAGCGATGATTGCGCCGGAGACCCGGTGAATCCAGCGCAGCCCGTCGTGCGTGAACATCACCCGTACGACCGGCATGCCGCCGCTGAGAGCGACCCACCAGCTTGCCGAGCCGCAAAAAATGCCCAGCATAAGGACCGCCGCGAGGAGGCGATGCGCGCTGAGATCTTCGACGCCCCACCCTGCGTAGATCGCGACGAATGACAGCAGCGTCAGCGGGTTGCTGAAGGTCAGGAACAAGGTCGACGCATAGGCGGCCAGCAGATTCTTGTTTTCCTTATCGACCATTGACTGCGGCCTTGGCTCCGTCACGAAGATCTTGAATCCAAGATAGCATAAAAATATCCCGCCGATCAGCCTCAGCCACAACATCTCCGCGAGTAAAAACGACGAAACGAACGTGAGGCCGAGAACCACCACGCCGCCGGAGATAGCGTCGGCCGTCGCCACGCCCAGGCCCGACACGAGACCGTACAACGGTCCTTTGGAGAGCGTGCGATTGACGCAGAGCAGCCCGATCGGGCCGACCGGCACCGCGATGATCATCCCGATGACGAAGCCCTTCAGGAACAAGCTCAGCATACGCCGCTCTTCTCTATTTGGCAGAAGTCACGCAATTTGCCAGTCGAATACGGATCGCACAGCGTCAGATATGGGTTGATCATCGGGTAATGGAGGGCGCGTCGGCCCGGCGGCGAAAGGCGTTCCGCGGATGCTATAAAATGCATCGCCCGCCGTCAAGCAATTGCGGACGCACGGCCGTTTGCCGCCCGGCACCGTCCGTGACAAATTCACGAGATGCAACACGCGCCGACATTCGAGCGCCGCGGCATCGTCGAAGGCTTCTTCGGTCCGCCCTGGTCGTTGAAACAGCGCACCGCAATATTCGAGTTCGGAGGCGCCAGAGGTATGAACACCTATCTGTACGCTCCGAAGGACGACCCGTATCATCGTGAAAAATGGCGGATGCCGTATCCACCGCAACGCTGGAAAGAGATGGAGCGTCTGATCCGTTGCGCGCAGCGATGCAACATCGATTTCGTTTATGGGTTTCACCCCGGCAAAGGACTTCTTTTCAACAGCGAGCGGCCGATCCTTACATTGCTGGCGAAGGCGCAGCGCTTTTACGATAGCGGGGTGCGGTCGTTCGCAGTGCTTTTCGACGATATACCGTCGCGGCTGAGCCACGAAAAAGATCGCAAGCGTTTCGCCGGGAGTTTGGCTCGGGCGGAGGGTTGGTGGCTCGCCGAGATTCTCGCCCGCCAGCCGGGTTCATGGAGAGACGTCGACTGGTGGATCTGCCCTTCCTACTACAGCGAGGACCCGCTGCTCGCGCGAGTATTCGGCCGCTTCGAAGATGATTTCCTCGAAAGACTCTCCGAGACTCTGCCTTTATCGGTTGCGTTTCTCTGGACGGGTCCGCAAATCGTCAGCGAGAAAATCACCACCGCCCATATCCGCCGTATCCGCAAGCGGATCGACCGGCGACTGATACTGTGGGACAACTATCCTGTCAACGATCTCTCGATGCGCAACGATATGAACTTGGGTCCACTCACGGGGCGCGATCCCGATCTGCCCGACCTCGTGTATGGATATTTAAACAATCCGCTGCTCCAGGAGGCGCTGAGCTTCGTCCCGCTCGCGACGTGCTTCGAGTACGCCGCCCGGCCGAACGGCTATGATCCGGAGCGCAGCTGGCGGCGTACGATTATTGAGCGTTACGGATCTGCCGCGCTGCCGCATTGGCAGGCAATTCGGAAATTCTGCGAGCAGGAGATGCAGGGCCGTAAAAAGAAGATCGCGGCTCACGTGACGAGGAGCGACGCGGCGATGTTTCGCGCCGCGGTGGATTATCTGAGAAGACACCGCCGGATGCCGTGGGCGCGCGAGCTGGAGCCGTGGATGAGGCGGTTGCAAAACCGCTTGACGGCGGATATTCCCTGAGGGAGAATCGACGGAAACGGAGGGACAAGCCATGCAGACGCAGATCAAGCACATCGCGATCGCGAGCGAGAACTACGCGCTCATGGGCAGATTCTACGAGGCGCTGTTCAAAATGCGCACCTCGCAGCGGGCGAAGCCCGAAAGCGCCGTCGTCGTGGGCGACGGCTACATCGGCATGAACATCAACCCGCGCCGCGCCGGCCGCCAGGCGGGGTTCGACCATTTCGGCTTCGAGGTCGACGACGTACAAACCGCGCTCGACAGGATCCAGACGAAATATCCCAAGATCAGCGTCCTCAAGCGGCCCGGCAACCGTCCCTTCGCCGGTCTCAGCACGCACGATCCCGCGGGCAACGTTTTCGATCTATCGCAAAAAGGCATGGAGAACCGCCGCGACGTCTATGAAGACGGCAATTGGAAGCAGGATCGTTGCATCACGCATTTCGCCGTGCGCACGGTCATTCCGGACGAAGTCGCGAAGTTCTACGTCGACGTCTTCGAGCTCCGGCCGCAGGAGGCGGGCGACCATACTTATCATCTCACCGACGGGAAGGTCACCCTCGCGGTCACGCCGTGGGACATCAACGACTACGCCGGATCGGGCATCGAGCGCCCCGCCCCCGAGCACATCGGCTTCAAAGTCGAGAACCTCGAGGAGTTCAAGAAAGAGCTGCAGACCCTGATCGGCCGCAATCCGCGCCTCTCACCCAGCCCGGTCGGCGTCGGACCCGAAGGCGCGGCGCGCCTGAAGCTATTCGAGAAGTGCCCGTTCGGGAAATTTCATCTCGCCGACCCGGACGGCGTACTGATCGACGTGACGGATGCGTAGCACTCTCCGTCTCCTCGCAGCGGGCTTTATCTTAGTCGTTCTCCGCGCCGCCGATGCTTCCGCGCAAACGACCGTCCGTATCGGCGTGCCTGCGGCTCAGACGAACGCCATTCCGATCCATATCGGTATCCAGAGGGGCATCTTTTCCAGGCGGAATCTGATCGTGCAGCCGATCGTGATTCCCAACGGCCGGATCAACGCCAATGCCTTGATTTCCGGCGGCACCGACTACATCAACGGCTCGGCACCGGAGCTTTTCTTCGTCGGTGAGCAGGGCGCCGACGTCGTCGGTATCGGCTCGTGGGACGACTCGTCGCCGTACAATCTTGTCACACGCGAGAAGATCCAATCCATCAGAGATCTCAAGGGCAAGCGGTTCGCCGCCGGAGGCATGCTGGACAAAAGCCACCTGTTCTTGAAGCTCCTGCTCGCGCGCGAGGGATTCGCGGCGGGCAAAGATGCGGAAATTCTGTTTATCGGCAGCTCTTCCGCGCGGCTCACGATGCTTGCCTCCGGCAAAATCGATGCGGCGCCGGTCGCGCCCGAGTTCGCCCGCCGCGCCGAAAAACTGGGACTTTACGTGCTGCCGGTCGCGATGCCCTATTCCAAAGGACTCATCACCACGCGAAAATCGAACGTGGCGAAGAACCGCGAGGCGGTCAAAACATTTCTGATCGGCTACGCCGAGGCCGTGAGGTCGTTAATCGACGACAAGGAAGAGACGATTCTGGTCATGGCGCGCGTGTTCCGCTTGCAGGACCGCGAGGTGCTCGAAGGCGCTTACAACGCATTCAAGTCACACGCGCAGCCCGACCTCTATCCTTCCGAAGAAGGCCTCCGCAACGTGCTCAAAACCCTGGCCTACGAGGACCCGCGCTTCGCGTCCGTGCCGCCGCTGAAATACATGGACCTCTCGATTGTCGAGGAGCTGCGGGCGCGCTCGGCGCAGGCGAAATGAATCTTTATCTGGAGCTTTTATGACCGAGAAGTTTATTGAAGTCGACGGTCTCAAGACGCGTTATCTCGAAGAAGGCAGCGGCCCTGCGGTCTTGCTGCTTCACGGCGCATCGCTCGGCTCGTCAGCCGACGTGTTCGAGCGCAATCTCGGGCCGCTCGCGGGCTACGGCTTGCGCGTGATTGCCTTCGATCAGCCGGGATTCGGTGGCACGGACAATCCGAAAGATTATTCTCCCGCTTACCGGCGCCGCTTCATCATTCCATTCATGGATGCGCTCGGCCTTCAGAAAGCGAGCCTCATGGGCCATTCTGCGGCTGGCGCGATGGCGGTCGGCCTGGCGTTCGACCAGACGCCGCGCATCGCCAAGGCCGTCATCCTCGGCACCGGCAGTCTTCTGCCGCCGCTTCCCGGCGGCGGGAAGGCCGGCGCGGGCGAAGGCGAGGAAGGCGGCGCGGCCGAGCCGACGGCTGCCGAGAGCCGCGCGCTGCTCGAGGCCAATTTATTCAATCATTCGCTCATCACCCCGGAAGTGTTGGAAAAGCGCCACCGCATGAGCCTGGGAAAGAATTTCCAGGCCTTCCTCGAGCGCGGCAAGGTGCCGCGCGGCGGCGGCAAGGAGGCTGTGCCGATCTGGGAGCGGCTGCATCAGCTTCCGGTGCCGCTGCTCATGATGTACGGCAAGCA